>VGYQ01000008.1 GCA_016872915.1 Planctomycetota bacterium | reverse complement strand
GGCTTCGCATCATCCGCTGGCTTCGCGTCACCCGCAGGCTTCGCATCATCCGCGGGCTTTGCATCGCCCGCAGGCTTCGCGTCATCCGCAGGCTTCGCGTCATCCGCAGGCTTCGCGTCATCCGCAGGCTTCGCGTCATCCGCGGGCTTCGCGTCATCCGCGGGCTTCGCGTCATCCGCGGGCTTCGCGTCATCCGCGGGCTTCGCGTCATCCGCGGATCTGCTGCCGGTGATCTCATACTTCATCTCGCCTTCTTCAGTCGTGACCGACGCACGTCCTTTGACCGAGTTGCCGTCGAACGTCAGATCCACCACAAACCGCACACCATCCTTCGACCCTTCCAGATGAAGCGACTTGCCGGCGGCATCCCAGGACCCAGCAAGATCGCCGGACAGTCGTTCGCTTGAGAAAGTCGCCGCGACCTTGTCTCCTTCGTTCATTGTGACGACGAGCGTGAAGTCGATGGAATCCTCCGCTCTCTTTGCGGAACACTTCCACGAACCCGCTGGAGTGGACACTTTGTCCGCGTCCTCTTCTCCGCCCTTCTTGTCGCCATCCTTCTTGCGACCATCCTTCTTGCCCGCGGACTTCTTCGGCTCCTCCGGCTTTTCCTCATCCGTCTCGAGCACTTGCCACGCAGCCTTCACATCCGCCCGCAAGGGCACTGCCAACAGAACTTCTGAGTTGTCGTAGATCCACGTGGTATCGAGGGATCCGTAGCGAGCCGCGAACTCCTGATCGCTCGGGAAGTAGAGCCACTCGCCCGCGCGGTCGAAGGTCGGCGTTCCTGCAGGGAACATGGGTGATGAGATGGTGCGCGTTTCCCCGCTCTCCACGTCGAAGAGTGAAATCTGGTTCGACCGGCCGGTGGGATCGCTGTTCGCGAAGGCGATCCAACTCGAGTCATGGCTCCACCGCGGATTCGGTGGGTTGTCGTTCCAAGCCTCACGGATGACCAGCTTGCTCTCGCCCGATGCAAAGTCCACGAGATAGAGAGAGTTGTTGCTTCCGGCGTATGCGATCCATTTCGAGTCGGGGCTCCAATTGATATCGCTCTTGAAGGTCCCCTCTTTCGTCAACTGCTTTCGCTCGCCCGATCCATCTGCTGAAAGCGCGAAGAGGTCGTAGCCACCTTCCGCATTGTCGCCGCAGTAGGCGATCCACTTGCCATCGGGGCTCCAGGTCGGCTCGCGCTCGAACACGCCATCCGTGTCGGTGAGATTTCTGGGAATGCCGTTCTCAGCCGGCAGCGTCCAGATGTCGCCGCGCGCACTGACGACAGCGCGTTTGCCAGAAGGGGAGATGTCCCACGCATCGATGAAGTTGCCCGCTTCAAGGACTTGCGGTCGCAGTCGCGCGCGCGCCCCCGGCACCTGCACGGGCACCACGCGCACCTTCCGGTTGGCGAGGTCGAGCACCTTCAGATCAGCTCCCTGCTGGAAGACGATCTCGCCGCCGCTGCCGTCGTCCGGACCGACCGATGGCCACTTCACATCGAAGTCGCTGAAGTTGGTGATTTGCTTGCGGTTGCCGCCGCGCGCATCACAGCTCCAAATGTTCAAGCGATGCTCTGGACCCGCATCGCTCAGGTAATAGAGCGTTGACCCATGCCACATTGGGATGGTGTCTGTGCCCTCCCACTGCGTGACGCGCTGTGCCGTGTTTTCCTTCAGGTCGTACACCCAGATATCCGTCGCCATGCCGCCGCGGTAGCGCTTCCATGTGCGCATGTCGGTGGAGTGCGGCGTGTAGGCGAGATACCGCCCATCGGCGCTGACCGTGGGATTTGCACCGTAAGGAACAGGAAACTCTTCGGGCAGTCCGCCGGTGGCGTTCACAGCGAAGATTTGCGGCGCGCGGGGATAGGTGCCCATACCACTTGCGCTGAAAAGAATGCGGCCGTCTGACATCCAGTCGGTCGGCAGCTCCGAGGTGGGGTGGTAGGTCACACGTCCTGGAATGCCGCCCGTGATCGGGGTGACATAAATGTCACGGTTGCCTTCATAGTTGCCGAGGAACGCGATCGACTTCCCGTCGGGTGAGAATCTTGGGAACGCCTCGGTGCCGGGTGGATCGGCGACGGGCTGCGCGGTGCCGCCATTCCGGTCAACCGTCCACAGGCCATTGGCGTACGCGAAGACGATTCGGTCGCCACTGATGTCGGGATAGCGCAGCATGGCGGCTGCGGGAGGCGTTGCAGTGGGATCAGTCGCCTGGAGGAGACCGCATGCGGCGAGAAGAATGGCGTGTGTGTGGATCATGGGAGGAGTGAGAATGATGAAGTGATCGAGTCCGAGGGGCACTCGGTTGCTCGGCGAGGCGAAAGCGGTGGGGGTGGGATTCGAACCCACGATGCCCTTTCGGGCATACCGGATTTCAAGTCAGGCGCGTTCAACCGCTCTGCCACCCCACCAAGGGGAGGGCCAAGTCTAGCAATCGCTCGCAGTTACGGCAGGGCTGCACAGGCGAACAAGCCGCGCGCGCGGTACGGGCAACACCCCGCGATCGTCGAAGCCGGCCGCCGTGCAGCGATCGTGGTCGTCGAGGACAGGATCTTCCGTGAGCGCGATCAGCCTTCCGCGGAATCCGCTCGCACGCAGCTCTCGCGCCGTGTCGTAGCTGGCGAGGTCGGGCAACCGCATGTCCATGAGGATCGCATTGAAGCGTTCATGGTGGCTCGTGAGATCCGCCGCTGCGAACGCCTCAGACGGCGTGCTCACCGAAAGAACGGATGCACCGGCTTGTCTGAGCACTGCCGCGACTTCCGCCGCGTGCTCCCGCAGACCTACGAGGAGCACATCGCGTCCATCGAGGCGGATGGGCGGAGCCACATCCTCGGTGGCGACCGCGACTGCCGCAGTGGCCAGTGGTGCACGCATGGAAAACATGAATGCGCTGCCACTGCCGATTTCTGACTGCAGCGTAATGCTGCCATCGAGCAGGTGTGCCAAGCGCTGCGAGATGGCGAGGCCGAGTCCCGTGCCGCCGTGGCGCCGCGCCGTCGATGGAGTGGCCTGTGCGAAGTCGACAAAGAGTGATGCCGCTTGCTCTGGCGAAATGCCGATCCCCGTATCTCGCACAGTGAAGTCGGCGCAGAGCGTGTCGCCCTCGACTTTCGTTCGAAGCTCCACGGTCACCGATCCTTGCTCCGTGAACTTGATTGCGTTGCCGATGAGATTCACGAGCACCTGTCGAATACGCAGTGGATCCGTGAGCACCACGGGATCGTTTTCCGCCTCGAGGCGGACCGTGAACGCCAGCCCACGCACCTTTGCGCGTGCGGCCATCAGTGTGCTCACTTCATCGAGTACTTCGCCAAGTTTCACCTCGATGCGTTCGATGTGAAGACGGCCTGCCTCGATCCGCGTGATATCGAGAATGTCGTTGAGCACCTCGAGCAGGTGCTCGCCGTTTCGGCGAATGGTGCGCGCGAACTCCGCGCGCTCCACTTCGGGCGCTCCCTCCTCAAGCAGCAGATCCGCACAGCCGAGGATGCTCGTCATGGGGGTCCGAATCTCATGGCTGACATTCGACAGGAAGGAGGTTTTGAGCGTATTCGTTCGTTCCAAGTCGATGCGCGCGCGATCGAGTGCACGCATGGCCGCTTCGCGCTCGGTGACATCAACAGCGACAAGCAGATAGCCGAGAAGCTCACCGCGCACATCGCGCCAAGGACTCGCCGCCACATTGACTCGGCGCGAACCGCCCGATGGACGTTGCCAGGTCCAATCGGCAGAAAAGCCGCGGACATTCTGCGCGAGTGCGGCGAGCGCCTCTTGTGGCGATGCACTGCCGTGTGGCTCCAATGCCTTTCGCAGTTCCGCAGCGTCGAAGAGGTCAGCCGCCTGCATGCGGTGCAGCACCTCAGGCGCGGTACGACCGGTCAATCGCTCTGCACCGCGGTTAAAGATGGTGATGCGACCGTCTGTATCGGTGGCGATGATGGCGACTTGTCCGCCGCCGGAAATGAGCTGCTCCAGTTGGCTCCGCGCACGGGCACTCCCCCGCGCCTTCTGCGCCGAGACCTGTGCAAAATAGGTGGTCGATCCGAGCAGGGCGGAGGTGGCGAGCATCGCAGCGAACAGCAGATTGGGCAGCGTCGGGGCACCGACCGAGGTGAGCGTGTCCGCGGGGGAGACCCGTGCCTGCAGCGTATTGCCGCCGACGGTGATGTTCTGTCCGGGCGCCACGATGGATGGACCGTCTTTGCCACCGCGTTCCCAAATCATCCTGCCCTCGAAAGACACCTCTGTCTCATAGGGTTCGTTGAAGGATGTGGACCAAGGACCCATCCCACGACGCATACTGATGAGCGCCACAAGACTGCCTCGCGATCCTGTGGGTGTCGCTGCCACGAGCGCAGAGTCGTCACCGTCCACCGTGATGGGGCCGATGAACGCCACCTCTCGCGAGGAGTGTGCGCGCGCGATCGCTTCATCCGTCGATGCGGCGGGGACGCGCGCGCGCGCTTCGGGAATGCCCTCATCCGCCCAAGTGATCTTGCCATCCTGTTCGACCCACTGGAGCATCACGAGCGAAGGATGCGCACCGCGGAGGAGTGTGGACTGCTGCTCCAGGTCGCCTTCTTCCGTGGGAATGGGCGCATCAAGCGTCTTGCTGAACTGCAGCATCGAACTGGTGAGCCGAGCGAAGTTCTCCCGTACAAATGCAGCGAGCGCCCGCTCATTGGCTGCGGACTCACGGCGGATCGAGTCGTGTAAATTTGTTTGCAGGTGGTGCCAGGCGGAAGTCGACAGCGCGCCGAGCAAGATCGCGATGGCGAGTCCTGCCCACCGTGGAAGTCCGAGGCTTCGCTCGGGTGCGCTCACCCAACTTCCCAGCAGAAGTGCAAGACCCGCGGCAAGCATGGAGAGCGGTATCGCGCCATGCAGCTTGCCGAGGAGATCGATGGCAGACAACGACGCCGAAGCTGGCGTTGGTGCGAGGAGCGCGATGCTGCTGAGCGCGATCACGCTGCTTGCAAGCGCAGCAGTGATCCAGCGTCCACGCGCCGTATCCGTTGCGGCGAGCATGCAGGTCGCACTGAGCAGTCCAAGCATCAGTGCAAGCGTTCCAGTCGCCAGACCTGATGCAATCCAGCCGATCGTGACGGCAGTCAGGAACGCCGCCAACCACAAACGCAGCAAGAGCCATGCACGCCAACGCGGGATGGCGACAAGTGCGCACGCCAGCAGCAGCAGGAGTGCAAGCAGCAGACGACCAAATCGCGCATCGATGCCGGCGACACTCTGCGTGTTGCCGAAGGACAGAAGGAAGGACACGCCGCCAATCAGCGCTCCGCCAGCGGCGCAGCGTCCGACAAAGAGCGCGAGACGGTTCACGGCGCTGCTCCACGCCGTCCGAGTTGTCCAGCCAGCCATACGACCATGGCTGTCCAACCCGTTTGGTGTGATGCACCGCACCCACGCCCCGTGTTGCCGTCGAAGTACTCGTGAAAGAGCAGTTTGTCGTTGAAGTGAGGATCGTTCTGCAGTTTGGAGTGCTCTCCAAGACAGGGGCGCTTGCCGTCTGGATCTTTTCGGAAGAGTTGGAGCAGGCGACGTGCCACTTCGTGCCCTGCGTCGGCGAGCGTCACCATCCGTCCAGATCCAGCCGGGCACTCGATCTTGAACTCATCGCCGTAGTAACTGTGGAACTGTTGCAGACTTTCGATGAAGAGGAAGTTGACGGGCATCCAGATCGGTCCGCGCCAGTTGCTGTTGCCGCCGAAGGTCGCTGTGGTGCTCTCACTTGGCGTGTATCGCACATCCATCGTCTTGCCTTCATGCCAGAAGACGAAAGGGTTGTCCTCGAGTGTGCGCGACATCGAACGGACGCCGAACGGTGACAGGAACTGTTTCTCATCGAGCATGCGTTTCAGCAGGCACTTCATGCGGTGCCCACGCAGCAGTGAGAAGAGCCGCAGGTTGCCGCTGCCGCCCACATTCCAGTGCGAGACAAGCTTTGCCAACTCCGGATGCTTCGCGAAGACGCGTTCGATATGCGCGGCGAAGACGGGGGCACGTTCGATGCGCCGCGGATCCATCACCGAGACGGCCGTCATGGGAAGAAGCCCCACGACCGACTGGAGTCTCATGACGAGGACGGAACCATTTTTGAGTCGAAGTCGGTCGTAATAGAACTCGTCCGTCTCGTCCCACAGTCCAGCGCCCGTACCCGCGAAGTCAGCCATGGCGCCAGCGATCTCGAGGAAGTGATCGAAGAACTTGATCGCCATGTCCTGATACGTCGGCTCATGCAGCGACAGTTCAACAGACAGCCGCATCATGTTCAGTGCGAACATGCCCATCCATCCGGTGCCATCCGCCTGCTGCAGGGTGGTTCCCTCCGGCAGATCTGCGCTGCGATCAAAGACGCCGACATTGTCGAGCCCAAGGAAGCCGCCCGCGAACAGGTTTCGGCCATCCATGTCCTTGCGATTCACCCACCAAGTGAAGTTCAGCAGCAGGCGGTGGAACGCTGTTCGCAGGAAGTCGAGATCGTCGGCGCGCCCCGCTGCACGATCACACTCCAGTATGCGCAGGACTGCCCACGCGTGCACGGGCGGGTTCACATCGCTGAAAGCCCACTCGTAGGCGGGGACTTGTCCGCTCGAGTGCATCGAGCCTTCGCCGAGCAGTTGCAGCAGTTGTCGTTTGCTCTCGACCGGATCGATGGGTGCGAGCGCCGCACAGTGGAAGGCAAGATCCCATGCCGCGTACCAGGGGTACTCCCAGGAATCGGGCATGAGGTACACGCCATCGCTCTCCAGGTGTCGCCACTCCGCGTTGCGACCCTTGCGTCGGACATCGGGTGGTGGTGGAAGCCCCGGATCGCCATCGAGCCAGCGCGCAACATCGAACTGGTACGCCTGCTGGGACCAGAGCAGTCCCGCCCACGCCTGCCGCTGGATGAGGCGCAGTTCCGCGTCTTCGATGCCGTGCTGGACCACACTGTAATAGTCATCCGCATCCTTTGCGCGCGCAGCCCGTACTCCATCAAAGTCCTTGAACGCATCCGCCGAACCATCGGGATGCAGGCGCATGCGCACGGTGACGGACTTGCCCGCAGGGACGTCGAACACATGGTGTGCGGACATCTTGGTGCCACTGTGTGACTGCGCCACGCACTGCGTGGAGCCCGAGATGACAAAGTCCCCGATCCCATCCTTGAATGTCCTGCCATCGCGCGGCTTGCCGAACAGACGCTCAATGTTGGTGTCGTTCTCGCAGAACAGCAGTTCGGGAGAGCCATCGAAGCGCGCGCGCATGGGTGCCCACCCGCTTCGCTGCACCAGCACATCCTTCCCATCTGCGCGGAGCACTGGACGCTCGGTCGAGCCGGTCCAGGTCCATGTGTTTCGCCAGACGATCGTCGGCAGCACATGGATGCGCGCAGCTTCGGGTGCGCGATTCGTGATCGTCACGGTCATCAGGATGTCGTCGGGCGCGGCCTTCGCATACTCCACCTCGACATCGAAGTAGTAGTCGTCATCGAGCACGCCCGTGTCGAGCAGTTCAAATTCACGCTCCAGTTTGCTGCGCGAGGCATTGACGCGCACAAGTTCGTCGTAGGGGAAACGTCGCTGCGGATACTTGTAGAGCATGCGCGCCAGTGCTCCGCTCGGCAGCGCATCCAGGAACCAGTAGAGCTCCTTCACATCTTCCCCGTGATTGCCTTCGCTGTTGGTGAGTCCGAAGAGGCGTTCCTTCAGGATCGGATCGCGACCATTCCAGAGCGCGACCGAGAGGCAGAGCAACTGTTCACGGTCGCAGAAGCCTGCCAGCCCGTCTTCGCCCCAGCGATACGCCCGACTTCGCGCGTGGTCATGTGGAAAGGAGTTCCATGCGGCACCCTCCGCTGAATAGTCCTCGCGCACGGTGCCCCATTGGCGGTCGGCGAGAAATGTCCCGAAGCGGCGCCACGCAGCCCGCCCCGCATCCGCGTCGGCGAGTCGCGCATGCTCCGCGGTGGTGCGTGTCGCAGTCGTGTTCATGACTCGCTTTTCATGAGGCGTGGCATTGCTCATGCCTGTGCTCCTGTTCTTCCTCCTGCTGCAAACCCGCTGCCGATGCATTCGACAATCTCGAGCAGCGATGCGACGCTCCATGCTTGCCAAGGACAGCCTCCCGGTTCGTGGGGCGGATCGCCGCTGAAGACTTCGCTCACGGATCCAAGTCCACTTTCGCGCAGGTGGTTCAAGAACGGATAGACGAAATCAATGATGGATTCCCGATCACCGCCGACCTGCAAGGTTGCTCGGACGGAGACCATGAACAGCCAAGGCCACACGGTCCCTTGGTGGTACGCGCCATCGCGCGTGGCAACATCGCCTCCGTAATGTCCACAGTAGCGAGGGTCGCGCGGAACCAGCGTGCGAAGTCCCACGGGTGTCCACAAGCGCGACATGCAGGTCTCCACCATTGTGCTCACCTGACCGTGCGGCAGAAGCCCCGGCAGCGCGCAGATTGCGAGCAACTGGTTCGGTCGGACGGAAGCATCGCTTCCGGAGTCGCCATCGAGCGTGTCGAAACAGCAGGAGGTGTCTTCGTTCCAGAACTTTATGAACGACTTTTGGGCACGCTCCAGATCCGCATTCCACTTGCCGTCTGGCGCGTTCGCATGCGGAGCGAGGTCGGACATTGCCGCGAGTGCAGCGCACCAGAGTGCGTTCACCTCGATCGCCTTGCCGTCGCGTGGCGTGATCGGACGCGTGCCGACGCGCGCATCCATCCACGTCAGCTGTGTTGTCGCATCGCCACCGCGCACAAGCCCATCCGCAGGATCAACGCCGATCCCGTGCAGCGTGCCACTTCGGTAGCCATCGATCACGGAGAGAAGGGCTGGCCACAACGATCGCAGCCATGCCTCATCCTTCGTGCGCTCGAACACGCGGCGGGCCATCACCACAAGCAAGAGCGGCGCATCGATGCTGTTGCGTTCCACCTTTTCATCGGCACGATCAGGAAAGCGATTGGGCAGCAAGCCTCCCTCGACCCAATCGGCAAGCGTGGACAGGACATCCTTCGCTTCCGCGTGGCGATTCGTGGCAAGCAGCAATCCATGGACGGAGAGCAGCGCGTCGCGGCTCCAATCTGCGAACCAGGGATAGCCGGCAATGATGGAGCAGCCCATGCGTGTGCCGTCGCGGCGTTTGCGGCGGACGATGAATTGATCCGCTGCGCACACAAGCTGCTCAAGCGCGGGGGCCCTCTCTGGACAATCCGCCTGCCGAAGCAGCGCATCGATGCGCGCGCGTTCGGCTTCCACGACCATGCTGCCCGAACGCGGCTCCTGCAGCGCCGTCGATGCGCTCAGCACCACCGATGTGCCCGGATTGAGAACGACATCAATCCGGACCGCATTCCAAAGTTGATCTTCAAAGTCGTAGCCGCGCGCCTGCTCCTCGGCCAGCAGCATGCGGGTCCACCACGCCCCGACAGGCGTCGGCACGGAACGGTCGCACTGCAGATAGAGGTCCATCGGTCCGCTGCCGACGCCCTGCGGCCAGCGAAGGCGCACGCCGCGCTCGACCCTCTCGATCGCGGGCGTTGGCGCGCCCACCTGCCCAAGGGCATGATGATTGCGGCAATCGACGAGCATGTCGAACGAAAGTTGCACGGGACTTGAGGCCCGCACGACGTTCCAGATCTGGCAGAGAGTGTCCTCGCCATGCACCATGACGATGCGACGCTCAATGAGCGCATCACGCAGCGACCAGCGCCACGTGGGGATCGATCCATCGAGGAAAAATCGCTGGAGCCAGAGGTGCCCGTGTGGATTGACCGTGCCATCTGTCCACCGCGCGGTCGAGAGTTGGTAGGTTCCGTTGCGGTACTGCGCCGTTGGCACTGTCGCGCCAAGCAACATGGTTCGGACCGCTGGCGCCTGCGTCGCCACGATGAAATCACCGTGGTACCGACGGTTGCGTGCACCCGAGATGGTGCCGCACGCATAGCTGCCGAGTCCATTCGTGACAAGCCACTCGTGCCGAAGTGCCTGATCACTGTTGCATACGCCGCGACCAAAGTCAACGACGCGGAGGTGATGGTTGTCATGTCGCATGGTGGATCAGCCCGTGATGGCGATGCCGTCCCGTTCCCGCCGCCGGCGCTTGAGTTCTGCATCGATGAACGCCTCGAGATGTCCATCGAGTACACGCTGCGGGTTGGGCTCCTCGTAGTTGGTTCGGTGGTCCTTCACGCGGTTGTCGTAGAACACGTAGGAACGGATCTGCGTTCCCCAGCCGCGCTCCACTTTGCCGCCTTTCGCGGCCTGAATCTCCGCCTCGCGCTTTTCCTGCTCCAGCTGCTCCAGTTTCGACATGAGCACTGCCAGTGCCTGCTTTCGGTTTTGCAACTGATCGCGGTAGGTGCTTGCAACGACCTGAATCCCCGTTGGAATGTGCACCACACGGATCGCGGACGCGACCTTGTTCACATTCTGCCCACCTGGTCCGCTCGCACGAACGAACGCGGTCACTTCCATGTCACGTTCCGGGATGTGAAGGTCCGTCTCCTCGAACTCAGGCGTGACATCGACGGTGGCGAACGACGTCTGGCGTTTGCCTTCCGCATTGAAGGGGGAGACGCGAGCGAGTCGATGGGATCCTGCCTCGCACGAGTTGTAGCCATAGGCGAACGGACCGCGCACCGCGTAGGTTGCCTCGGCGATCCCCGTCTCCGTGCCATGCGTTCGGCTGAGCTCTTCCACCTTGAACCCCATGGTGTTCCACCAATAGAGGTACATGCGCTCGAGCATTTCTGCCCAGTCGTTCGCCTCCGTACCGCCGACACCGGCTTGGATCGCGAAGAAGCAGTGGCGGTGGTCATGCTTGTCCGAAAGCAGCGATTGCCGCTCGCAGCGTTCCATTTGCTGGACGAGCAAGTGAAGCGACTCGTCCGTCTCCTTCAAGAGCTCAGCATCGTTCGACTCACGCGCAAGATCGAGTCCCACTTGCGCATCCTGCAGGCCCTTGTTGATCTCGAGGATCGGATCGATGGTGGCGCGAAGCGTCTTCAGTTCTGCAATGGCCTGCTGCGCTCCCTTCTGGTCATCCCAGAATCCTGTCTCGCCCATGCGCGCCTCCAGGCGGTCCTTATTGGAAACTTTGTCTGGCCAGTTAAAGAGAGTCGCGGATAGCGATGATCCGCGCCGAAAGATCGTCGATGACGGGCTGATGGCTCTCAAAGTGCATCCGTGGAATCTACTCGCGCGCGCACCAAAGCGTCAGGCGTATATTCGAGCGATGCAGCAGGCGGAGCCGTCACCGACCGACCTGCGCGCCGCACGGCGCGCCAAGCTTGCGCTCCTCCGTGACGGGCTTGGCATCGAACCTTACGGCGAGCGGATCGATGGGCTGACGCCGCTCGCCGATGCGCGGGCGCAGTACAGCGCAGAAGCGCATGATGCATTTGAGGCGGCCACCGCTGCAGCGAAAGGCGCGGGGGGCGCTTCCATCGAAGATCAGCGGCCCGAGGTGACCATCGCGGGTCGTGTTGTCCAGCACCGCGACATGGGCAAGATCGCCTTCGCCTCGCTGCGCGATTCGACGGGCGACTTGCAGGCGACCTTCTCGCTTGCATTGCTGGGTGAAAAGCGCTTTGAACTGGTGAAATTGCTCGACTACGGCGACATCGTGAGTGTGTGCGGACGTGTGGGGCGAACGAAGAAGGGGGAAGTCTGCGTGTGGGCCACTGACGTGGCGATGCACTCGAAAAATCTGGAGCCGCCCCCTTCCAAGTGGCATGGGTTGGAGGACGCGGAACTTCGCTACCGACAGCGGCATGTGGATATGTTTGCAAATCCGGATGTCCTGCGAGTCTTCGAGGCGCGTTCACGCATCGTGAGCGCTGTGCGACGCTTCATGGAGACGCGCGGGTTTCTCGAAGTCGAGACACCGATGATGCAGCCGATCGCCGGCGGTGCCGCAGCGCGCCCGTTTGTGACAACCCATTTGGCACTGGGGATGCCGCTCTACATGCGTATTGCGCCTGAGCTGTACCTGAAGCGGCTGCTGGTGGGTGGACTGCCCAAGGTGTTCGAGATCAACCGCAACTTCCGCAACGAGGGGATCGATCGGAGCCATAATCCTGAGTTCACGGCTCTTGAGGCGTATCAGGCGTTCGGCGACTACCGAACCATGCTCGAACTCACCGAGTCTCTCGTGCATCACTGCGCGTGCCTCGCGGTCGAGCAGCGCTGGCATGCGGCGGCGGAGGCAGGGCCGATCCTTCCTTGGAACGGCATGCGCATCGACTATCGCGCGCCCTTCGTGCAAGTTCGCTTCGGCGAGCTCTTTGAGCGGGCACTCGGGTTTCCGATGGAGGACGCGGCGCGCGTGCGTGCTGCGGCAGTCGCGAAGCACCTCGCCGATGCGCCTCGCAAGGATCACTGGCTGCTGGTGAATGAACTGTTCGAGCATGACGCGGAGAAGCTGATCGATCCATGCCGACCAACGTTCGTGCTCGACTACCCGAGCGCGGTCAGCCCGCTGACGCGACCGAGCCGCGCGCGCCCTGAACTGGCGGAGCGGTGGGATCTCTTCATCGGCGGCATGGAGATTGGCCCGGCGTATACGGAGTTGAACGACCCCGACATCCAGCTCGCAAAGTTCACCGAACAACTCGCGGGAGTCGGCGAGGAGGATGCGGTCTTCCGCACTCTCGATCAGGCGTTCATTGATTCGCTGCGGACTGGCATGCCGCCAGCGGGCGGTCTTGGGCTGGGCATCGATCGGCTTGTGATGTTGCTGACAGGCAGCCCCACCATTCGCGATGTCATTCTCTTTCCGCTGATGCGCCCCGAGGGGCACGTGGATGCGGTGTCCTGAGTGGCGCGTGTGGTCTGCGGCGATCATCGCGCTGCTCGCGTCGATGGCGCGAGCGGGCGATGCGGTCGAGCCGCGCGATGAGTGGTTCATCGTGTCGATCGCGGGGAGCGACTGCGGTTGGCTGCACGAGCAGGTGCGCGTGGACGGCGAACGAGTGGTCACGCTGTCGCATATGCAGTTCACGCTCGGGCGCGCTGGCGCATCCGCGGTGATGGAGGTTGGCTGGGACTTCGAGGAGGCGCCTGCGGGCACGCCCAGCAGCTGTTCCGTTCGGCAACGCTCTGGTGATGCAAGGTCAAGCGTGCGTTACCGCTTCTTGGCCGGTGAGGTGGAAATCGAGGAACAGGCAGGCGGGCGTGATGTTCGCCGGAGCATGCCGCTGCCGCCGCGTCCGTGGCTCACACCAGCCGAAGTGGAACGTGAGACGCAGCGTGCACGCGGTGGCGGCGCAGGCCAACTGGCGTATCGCACGGTCGATCCAGCTGCGGGTTTACGCATCGTGGACATGACGGCAACGCGGGAGTCGGTTGCAGCAGACGGATCAAGCGTCTGGAAGACCACCAACAGTTCGCTGCCGATACCGTCGCGCGAGGAAATCGATGCCTCGGGGCGTGTCGTTCGGTCGATCACCCCGCTCCCTGTGGGAGAGATGGTCGCGCGCCGTTCCACCGAACGTGCGGCACGCGCCGCCGCGAGGGGAGGCGCACAGCTCGACCTCATTGGGCGCAGCTTGGTGACTGTCGGCGCTGCGGGAGAGCGCCTTCCACGTGCTTCGCGTGCGGTGATGAGCGTGCGGAGTGTGCACGGACCGCCGCCGGCGCTGGAGAGTTCGGGGGCTCAGGTCACGAAAGCGCTCGAAGGAGGCGTGGTGGAAGTGTCGGTCGATACAGCGCGCTCGAGCGCGGCAACAGAGACCGAGCGGAAGGACATGGGGCTTCTCCGCTCATCGGTTCTGATCGACTGCGACGAGCCTGCGGTGCGTGAACTTGCGGCGAGCGTGCTGCGCGCCGCAGGTCTGGCGGCGGATGCCACGGAAGCCGCGCGAGCAGAGGCGCTCCGTGCGGGCGTGTTCCGTTTCATCGCGAACAAGTCCATGGCGACCGCGTTTGCCGGCGCGAGCGAGGTGGTCCGTACCAAGTCGGGAGATTGCTCCGAGCACGCCGTTCTGCTCGCTGCGCTGCTGCGCGCTCAGGGCATCCCTGCGAGGGTGGCGAGCGGGATGGTGTATGCCGATCACTTTGCGGGCGGCGATCACGTCTTTGTCTGGCACATGTGGACGCAGGCAATGCTTGGAGGTCGCTGGCATGATCTGGATGCGACACTCGAATCGCGTGCGTTTCATCCCGGACATCTGCTGCTCGCCACGAGCGTTCAGGATGATGCACAGTTGGATGCGGACTTCAACGCAATCGTCGCGGTCATGGGCAATGTGAAGATCGAGGTCCTGCGTGTCGATTGATGCGCTCGTGGATGGTGTCTGCGGCGATGGCACGAGTTCGTGTCCGCCGCTGCCGCAGCGCGATCTGGTGGGCCACAAGGGGACATTTGGTCGGGTTTTGGTGGTCGGAGGATGTGCGCGTCTGCCGAGGATGATGATCGGTGGGCCGGTTCTCTCGGCCCGAGCCGCGATCCGCGCCGGATGCGGACTCGCGGAGTTGGCCCTGCCCGAACCGCTCGCGGCGTCTGCGCTTGCCAGCCTTGAGAGTGCCACGGGTCATGCACTCCCGGTCGATATAGAGGGAAACCTGCTTCCGTCCGCGTGTGCGGAGGTGATCGATCCCGTGCTTGCGCGCTCGGATGCGGCGGTTGTCGGGCCCGCCCTCGGCGATGGATTCGCGGTGGAGCAATTGGTGATTCGTTTGGTTGCGCATGCGCAGGTGCCGCTCGTGGTGGATGCGGATGCATTGAACGCACTCGCGCGGCTGATTGATTTTGCGCGTGACATGCGTGGTGGTCCCATCGTGATGACGCCGCATCCTGGCGAGTACCAACGGCTCGCACAAGCCCTCGACATCGATGGCGATCCGATTGGCGAGGGTGCGGGCGCCGCCGCAGCTGCGCTCGCGCAGCGGTGCGGGTGTGTGGTCGTGCTCAAAGGCGCGCGCACATCTGTCAGCGATGGCGTTCGGCACTGGTCGTGTCATGCGGGGACTGCGGCGCTTGCCACGGGCGGGAGTGGCGATGCACTCTCAGGGGTGATTGCATCGTTTGCTGCTCAGTTCATGCGTCCTCCACACAGGGCATCGCTCTTCGACTGCGCGCGCTGGGGTGTTGCTGCGCATGGGCTTGCTGCGCGGCTTTGGTCGGCGCGTCATGGATCCGCGGGAATGCTCACCACGGAACTCTGCGATCTCATTCCAGATGTGCTCGGCGACGTGCGCGCTGCCTGACAGTGGCGGGTTCAACCGATAGGCTCCACGCGACATGACCCGACCGCACATGCATATTCGTGACCTGAAGCCCGGTGCGCTGATTGACAGCGTGTACAGCCTTGTGAATCCGCAAACGGGCGTGACGCGGAACGGAAAGTGCTATTTCAAAGTGCTGCTTCGTGATGCGACGGGCGAGACGGCCGCCCGCAAATGGACCTTTGAGGAGTCGATGCTCGGGGAGGTGTCATCGACCGGATACGCGCGCGTCCTCGGACGTGTGGAACTGTATTCGGGGCAATTGCAGGTCGTGATTGATCAGATCGAGTCCGTACAGATTTCGCGCGAAGATCTGATCGCGCTGCTGCCGGCAACGACCAAAGACATTCCGAAGATGTTTGAGGATGTCGCCGTGCTGCTTCGTTCGATGGAGGATCCATCGATGCGTGCGCTTGCGGAGGCGTACCTCTGCGACGAAACGATGATGGCGGCATTTCGCCAAGCGCCTGCTGCGACAAATGTGCACCACGCCTGGATCGGCGGACTGCTTGAACACACGCATCAGCTGATGCAACTGGCCGAGCGGATGTTGCCGCTCTATCCCGGACTGAACCGTGACCTGGTTCTGATGGGGTTGTTCCTGCACGATCTCGGGAAAACAGCAGAACTCGAGTGGGAGCGCGGTTTCAGCTACACCACGGATGGCAATCTGATTGGACATTTGGTGCGGGGCGCGGTGTGGCTGCAGGTGAAGTCGATGGTCGCGGGGCGCAGCGGGCCGAAACTTCCGCCCGATGCGCTGCTTGCCCTGCAGCACATCATCGTCTCCCACCATGGACAACTCGAGCATGGGGCCGCCAAGTTGCCATCGACGCCAGAGGCGATCTTCGTGGCGGCGCTCGACAATCTGGAGGCGAAAACAACGCTTTCGATCGTGGCCGTTGCGCGAGAACGCCTCCGTTCCGGCAACGCGGATTTCACCGAACGCGTGTGGAGCCTCGACACGCGCCTCTACCGACCGGATCCACTCAAGGATGCGGCGCACTCGGCGCGTGCCGCCGATTCTTCGGATCACCCCGCGCACGATGCACCGCACGCGTGATCGCGGCAGCAAGCGCATCGACGGACGCAGGGTCGAGCAGCAGAAATGGCCAGGTGCGGTCGTGCGCGAGCGATGACTGAGCGCGCTCGGCGCGGTGGGCGGTTTCCTCCTGCAGCATCTGATCGAATTGCGCCTTTCCCGCGATTCGCTCGTGGGAGATCCACGCATGCAAGGCGGCGTAGTGCGATGCACGCTCGGTGGAGCGGCGTGGTGCTTGTGCGATGCGCGTCACGAGTGCAGCGTGTGCCTCATGCGGCGCGCGATCGCCTGACAACAGATGAGGATTCCACCAGAGCCGCCGATGCGACATGCGCAGCGGAGCGGGTGCGCCGCCGATGCCTAGCGCGGCGGGTGGAGGCAGCACTGTCGCCGTGGCAACTCCGAAGGGAGGGAGATCGATGCCGAAGAATCGGCGCCACCACTCCTCGCCGACGCGCTCGTAGCGGGCTCCCCCCGTGCCGTGATAAAAGCAGTCGCAGCAGATTCGCAGCAGACCCGATGCCAGAAATGCGCGCGGCAAGAGCTGTTCTCCGCCTTGCATGGCGCTCCGAGCCGCCTCTGCACTGACTCGCTCGCGCGATCCGTCCTCGGCAATGCGCCACAGCGGCACTTCCGATCGGTCGCCCGCCACACGCAGAGGGCGCGCCGCATGAGGATCGTGATGCAGTGCTTCATTGAACGCCACTGCGGACCGCTCTGGATCTCGCAGAATCTGCTCGACGAGCGGGGCGGCGGCATGCAAGAGCGCAGTGCTGCCAATGACCAGTGCGGGCTGACCCGTCCACGGGCGCGCACACGCGCCGACCGACTTGGCAAACTGCAGTGCCGCCGATGCTTCGCTTCGATTCGCATCGAGTTGTTGCAGGAATGCATCGCGTGCGATGATCGCCGCATCACTCGCACAGACGGCCGCGGACGGGCTCGGCATGAACGGCGGGTACCAAGCCGATGCGCGGCGGGCGTTGGTTCGCGCCCATGCCGAGCTGCACTGCAGGGAAGATCGGCGAATCATGCCATGAACCTCTCGCACGGGAAGCTCGATTCGCGATGGTTCGACAATGTCCTGATCACTGATGAAGTGAAGCCACACGCCCCTTCCCGCGGTGGACGCGAGCGCATCTGCATCGGCCGATGCGGCGATGAACTTCGCCAGCAGTCCGGCATGCCAGACCACTGGTTGATGTCCCGCACCTGTGACCACGCCTTGCGGCAGTCCGAGTTCTGTCCGCAGGTGCGTCCGAATTTCCGCGGCGACTCCTGTCAGGGGCGCAGCCGCCTGCGGGACGTCGATGCGGAAGTCGATCGCATCAGCTTCAGCCATGAGGAGGTTCTGTTCTACGAGCAGCGCACGGCACCGGTCTGTGGTCGCAGGTGCCGCAGGCGGGCGGCACAGCGATCGATTTCGCTGGCGAGCGTTGATCGGTAGACGGCGAGTCGCCGCGCCGGATCATCCAGCCCATTGCCAAAGGACCGCTTTGCATCGAGGTAGATGCGGGCAACGGGAATCTCGCGCACCTGAAGGCGATGGGCCGCAGCCTGCACCCAGAACTGCATCGGGAACTCATAACCCGACGCGTTCAACTGCAGTGCATGGCACGCATGAACGCGGTACGCCTTGAATCCACAGAAAGAGTCCGTGAGTGGTCCTTCGAATGCGCCGCACAGCACTTCATTGATTTCCGCCGTCATGGTGCGGTTGATTTTCGCGCGGTCCGCCGGCGCTGCAACATCGCTCGGCAGTGCAGTCAGATACCGACTGCCAGACACCACATCGACATCATTGAGCGCGATCTCACGCAGAAAATCTGGGATGAAACGTGGCTCGTGCTGGTCGTCACAGTCCATTGTGATCACCCAATCGAAGTCTTGGTGTGCTGCCCACGCGAACACGGCGCGCATCACGGCACCATAGCCCTCGTTGCGCGCATGGCGAACCAATGCAACAGGGTGTTTCGCGGTCCGAGCTGCCGTGCTGTCGGTTGATCCGTCGTCGATCACCAGCATCGGCAGTCCGTATCCCAAGATTCGGCTCAGGACTCGGTCCACCGTGCGCTCTTCATTGAACGCGGGCACTGCAATCAGAATGCGGGGGGCTTTCACGACCAAGAGGGTAGGCGCGAGTTGCCAGTTCGGCGCGCGCAAGTGTGCGGTCACTCCTCAGCGCGGCGCAGGCGGTTGTTGCGCCTGAGGAGGAGCGGGGAGGGGATCGATGCGAACTGCTGTGCCTCGGTCTCTTGGGACAGGAAGTCCAAGCACCTTGACCGATGCTTCCCACCGCTCCATCACGGGCCCGATTCCCGGGACGATCCAGAGCGTGGTTCGGTGGGTCGCGACCGCCATGTCGAGCGTCGCCGTGAATACGCTCTCCACGATGGTTGCGTTCCACTCGCCGATGGGGGTGCGGATGCGCTCACCCCGAAGGACACGCATGGTGCGGTGTGCGGATCCCCTATCTCGTTGGCGCTGCGTGGAGAGGGAGTCCACTCGCATGGACGCGTCCGAGTTGATGTCTCCGTCGCCGCGGATCACACTTGGCGCAAGAAGCAGCGGTGGATCGAACAGCGTTCGTGCATCATCCTGGAGGGAATCTGTTCGCAGAAGATGCAGAGAACCGTCCGAATGGAACGCAATCATGTCGACCGTGCCGTCGATGCCATCGACCAGCCACTCTCGCGCATCACCATCAACCGGCGTGGCAGCAACAGTTGCTGGCGACTTGTCCGTGGGACGCCATTGTGCGTCCACACGCTGCCAGCGCGTGGGACCGATCGACCGAGGTGCAAGATCTTGGGCTGCAATCACCCCAGGCTGTGCGGATCCCAGAATCTCCACGATGGGGTTCACTTTGGTTGGTGCCTGTGGTGCAGAGGTGCACGAAACAGCCGGCCCACAGAAGAGCAGGAGGGCACCCGCGCACCGGCGCAGAAGTGAAGCAGTGATGGCAGACATCACTGTTGAGGGAGACCCTTCTGCCGCCAGATCTCCTGCAGCTGGCGAGGCAGGCACAACTCCGTGGTGATGTTGCCCGGTTCGATCCGCTTCACGCGCTTTCCAGTCGGATCAAACCAGGTGGTCGTCGTGGGTTCATCAAGACCGGGCTGCGTCACCAGCATCCATCGGCCGTCCTCCATCCGCGTGAACGAATCGGTGCGCTGCGGCATCGACAAGAGCGCCGGATCAAAGCAGTAGGTGGAGAACTCGAGCGGCGCGGCATCATCGGCGCGCGGGAGGAGTTCTCCGAGCACAAGACTGACAGCCTGCGGCATGTACACCCCGAGAGGGACTGTCCACTGCTGTTCATCGCGCATGCGCGACTCCCTGTTGCCAAGAACAACGGTGAGCAGTTGCATCGGATTGCCCTCGTTGCGTTCGCCTCGGATACCGGTCTGGGCGATGGATCGATCAGGCGCCTTGCCACCACGCTCGGTGACTCGGCTTGTCCACGCCTCACTGCCGTGATCCCATGCTGACCAGAATCGAGCCTCCAGGTCGCTCACGCGCTGCGTGGTGGCATCCACAAGCGTGCGTCCCTGCATGATCACCAAGATGCCCGTGGGCTCTTTCGGCATGCTCGGTGGTCGGTCGCAGGATGCATCGTTTATGACGCCTGGCAGCACCGTCATCGTGTAGTAACCAAGCTCTTCTTCGCTGCCGTTTTCCCCCTTTCGCCAAACGCGGTACAGGCGGGGTGGCGTGCCACAAAGAGCGCGCAAGCGCTCTGGCGTGAGAGCCGCCAGAAGCTCATTGCCCGCAACAAGACGCGCACGACGCTCGCCTGCAAGACGCTCCATATCTGCGACTTCGATCGTTCGGAAACTGGCCTCCAGCAGCGGCCGCACGCTGTCAAACGTGATGCCCGAGGAAAGCAGCGTGAAAACAACGAAGTCGAACTCGCCCATCTGCAGGATGAGCCATCCTTGCACGGCAATCAGTCCGTTACCGAGATCGGTGCTCGTCAGCAGGTAGTGCGCGGGCACGCGCGAGTTGCTCCACGCCTCGTTTGCGAGGATCGCGAACGACTGTCCGCGCTCTTTCATGCCGCGCAAGTATTCGTCGACTTGCGCGGATGGAGTCGGCTTCGCGAGGGAGGACACCAAGGACTGCGCCTGCATCCGAAAGCGCGGTGGCGACATGCCATCGTCGATGGAGTAGATGGGCATTTCTCCAACGATGGGCTTCGTGAGTTGCGATCCTTGCGGAGGTCGGAAACGAATGCCGAATGACGCGAGATCGAGGTACTCCACATCAAGTTCCTGGGAGCCTTCGGCGCGCGGGGGAGCGGGGGTGGTCTTCGGTTCCGAGGCAGATGGCGCTGCCGATGGCGGAGTCGGGAGCGGACCCTGTTTTGGCTTTCGAGGATTTGTTTCAGCGCTTGGAAGCGGAAGAGCCGGAGCAGTTGGTTGTGTTTTTTGTTTAGATCCGTCCTTGGATGGTCCTATATCTCGCCGAGGTATCGGACGCTGGGACGGCTGAGCAGGCGGCGATTGCCCAGCGCTCTTTGTGGCGGAATCACCCGTTTGGGATGGCAGATCAGAGGCAGCAACAACCAGCGAAATCACAAGGCTGCCGCAAGCTGCCGCAAAAGTGCGCATCGTCCGAGAATCAGTGCGCTGCTGGAGGAGGAGTTGCAATTGCACAGTCAAGGGCCGCATGACGTTGACAGAATCGCGGGGGAGAGTAGCATCGGCGATTCGCCTCCAACCGAGGCAAACGACCATGAACGGAACTATTCGCATCCGACTTGAAGCGTACGACCACCAGGTGCTCGATGCGAGCGCCAAGGAGATCGTCGAGCAGACAAAGATCAGCGGCGCGCGCGTTGCTGGTCCGATTCCGCTGCCGACTCGCCGTGAGATTTATACCGTGAATCGCTCGCCGTTCATCGACAAGAAGAGCCGCGAGCAGTTCGAGATCCGCACGCACAAGCGCATCATCGACATCAGCGATCCAAACGCAAAGACAGTCGACGCACTGAACCGCCTCGTGGTTCCCGCAGGCGTGTTCGTAAAGATCAAGGCCTGACGCGTACCCGCATCCGAGAGACCCCAAGCGAGCTTCACATGACAACGGCAATCATCGGACGCAAGGTTGGCATGACGCGCTGGTTCCTCGAGGACGGGCGCAATATTCCCGTGACAGTGATCGCGGCCGGCCCTTGCCAAGTCACGCAGGTCAAGACATCGGGAAAGGATGGCTACAGCGCCATTCAACTCGCGTTCGAAGACATCAAGCCACGCCGCTCGACCATGGCCGAGATGGGACATGATGCAAAGGCGGGCGTGGCTCCCAAGCGAGTCCACCGCGAAGTTCGACTCGCGAGCGACAAGGATGCAGAGCAGTTCACGCTTGGCCAAGTGATCGATGCGTCCGCGCTCGAGGGCGCCAAGTTCGTCGATGTGATCGGCACGTCGAAGGGCAAGGGCTTCGCGGGCGTCATGAAGGCGTACAACTTCAAGGGCATGTGCGCATCGCACGGCACCGAGCGCAAGCACCGCTCGCCAGGTTCGATCGGCAGCCACGGTACGGACCGCGGTCACGGCGCAAAGATCAAGAAGGGCAAGCGCATGCCCACTCGTCTCGGCGACGAGCGAGTCACCGTGCGCAGCCTTGATGTCATCAGCATTGATGCAGGCAAGAACCTGCTCATCGTGAAGGGGGCGGTCCCCGGCGCGAATACAGGAATCCTCACGGTTCGGGCCGCGACGCGGCTCTACAAGCCAAAGGCGAGAATCCAAGCCAAGAAGGCATAGGCGCACGAATGCGCCGTGCCTCGTCGTGAAGGCCTTGGCGGCAGTCGCCGCCGGGAACCACGCGACAGGGACAACCCAACAGCATCCAAGTCGGTGCTTGCCTGAAGCCTGTTGTGATTGGCGATCAGGAAGCGAAGGCGAAAGACGGCGCAACGCGCCGAAGGAACACGAGACATGATTGACTTGCCCATCTACTCGAACGACGGAAAAAAGGTCGACTCCCTGCAGATCGACCCCGCCACACTCGGCGGAGAAGTGCGCTTTGCGCTGCTGAAGCAGGCATATGTTGCGGTTCACCTCAACCAGCGCCAGGGCTCTGCGCGCACACGCAGCCGTGGCAGCGTGGAGGGTTCGACCCGAAAGCTCTACAAGCAAAAGGGAACGGGAAATGCCCGCGTGGGTGCTTCGCGCGTGCCCAACCGCAAGGGCGGCGGCGTGGCGTTCTCCAAGACCCGCACTCGCGAAGATCTTCGCTCCGCATTGCCTCGGCAGATGCGTGTGCTGGCCAACCGCAATGCGCTGTTGGCCAAATTGGTCGACGGCGAAGTGAAGTGCTTCGACAAGCTCGACTTCCCGAAGCCGCGCACGGCCGACTTCGCCCGAATGCTCAAAGGCGTCGGCATCGATCGCACCTGCCTCGTGGCGCTGGACCCCGCGAATGAGAACGCGCGTCGCAGTGCGAGCAATCTCGCATCCGCGTCGACGATCCGCGTGGATCAGTTGAACGCCTTCGAGTTGCTGAACCATCGCTTCCTCGTGATCGACCGCGCCACGCTGCGGTCGTTCCTCGACGGAACCTGCTTTCCGACAGACCTGAAGACGGAGGTCCCCTCATGATTGCAACCGAAGTCATCCGCCGACCGATCATCACCGAGAAGGCGAACGCCGCCGCGAGCGATCAGAATCGCTACACATTCGAGATCGATTCGCGCGCTTCGAAGACAGATGTGAAGGATGCAGTCATCGCCCTTTACAAGGTTCGGGTGCTGAATGTCAGCGTCGTGAACCGCAAGGGTGAAGACCGCCGCAACAAGTTCGGACTCATCCCCGGCAAGACCACCCGCCGTGCCGTGGTGCGCGTGCACCCCGAGGACAAGATCGAGCTCTTCTGATCGCGACCGAGCAAAGGAACGAAACATGCCCATCCGCGTCTACAAGCCAATCACCAACGCTCGGCGCAATGCGTCGGTGAATCTGCATGCCGAAGTGACCAAGAAGAGCCCCGAGAAGAGTCTGCTCCGTCCGCTGCAGCGCAGCGGTGGGCGCAATTCGCAGGGCAAGTTGACGGTGATTCAGCAGGGTGGCGGCCACAAGCGCCGCTACCGACTGATCGACTGGCGCCGTCAGAAGGATGACCAGCCCGCGCAAGTGGTCGGCATCGAGTACGACCCCAATCGCACCTGTCACATCGCGCTGCTGCGCTATCCCGATGGCGAACTTCGATACGTGATTGCGCCTCGCGGATTGACCGCGGGTCAGACCGTGCTCAATTCGAACACGCAGATCGATCCGAACGTCGGCAACTGCATGCCACTGCGCTTCATCCCCACCGGACTGGAAGTGCACGCGGTCGAGATGATCCCTGGTGGAGGAGCCAAGCTCGTGCGCTCTGCCGGTATTGCGGCGCGTTTGACCAACAAGGAAGGACGCTTTGCCACGCTCGTGATGCCATCCGGCGAAATCCGTCAGGTGTCGCTCGACTGCCGCGCGACGATCGGATCGGTCGGCAACCCGGACCATGCGCTTGTCAAGCTTGGCAAGGCGGGACGCGCTCGTTGGATGGGACGTCGGCCGCGCACGCGCGGCATGGCGATGAGCCATCATCAGCACCCGCACGGTGGTGGTGAAGGTCGTTCCAAGGGTGGACAGATTCCATCGAATGCCAGCAATACACCAGCCAAGGGCGGGCGCACACGCGTGCGTGGCAAGGCAAGCGACGAGCGCATTCTGCGCCGCCGATTCAGCCGCCGCTACGGCCAACTGAAGATCTGACCTACGAACACAGCACAGGAGAACGCAAGACATGTCCCGCTCATCCAAGAAGGGTCCTTCGGTCGACGAGAAGTTGTTCCGCCGTGCCGAGGCCGCTCAAGCATCGCAGCAGCGTCGCTCACCACTCAAGACGTGGCGTCGCGCATGCACCATCGTGCCCGAGTTCGTCGGACTGACCTTCCAAGTCCACAATGGCCGTTCCTTTGTGGATGTCTTCGTGACCGAAGACATGGTCGGCCACAAGCTTGGCGAGTTCTCGCCCACCCGACTTTTCAAGGGGCATACGAACAAAAAGGAAGGCATCGCCGGCGGCGAGAAGGTCGAAGCCTGATCGCGCGCGTCCTGAGGAGCACCTATGGCATTCACTGCATCACATCGTTACTGCCGCATCGCGCCCCGCAAGGCACGTTTGGTTGTGGACATGATCCGCGGACTGGATGTCGCGAGCGCGATGACGCGCCTCGACTTCAGCCCGCGCCGTGGCGCCGCCTTCGTCAAGGTGGTGCTCAAGAGCGCCATCGCCAACGCGGAAGAGCGCGAGGCGGATATCGCCGCCCTCTTCGTTCAGGAGACGAAGGTGGACGAGGGTCCGACGATCAAGCGATTCCAACCGAAGGATCGCGGGCGTTCACATCCGATCATGAAGCGCACCTGCCACATCGCCGTGACGGTCGCTGAGCGCAAGGCCTGAGGAGCACACCATGGGACAGAAGACACATCCATTTGGTTTCCGAGTCGGCATCACCGAGGCGCACAAGAGCCGCTGGTTCGCCCCCAAGGCGCTCTTCGGCGAGCTGCTCGTCGAGGATTACAAGATCCGCAAGTTCCTCGACAAGCGGTTGAACCGAACGCCGCCGTTCGCGGCTGTCAGTGACATTCTCATTGAGCGCACGCGCGAAGAACTGACGGTCGTCATCAAGACGGCGCGACCTGGGCAGGTGCTCGGGCTCAAGGGTTCCGGCAAGGAGCAACTGATCAACGAATTGCAGGCGCTGACGGGACGCAAGGTCGCGCTGAACGTCGTGGAAGTGCGGAATCCGGAGATCGATGCACGGCTCATCGCAGAGACGATGGCGGAGCAGCTGAAGAAGCGCGCGAATTTCCGTCGCCTGATCAAGCAGCGATGCGAGAGTGCGATGCAGAACGGCGCAAAGGGCATCCGAATCCTGTTGGCTGGTCGCCTTGGTGGCGCGGAAATGAGCCGCACGCTCGACATGCGCCTCGGCTCGATCCCCCGCTCGACGTTGCAGGCGCAGGTGGACTATGCGCTGGCGCATTCGTTCACCACCTATGGCGCGCTCGGCGTGAAGGTTTGGGTGTACCGCGGCATGTACACGGCACAGGATCAACAGGCTGAGTACCAGTCGACTGCGGCTGGCGGACGCGCGCGTGCCCGAGGACGCCGCTGAGTCAAGCACTGAAACACTGAACTACTGACTGAAGGAATGCAATGAAACTTCTCCCATCACGAGTCAAGTTCCGCAAGCAACAGCGCGGCAAGATGAAGGGCAACGCGACCCGCGGCAACTATGTCGCGTTCGGCGAGTTCGGCCTTCAGTCGCTCGAGACGGTGTGGCTCAGCGGTCGACAGATCGACGCAGGTCGTATCGCCGCACAGCACTTTCTCCGCCGTCAAGGCAAGCTGTACATCCGAGTCTTCCCCGAGAAGCCAATTTCCAAGAAGCCCCTTGAAACGCGAATGGGTACTGGAAAGGCCGATGTGGATTACTGGGCAGCGCGCGTCAAGCCTGGAACGATCCTCTTTGAAGTGGAAGGCGTGACCGAAGACCTCGCGAAGCAGGCGCTCGCACGTGTGGCGCACAAGATGCCGATCCGCTGCCGCATGGTCGGCCGTCGCTTGGCGGTGTAAGAACGAAGAGACATCAACAGAAGACACGGAATCTCGTAGGAAAACGCAGGAACAAACATGGACACGAAAGAGATCAAGAAGTTGAAGGACGAGGAGATCGGCGAGGAGACGGCGCGTCTGCGCCGCGCGCTGTTCAACCTCCGTGCGCAGGTGGTGACCGAGAAGGTGAAGGACACCTCGCAGTTCCGCAAGATGCGCGGCGATCTCGCTCGCGTTCTGACCGAAGCCTCTGCCAGACGGCGTGCGACGCAGCCTGCAGCGGGGACCCCCAAGGCCGGCGGAAGCCGGAGGAAGGTGAAGTCGTGAGTCGCAAGTCACCCGTTGTCATTCCAGAGCGGAGTCCCCGCCTTGTGGGCGTGGTGGACCGTGATGGACAGGATCGCACGCGCCGCGTGGTCATCTCCTATTCCGCACGCCATCCGAGGTACGGCAAGTACATCCGCAAGCGAACCGTGCTTCACGTGCACGATGAAACCAACGAGAGCCACATGGGCGATCGCGTGGAGATCGCCGAGTGCCGTCCCGTGTCGCGCATGAAGCGCTGGGCACTGGTGCGCATCGTGGAAAAGGCGCCCGTGAAGGCGGAGATCGTCTACGGCGAGGCCGTGGCGGATCGAGGCACGGACGGGAAGTCGACCGGCAAGTCGGATCGGAAGAGCGTTGGCACGACCGCGGGCAGCAAGGCCCGCGGCAAAGGCAGCAGCAACTGACGGCCGCAAGCCGTTCGAGGAGATCTCAGAGATGATCCAGAAAGAATCCAGGCTTGAAGTCGCGGACAACAGCGGCGCGCGAGAGGCGATGGTCATCGGCGTGCTCGGCTCGAGCACCGCGCGCGGGCGGTTCACCCGCCTGTCGATGTCAGTTGGCGACCGCGTTCGCGTGGCGATCAAGGACGCCATGCCCAACGGCGACGTCAAGTCGGGCGATAAAGCTCTCGCCGTGATTGTGCGTGTGAAGTACCCAGTCCGTCGGGCGGATGGTTCGTATGTTCGGTTCGACTCCAATGCCTGCGTCCTCATTGATGACGACGGCAATCCCAAGGGCACGCGCATTTTCGGCGCCGTGGCGCGCGAGCTCCGGGAGAAGAACTACATGAAGATCGTGTCATTGGCGCCGGAGGTGGTCTGACCTATGCCGCAGCATGTGAAGAAGGGTGATGTCGTTCTGGTGACCGCGGGAAATCACCGCGGTTCGACGGGCGAGATCCTCGAAGTGGACCTGAAGTCCAACCGTGTGATTGTGAAGGGCGTGAACGTGCGCAAGCGCCGTGTGCGTCCAACCCAGGCGCAGCCGAAGGGTTCGATCATCGAAAAGGAGTTGTCGATCCACATCTCCAACGTCAGCCCAATGGCCGGCGGCAAGGCAACGCGTGTGCGTTTCGTGACCCGTGCCGATGGTGCGAAGGTTCGTGTGGCTGCGCGCGATGGAAGCGAACTGCACGTGCTTCGCAAGAGTTCAGGCGGCAAGAGCGCAGGCAAGCGCTGAATGGTCGGAAAGCATTTGACAGCAGACAAGAGCATTCAGGAGCATCTATGAGCAACAAGACCAAATCAGCGTCCATGCCAGAGCCGCGTTTGCGGCGCTTCTATCGCGACCAAGTGGGTCCGCGCGTTCTTCAGGCTTTTGAACTGAAGAATGTTCACCAGCTGCCGCGTATCGAGAAGATCGTGGTGAATGTCGGGGTTGGACGCCACCTCGAGAATCAGAAGCTGAAGCCCGAGTACCGCGATGCAGTCATCGGCACGCTGACCACGATCAGCGGGCAGAAGCCCATCATGATTGCTGCAAAGAAGGCCGTGTCGAACTTCAAGGTTCGTGAAGGCGCGCCCAGCGCGTTCATGGTCACGCTGCGCCGCGAGCGCATGTGGAGCTTCCTCGATCGGCTGATCAACCTCGCGATGCCCCGTATCAAGGACTTCCGTGGCGTATCGGACAAGACTTTCGATCGTCAGGGCAACTTTGCGACGGGACTGACCGAGCAGGCGGTATGGCCGGAGATCAATATGGCTGCGGTCAACCATTCGCACGGCATGAACATCAACATCGTTTTCTCGAACAGCGATCCCAAGATGAGCCGCATGGTGCTGGCCGAGCTCGGGATGCCTTTCGTTCGGCCGGAAGTCAACACCAAGGCCGCTGCCGCTGGCGCATCAAGCAAGCCCGCAGGCAGTTGATGATCCATCGGACCATTCACCACTGAACTTCATTCACCAGTTTCAAGGACCTCAGAAAGAACAACCATGGCCAGCAAGCGAGTCTTCGCCAAGATGGGGAGCACCCCCAAGTTTTCCTGCCGCAAGCGAAATCGGTGCGAACTCACCGGTCACGCGCGCGGCTACTTCCGCAAGTTCCGCATCAGCCGCCACATGCTCCGCGAGTTGGCGCTGCAAGGCATGATCCCCGGCATGCGCAAGGCATCCTGGTGATCCGATCCACCTCCACCCTCATCACGCACGACTGAACACGCGCACCCTAGGAACACACGAGAAAAGACCATGTCACTGCAAGATCTGACCGCCGACATGCTCACCCGGATTCGCAACGCCGTTGCGATCCGCCGCAAGAGCGTCACCTGTCTCAACAATCGCCTCAACCGTGGCGTGCTCGATGTGCTGCGCGACGAGGGCTACATCACCGGCTTCGAACGCGTCGAGGACGGGCGTCAAGGACTGCTGCGCGTGCAACTGAAGTACGGACCGCGCGGGGAGTCGCTGATCAACCGCATTGACCGCGTTTCGCATACGGGCTGCCGCGTGTACGTGCGTTCGCGCGCCATGCCACGGCAACTCGAGGGTCTCGGCATCACGGTGGTGTCGACGAGCCGCGGAGTCATGAGTGATCGAAAGGCCCGCGAAATGAAGGTCGGCGGCGAGGTCGTGTGCGCGGTCTCGTGATCGCAAAGGCACGACCAAGAGACGGCACCACACACACCATCGCCTACCACACGCACCACCGAAAGACAGAGCGCGAAATCGAGGAACATCCATGAGCCGAGTTGGAAAGCAAACCATTTCAGTCCCATCTGCTGTCAAGGTTGCCGTGAATGCTGGCAGCCGAACGGTGGACATTCAGGGTCCCAAGGGCAAGAACTCCTTCACGCATCGGCCGGAGGTCGTGGTGTCCTACGACGACAAGAGCCGGACGATTTCCTGCACGCTCGATGATCCCGCACGCATCGAGGAGGGCAATCGCCGCGCGTACTGGGGCTCGACGCGTGCCGTGCTCAACAAGATGGTTCGCGGATCGGCCGAGGGGTATTCGCGCAAGCTGGAAGTGATCGGCGTGGGTTGGAATGCGCGGGCGCAAGGCAAGAAGCTCGTGCTGACGATCGGCTTCTGCAATCCGATTGAGCTGATGATCCCGGAAGGCGTTGCCATCACCATCGAAAACAACACGCTCATCACCGTGGCAGGCTGCGATGCGCAGAAGGTCGGCGCATTCGCGTCGCTGATCCGAAGCCAACGAAAGCCGGAGCCTTACAACGGCAAGGGCATCAAGTACACGGACGAAGTCATCGCCCGCAAGAAGGGCAAGGCGTTCGGCGCCTAATCGGGCGCAGAAGGAGAACCGACATGAACACCAGCGTTCAGAAATGGCAGCGTCGCGACCGGCGACGAAAGGGCATGCGCAAGACTCTGCGCGGAACGCCCGATCGTCCACGTTTGGCGGTCTTCCGATCCCCGCGACATATCTATGTGCAGGTCATCGACGATCTCGCAGGCCGCACGTTGGCAGCTGCATCCTCGACCGACAGCGAGCTCAAGACCGCAAGCGGCGGCAATGTGGCCGCCGCCACCGCGGTGGGGCGCGCCGTTGCCGAGCGCGCGCGCAAGGCGGGCGTGAATCAAGTCGTGTTCGACCGCGGCGGCTACATCTATCACGGTCGCGTGAAGGCGCTCGCCGATGGCGCCCGCGAAGGCGGACTCAAGTTCTGAGCAGACGAATCCAGGAAACACCATGAGCGAATCCTTTGACGACAGTGGTATTGACGCGACGACCGTGAAGGTCTTCCGCACTTCATCCACCGTGGCTGGCGGTCGCCGCTTCAGCTTCGGTGCGTTGGTCGTGGTTGGCGATCGGCACGGCAAGGTTGCCGTCGGCTACGCCAAGAGCAATCAGGTTCCCACAAGCGTGGAGAAGGCAACCCGAGAGGGCCGCCGAAAGCTGCGGCAGTACCCGCTGCAGGGCCGCACGATCCCGCATTCTGTGGAGGGACGCTTTGGAGCATCATCCGTTCGCCTCGTGCCGGCGAGCCCCGGGACGGGCGTCATCGCGGGTGCATCGGTGCGTGCGGTACTCGACATGCTCGGCGTGCAGGATTGCTTGACGAAGGCGTATGGATCGACCAATGCCAAGAACTTGGTGAAGGCCACCTTTGCTGCGCTCGACACGCTTCGCACGCGCGAGAAGGTGGAGCAGTTGCGCGGCATCGGGCTCGGCACGACGAGTGTGGAAGACGCCATTGCCCGTGGAATGGCGGCCATGCCAAGCAAGAAGTCTGGTGAACGCGCCGCAGCACCCGTGAACACCGTCGGTGACGAGCGTCGTCGGAGCGGTGGCGGTGGCCGTGGCGGACGATTCGGTGGCGGGCGTGGCGGACGAGGCGATGCACCGGGCGCAGCACCAGCCGCGGCTCCGGGAGCACCTGCAGCAGATGCGTCGGGTGCACCGAGTGCATGACGAGAGGGTGAACAACCGATCGCAAGAGACTGAACCCAGCGAAGGCACACAAAAGCAGACAGAGTCCGATTGACCGAGACAGGAGACGAACGACCATGATGATTCATGACATCACAAAGAAGGTTGGCAAGCACAAGCTTCGCATGCGTGTTGGACGCGGCGAGGGCAGTGGCAAGGGCGGCACGAGTGGCCGCGGTCACAAGGGTGCCAAGAGCCGCGCAGGTTGGACAAGCCGCCCGGGCTACCAGGGTGGTTCCACTCCGCTGCTTCGCCGCTTCCCCAAGCGAGGTTTCAAGAACGCGCCATTCCGCGTGGATTACCACGTCGTCAACGTGTGCGATCTTGCCAAGCATTTCAAGGCCGGTTCGGCGGTCGATATTGCGGCACTCGTGAAGGTCGGGCTGGTGCGTGATGCGGATATGCCGCTGAAGGTGCTTGGCACGGGCGATGTCACGCTGAAGCTCAATGTCACGGCGGATCGTTTCTCGACACAGGCACGCAGCAAGATTGAAGCAGCGGGTGGCTCTGCCACGCTGACCCCGAAGGCAGCCGCAACTGCGCAAGCTGAGCAGGCTGCCGCGGAAGCCGATGCTGCAAAGAAGGCGCAGACCGAGAAGGTCGCGCAGTCGAAGGCAAAAGACAAGGCCGCGAAGGCCGCCCCCAAAGAGGGCGACGCACAAGCCTGATCACGGATCGAGTCACCACGCATGCTGCAGGCATTCGCCAACATCTTCAAGATCAAGGAACTCCGCAACAAGGTGTTTTTCACCTTGGGCGTTCTGGTGGTCTACCGAATCGGATTCTGGATTCCACTTGTTGGGGTGGATCAGTCGGAGCTTGCCCGCGCTGCCGATCGCGCCGCGGCAGATCAGACTGGGTTTGGCCGACTTCTGGAGTATGCCTCGATCTTCTCCGGCGGTTCGCTGCAGCAGAGCACGATCTTCGGTCTCGGGATTATGCCGTACATCACGGCGAGCATCATCTTCCAGATTCTTCAGACCATTGTGCCGGCGCTGCAAGACCTCAAGAAGGAAGGGATGTCCGGGCAGCAGAAGCTGATGGAGTGGACACGCCTCTCTGCAGTGGGGCTGTGCGTTCTGCAGGGAGCCATGTGGCTCGGTTACCTGCGCACCATGAATCTGGTGCAGCCCGAATTCCAAACCGGTGGTGCGATGTGGATGTTCTACATCTCGGGCATCACCGGGCTCACGGCAGGAAGTCTCTTCATCATGTGGCTCGGCGAGCAGGTGGACAAGTACGGCATCGGCAATGGCGTGTCGATCATCCTGACCGCGGGCATTCTCTCGCGTGTGCCGAGCGCGATTCAGTGGGTCGTCAAGAGTTTCAATCCGAGCCTGCAGGGTGGTGACGGCAGTCTCGGTGTCGCAGGGCTCGTTGTGCTGATTGCAGGATTCCTCTTCGTCATTGGTGGAGCGATCGTCATCACGGTTGCTCAGCGACGCATTCCGATCCAGCAGGCAAAGCACACCCGTGGGCGGAAGGTCTACGGCGGACAGCGCCACTATCTGCCCCTTCGAATCAACCATGCGGGTGTCATGCCGATCATCTTTGCGAGCACACTGATGATGTTCCCGTCGTCCGCATGTGCGTGGCTGGCGGCCCGTGCCGCTGCGACCGATGCGACTTCCACGTGGTCATCCATCACGAGTTTCGTCGCACAGAACCTCCAGATCGGCTCGTATCCCTATGTGATCGTCGAGATCCTGATGATCTACTTCTTCTCCTACTTCTGGACGACCGTGCAGTTGTCGCCGACAGATATGTCGAAGCAGCTTCGTGAACATGGGTCTTTCATTCCCGGACTTCGCCCCGGCCCACGCACTGCCGAGTATCTGGAAACGGTGATTTCACGCATCACGTATGTCGGGGCAGGCGCGCTCGCGGTGATCGCGATCATTCCGACGATCGTGACGCAGCAGCTTGGCATTCCATTCTTTGTGGCGCAGTTCCTCGGTGGAACAGGACTTCTCATCGTTGTCAGCGTCGCTTTGGATATCGCGCAGAGACTGGAAGCGAGTCTCATGATGCGCAACTACTCGGGCTTCCTGTCGAGCGGCGCATCGGAGACGGGCCCTCGCATTCGCTCTGCACGAGGCTGATACGAATCACGGATAGAACGCAACCATGGTCACGATCCGAACAACTGCTGATGAACTGCTCGCCGAGGCGCGCGTCCACGACCGGACGGTGCGTTCGGTGTCGCTGTCGTCGCTCGGTGGCCAGGCAGGTGGTACGGCCGCGGCGCGGCGTCCTTCGGTTGGCGGTGGGCGTCAGGTGGAACTCCGAACATCCGAGGAGATTCAAGCGATTCGCGCAGCGGCACTCGTGGCGCGCAGCGCTGTCGATGCGGCGCTCGCAAGTGCAGCCATTGGAACGCAGCCCGAAACGCTCGCGGCGATCGTGGCAGGCGTGGTCGCCGCTGCACGTGCCGAGAGCGCGTTACAGGTGCTTCCGTTTGATGCAGTGGACGGTGGTGATCGGCCCTTCCCCGCGGCATGCTGTGTCGCCGTCAATGATCGTCTGATCCACGCCGTTCCGACGGAACGACCGCTTCAGGACGGTGATGTCGTGACCGTTGATGTCGCTGTTCGGCTCGGCGGTTGGTGCGCAGATGTGGCGGACTGCACCGTGATCGGTCGCGGCAGCGGACGCTCCGTGTCCATGGTGCAGGGTTGCCGCGAAATGATGGAGGCCGCCGTTGGCATGATTGCGCCAGGCGTGCGTTGGTCTCGTGTGGCCGCTGCGATGCAGGCAGTCGCACAGGTCCGCAGTCTTGGGATTGTCACCAAGTATGCGGGGCATGGAGTCGGTCGAACGCTGCACGAGGCGCCTGTGGCACCCTGCGGTCTCGATGAAGCGTTCCTTGAGCGCGGCGACTTCACGCTGCTCCCGGACATGGTTCTGTCGATCGAGCCAACAGTGGTTGCTCGTCCCGATGGTCTTCAGACGATCGATGGGCGAGGTTTCGCCATTGGCTGCGAATTGATCGCAGATGCGGATGGTTGGACGATGCGCACGCGCTCGGGGCAGCCCGGTTGCTCTGTGGAGCGAACGGTGCTTGTGACCCGCAGTGGGTGCGAAGTCTTGGATGAAGAGCCGACGAGCGTGTCGGCGGCGGTTCTTGGGCGGCGCGTTGCTGTCCCCGCAGTTGCGAACTGAGGTCTCACGATGGCAAAGGAAGACAAGATCGAGTTGGAAGCCGAGGTCACCGAGGCGCTCCCCGATGCCATGTTTCGCGTGCGACTCCAGAATGGTCAGGAAATCATCGCCTATGTCAGCGGCAAGATGCGGAAATTCTTCATCAAGATCCTCCCCGGCGACCGCGTGAAGATCGAGATGAGCCCATACGACATGACGAAGGGGCGCATCACCTACCGCGCATAACGCCAGCAAGAGCACTGCAGAGATTCAAAAGACGACCGAAACGGACCAAAGAAACCACAGACACTGGAGCATGCCATGAAAGTCAGGAGCAGCATCAAACGAAAGACACTCGACTGCCAAATCGTTGTCCGCAAGGGCAAGCGTTTCGTCATCAACAAGAAGAACCCGAGGCTGAAGCAGCGACAGGGTTGACAATCCCTCGCTGACCATTCTCGATCAAGCATCGTTCAACAAGCAACACGCACGCAACAGCATCAGACGCCTCGACGGAGCACACTCACTATGCCACGTATCGCTGGAATCGATATTCCTGAAAAGAAAAAGATTCTCTTCTCGCTGCAGTACATCCATGGGGTCGGCCCCAAGATCGCCGCTGCCATTCTCACGAAGTCCGGGATCGACCCGGATCGTCGCACCAATACGCTCGGCGATCAGGAACTCGCGGCCATCTCGAAGGTGATCGATGAGAACTACGTCGTGGAGGGTGCGCTTCGCCGTCAAGTGTCCCAAGACATCCAGCGACTCAAAGATATTCATGCGTACCGTGGCGAACGCCATCGCCGATCGCTCCCCGCGCGCGGTCAGCGCACCCGAACCAACGCCCGCACGCGCAAGGGCAAGAAGAAGACCGTGGCAGGCAAGAAGGGCGTGAACGGCTGATCCCAAGCGCCCCGAGAGCGGGGCGGGCACCTCCCAGTCAAACAACAGGCACACAACTATGTCGAAGAAGCCAAAGATTCGCAAAAACGTCATCAAGGGCATCGTGCACGTCAACGCGACGTTCAACAACACGATTGTCACCATTACCGACACAAACGGCGAGACCATTTGTTGGGACTCGGCTGGAAGCGTCGGTTTCAAGGGCGCCCGCAAGAGCACGCCGTTCGCCGCCAGTCGCGCCAGCGAGCGCGCGGCAGGCAAAGCACGTCGCGTGGGCATGCGCGAGGTCGAGGTCCGCGTGCGCGGAGCCGGTCCTGGGCGTGAATCAGCCGTCACGGCACTGCAGGCCAATGGCCTGAAGGTGCTCAGTATCGAGGATCAGACACCGCTGCCCTTCAACGGGTGCCGTTCACCGAAGAAGCGCCGCGTCTAACATTCGCATTTCCGTCTCGCCCACAGCAGGGCCGCGATGCCGATTCGGCAGGGCACCGCGGATCCGATCAGGGCAAGACTCCCCGTCCGTTTGGAACACTGCCGAAGCAAGGAGACTTGATCATGCACATTCGTTGGAGAGGACTCGAAATTCCCGGCCGCGTCTTGGTAGACAAGGCGAGCCTGACCCCGACCTTTGGTCGTTTCTCGGCGGAGCCGTTTGAGCGCGGCTACGGCACGACCATCGGCAACAGCCTGCGTCGCATTCTTCTGTCGAGCGTCGAGGGTGCTGCGGTGACCAAAATGCAGATCAGCGGTGTGACGCACGAGTTCACCTCGATCCCGGGTGTCAAGCAGGATGTCACCGACATTTTGTTGAACATCAAGGGTCTCATCGTGGAGATGGATGGTGACGAGCCGAAGACCGTTCACATCAGTGTCACTGGGCCTGGCGATGTGACGGGAGCGTCCATCCAGTCTGACGCATCGGTGCGCATCCTCAACCAGGATCATGTGATCTGTGAAATCACCGACAAGGTGCGATTTGAGGCGACGCTGACTGTGGCGCGCGGCCGTGGGTATATGCCCGCGAGCGAGCAACTCGGCAACAACGAGGAGCAGGTCATCGGTGAGATTCCCGTCGATGCGATCTTTACACCGGTTCAGCGCGTGCGGTACCGCGTGGAGGACACTCGCGTCGGACAGCGCATCAACTACGAGCGCTTGGTGCTGGATATCTGGACCAATGGAACGGTGTCGCCAGAAATGGCACTCGTGGAAGCCGGCAAGATCCTCCGAAAGCACGTCAATCCGTTCGTGCAGTTTGATGCGGCCGGACAGGACACGGTGGAGGAGGGCATCGGCGCCGAGTTGGCTGTTGAGGAAGATCATGCTCGCAAGTTGCAGATGACATTGGAGGACCTCGGGCTTGGCGTGCGCGCCACCAACTGCCTGCACTCCGCGGGCGTCACCACAGTGGGGCAGCTGATCCTCAAGACCGAGAGTGAATTGATGGAACTGCGATCGTTCGGCCGAACATCGCTGAGCGAAATCGAGTCGCGGCTGCGCGATATTGGGCTTTCTCTCGGCATGCCAGCACAGTCGATCTGACACCGGCCATCCAAGGATTCCACCGACTTTTTTCGATGCAAGGAGTTTGAACCATGAGACATCGTGTAGCAGGACGACAGCTCTGTTTGCAGAGCGACCATCGCAAGGCAATGCTGCGGAATCTGGCCGCAGGGTTGTTCGAGCACGGGCAGATCACCACCACGACGGCGAAGGCCAAAGCGGTGCAGCCGTATGTCGAGCGCCTGATCACCATCGCCCGCAAGCGCTCACTCGCTTCACGGCGGCTCCTGCAGCGCAAGCTGACGGATCGCAATGTGATGGCGTGGATTGCCGACGAGAAGATGCCCGAGAGCCGCAAGACCAGCGAGTTCTGGACGCTGCCCGCAGCGAGCGAGATCGAATTCAATCGCTATGGGGAGCTTCGCAAGGCGCCGCGACTCGTGCATCATTTGATGACACGCGTTGCCCCGCTGTTTGCGGATCGAGCAGGCGGCTATACGCGCATCATCAAGACGGACCGACGCCGACTCGGTGACGCCACCGATCTGGTCGTGCTGCAACTCGTGGGTCGTGAAGGCGGCTCACAGGTTTCAGGCGGTTCGTCGGGTCGCCGTGCAGCGGCGGATCGTCGGACGGCCTACGCCGCAAAGCTCCGCAAGGCGGCAGCGGGCAAGGCAGACAAAGCCGAGCAGGCAGAGAAGCCGGCAGATCCGCCGAGTGAATCGCCATCCTGATCTCGTCTCCCGACGCCTTGCTGCGCCCCAGCCCTTCGCTGGCAGTGGTTCCAACGCCCTAAAACCGGCGGAGGAAACGCGCGTCGTTTTCGAAGAGCCAACGGATGTCGCTGATGCCGTAGCGGCGCATGGCAATCCGCTCCACACCCAGTCCGAAAGCAAATCCACGCCACTGGCTGGCGTCAATGCCAACGGCCGAGAAGACGTTCGGATCGACCATGCCGCAGCCACCGATCTCCACCCACTGCCACTGGTCTCGAATGCGCATCTTCATGTCGACTTCAGCAGACGGCTCGGTGAAGGGAAAGAAGCTGGGTCGCATGCGTACTTCGGCATCCTCGCCGAAGTAGGCATGCGCGAAGTGGAGCAGCGCGGCCTTGAGATCGCGCATCGAGAGATCACGATCAACGCACAGCCCCTCGACTTGATGGAACATGGAGAAGTGCGTTGCATCATGCGTGTCAGGGCGATAGACACGGCCCACCGCAACCACCTTGAGTGGCGGGGGAGTGGATTCCATCGCGCGAATCTGCACGGTTGATGTTTGAGTTCGCAGGAGTCGCTTCACACCGCCCTGATCGCCCATATAAAAGTTGTCCGTGGCATCTCGAGCAGGATGACCTTCGGGAATGTTGAGTGCGGTGAAATTGTGCCACTCGTCCTCGATTTCTGGCCCATCAGCGACGGTGAATCCCATCTGTCCGAACACATCGAGGATTTCATCCATGGTGCGCGAGAGAATGTGCCGACGGCCCTCGCCCATCGGCAGCCCCGGCTCGGTCAGGTCGATTCCTGCGACATCATCCGCGGGTGCCGCCTGCTTGCGAGTCTCCCATGCGGACTCGAGGGTTGACTTGAACGCGTTGAGGCGCTTCCCAACCTCGGGCTTGAGATCCTTTGGAACCCCCTTCAACTGCTGCATCAGATCCTTGAGGCGTCCGTTCATGCCAAGCCATGCCGCACGCCAGCGCTCGAGGTCATCAGCGGTCGCTGCGCCTTGCAGTGCCGCAAGTGCCTGCAACTCCATTTCAGCAATGAGTTCGAGCATGGGAAGTGGACAGGAACGAGCCCGCCTTCCCGACGAGTCTAATGTGGTGCCCTGAAATCCGCCCGAAAACTGCAGTCGGCTCCATGCGCATGCGAAATGTCAAGCTCCGCAAACCAGGCGTGAAACAGGATGGCAAAAGAATCTGATCGAATCACATGGATATCAAACCTCGCTGCGTTCACCGAACATATCTCATCGAGCTGGCGCCCCCGGAAAGGCGCCTTATCGCGCCCCCGGCAACCCCCCGAAAGCCGAGCCCGGAAATGCCCCGGAAAAGTGTTCCCACTGCGAGGAACAAGATCAGGCACGGAGCCCTGACAAGAGACATAGTGTCGAAGAGCAACTTCATTGAACGGAATCTCAAAATTTTTTTCTGAGTCGACTTCCGCAAATGGCCGTCTGAAGTGATAATCCGTGGCGCTGTATGAGCCAATCGTCAGCAATCCCGGGCGGCTTTCCCTCAACGCGTCTTCAGCCGTGGCAACTGTGGCTTGAAAGTGGTGAGTCTGGATATGTTCGTGCGCGGGATCATCTCATGAAGGCTTACCGAGCACCACTCGAGCAGTACTGTGGTTCCACAGGCCTGTCTCGGAGCGTGGCGATGGATGCTGGCGAAGTGGTAAGCGGGTTCTTTGCATCGCGATTGACGGGTGTTGAGTATCTCTCCGCGTGGACGCGAAGTGGAATGCCGCTGCGAAACTGGCTGCGAAATGGCATTCACCTGCATGTGCATGAACTGCGGCGCTCACGACAACGTGAGAGGAGGATCGAGTCAAACACCGAAGCGGTGGAGGCAGCCGCAGAGGATGAGGCGGCACCCTTCGAACGTCTGTGGGTTCTCTCGGTTTTGAACGGGGCGGTCCGAGAGGTGGCGCGAGAACTGGATGCACGTGGTCGTCCGGCCGAGTGGCGAATGTTCTGGCAGCACCATATCGAAGAGCAGTCGCACGAAGCGGTTGGGCGTGTGTTCGGTTGCTCCGCTTCAGAGTCTGCGCAGATTTGCTTTCGTGTGCGTGGAATGCTTCGTGACTCGATCGCTGCAACGCTGTGCGCCGATGGCATTCGTGATGAGGCGGTCTTGAGGGAGATTCTCGACATGATGGAGGTTCTCCGTGGATCCTGATGCCATGGACACTGTTCAGCCGATGTCGCCCGCGCAAGCATCCCAGCTTTTGAGCGCTGTCCTTGGTCGACATGCGACACCGCTTGATCGGCTCCTTGCTCGGTGCGCTGCCTTGGACGGCACGTCATGGACATCCGAAGTGCTGCGATCCCATGAAAGCGAAACAGAATCGGTCGAAGGTTGCCGCGGTCTGAAGGATCGCGCAAAGGCTCTCATCGCCGAGCCATCGGAGGAGGGGCATGATCCCGCTGCGTTCCTCTCCTATCTGTATTCGATCGCTGTGGCGTGTGACACGCATGGCGTGATGATCTCAACTGCGGCACCGGAAGAAGTGGCGCGCGGGCTTGCCTCGGCTGCACTGCATCTCGATACCACCTGGCGCGAAATCTTTCTGCGCGCAGCAGCTCGGATACGCAGTCAGGTCGTGTAGTCCGCATTCAACTCAACGTAGCGGCTCGTCAATCCGCAGGACCAGAAGGTGTCTGCAAAGTTGCCCTCTCGAAGGTCGATGCAGATGCGCACCGTGTCTTGCATGAACGCCTCACGGAGTGCGGTAGGGTCGGTGGCTGCAGGCGAACCGCCGTCAAAAAGTGGCAGGCCTCCTACGCGAACTTCGATTCGTGCAGGATCGAATGCAACGCCGGACCGACCCGCTGCGGCAAGTATGCGTCCCCAATTCGGATCGCCGCCTGTGACAGCGGTGCGAACCAGCAGGCTCATTGCCACCGTGCGTGCAACCGTCAGCGCATTCGCCTCTGTACGCGCTCCATGGACCTGCACCTCAATCCCACGTTCGAAGCCCTCCCCATCGCGTACCACCATCTGCGCAAGATCTTGTGCTACGGATGTGAACGCTTCGCCAAGATCTGATTCTGGCACGTCGCCTACGCAGCCCGAGGCGAGCGCAAACACGCTGTCGTTCGTGCTGGTATCTCCATCCACCGAAATCCGGTGGAAGCTCCTTTCGACCGCAGCACGAAGCAGTCGATTGAGCACATCGGCAGGCACATGTGCATCGGTGGTGATGACAGCGATCATCGTCGCCATCTGCGGGTGAATCATGCCCGCTCCCTTGGCCACTCCGGTCACTCGGCACGACTGCTCTTTGCCATCGTGGGTGAAACGCAAAACACGGGAAGACCACTTGGGGCGAGTGTCCGTCGTCATGATGGCGCGGGCAAATGCTTCACAGGTCTTTGCCTGCAGCGACTGCACAAGTGCGGATGCGCTCGCCTCGATGCGTTCGACAGGGAGCTGCACGCCGATCACACCTGTCGAGTTGGAGAGCACTGCATCTGCAGGGCATCCCACGACCTTCGCAATGCACTCCGCGGACCGCTGTGCGCGCTGCGCGCCCTCGGGTCCCGTCGCTGCATTTGCGCAGCCCGAATTGATGAGCAGTGCTCGGACCTTTCCATGCCGCACCGTCAGGCAGCCACGCGAGCGAGTAATCGGTGCGGCGACGACGAGATTCCGCGTGAATACCGCAGCTGCGGTGAGTTCGGCGTCGCCGACAAGGAGGGCGAGATCGTGCGTTTCACCCTTCTTGATACCGCACGCAATGCTCGCCGCACGAAAGCCCAGTGGCCAGTTGGGTGCCATTGGAGAGGGGGCGGTCGATCCGTCGATCAACTCCTCCACAGCGCCTGACGCTGTGCGAGATGGCGCAGGATTCCCTTTCATGTTCGACCGTGGTGCAGCGGAGCAGCGCCTGTCTGTCGCATCATGGCCACTTCATCACACGCAGTATTCCGCGGACACTTTGCGCAGTCCTTGAGGACCTTTTCCGGAAGGATGCTGACAGGCACCGTTTCAAATCCGCAGCGTGCAAAGAAGTCGGGGGCCCGCGTGAGTACGAAAACCTTGGGGATGCCAAGATCTGCAGCCCACTTGACGAAATAGTTGGTGAGGACTGATCCAAGTCCACCGCCGCGCCGAGTCGGCACGATTCCGAGGGATCGAATCTCGGCAAGCTGCGGCGTATAGATCCAGAGAGATCCGCAGCCGATCACCTGTTCATCTTCGACAGCCACTGCGAACTCGGAGAGCGTTTCGAGTACTTCGTCTCGGGATCGAGGCAGATGCTCGCCCTCCCGTGCCCAGTGCTCGATGATGCCACAGATCGCGTCGAGATCCTCCACACGCGCCTCCCGAATGGTGATTCCATCGACGATCTTGCCGCCAACAGGTGGTGGGGCGGCCGTCGGATCCAGTCGTTGGCGCACGGCATGTACGGAACCCGCCACACGTTCCGGATTCGTACCGCCAGGGATGTCGCGTCGATTGACGGCGCTGTCGATCGTGAGTGCGACATAGACATCGCCTTCAATTCGTGGTTCCACCGCCTGCATCTGAGCGAGCGAGAGACCCTCGAGAGGTTTGGACTCGGTGATCGCAGCCCGCACAAGACGACCTGCAGCATGATGCGCATCGCGGAAGGGAAGGCCTCGGTGCACCAGGTAGTCGGCCAATTCCGTCGCGTTGGAGTAGCCGCCTGCAGCGACATCATGTGCCCGCTCACGATTCACCTTCAGCCCATCGAGAACGACAGGCAGCATGCGAAGTGACAGCGACAGATGCTCCATGGCATCAAAGAGTGGTTCTTTGTCTTCCTGGAGATCCTTGTTGTAGGCAAGCGGAAGCCCCTTCAGGATGGTCAGCATCTGGACCAGACTTCCGATGTGTCGACCCGACTTGCCACGAATCAGTTCGAGCGCGTCGGGATTCTTTTTCTGTGGCATCAGGCTGGAGCCACTGGTCACCGCGTCGGACAGTTCCACCAGTCCTGCCTCGGCACTGCAGTAGAAAATCAGATCCTCCGACAGACGAGAAAGGTGTACGGCACACAAAGCGGTCGTGCTGAGGGTTTCGACCACGAAGTCACGGTCGCTGACCGCGTCGAGCGAGTTTGCACTCGGCGCCAGAAAGCCGAGTTCACGCGCGAGAATTTCGCGGTCGATGGGATAGGCAGTACCCGCAAGCGCACCGGAGCCGAGCGGACAGACAGCGGCGCGATGAAAGGCATCGTCGAATCGTTCGCGATCACGAAGCAGCATCTCGACGTAGGCGAGGCACCAATGAGCGAACAGGATCGGCTGCGCCCGCTGCAGGTGCGTGTAACCAGGGAAAGCAGTATCACGCTCACGCTCGGCAAGCGCAAGCAGCGATCGGATGCACGCCGCAATCTCTTCTTGGCGAAGCGAGAGGTGGCGTAGCGTCCACAAACGAAGGTCCGTGGCCACCTGATCGTTGCGACTGCGCCCCGTATGGAGCTTCTTCCCGAGCGCACCAACACGGGCAACAAGTTCGCGCTCGACCCATGAGTGGATGTCCTCATCAGCGGCGTTCTCAAGTTGCGCAGGGTGGGCAAGCGCATGGTCGAGGACCTCTTGCAGCGCCGCAATGAGCGATGCACGTTCCTCGTCTGTGAGCACGCCGGCTCGTTCAAGCGCGCGCGCCCATGCAATGCTGCCTTCAATGTCTTCACGCAACAGCGTTCGATCGAACGGCAGTGAGTCGTTGAACTGGCGGAAGAGAGGATCCGCCTCCTGTGTAAATCTGCCTGCCCACGTCACACTCATCGAGTTGCTTTCTCCTTCGCAGCACGCGGGGATTGTGTTTGTGCCAGCGCAGTTGCATCGCGAAGCGCACGGATTCGCGCCGGAAGCGCGAAGAGACGGATGAACCCTTCCGCATGCGTTTGGTCGTACACCTCGTCCTCGCCGAATGTGGCGAAGTCTTGGCTATACAGGGAGTTTGGACTGCGGCGGCCCGCAATCGTCGCCGTACCCTTGTAGAGCCGAACGCGGACATCGCCGTCAAGCACCTTTGCTGCCTCACGGGCACCGGCCCACAGCACCTCACGCAGTGGCGTGAACCATGTGCCCTCGTACACAAGGCGCGCAAACTCCAGTGCAAGTCGCTGCCGCCACTGCAACGTGTCTCGGTCGTAGCAGAGTTGCTCGAGACCACGCAGTGCTTCCATCAGGATGGTGCCGCCCGGTGTTTCATAAGCACCGCGGCTCTTCATACCGACAAGGCGGTTCTCGACCAGATCGATGCGACCGACACCATGCGCACCGCCCAGTCGGTTCAACCCATCAAGCAATGAGACGCCATCCATGGGAACGCCATCGAGTGCAGTGGGGAATCCGCCGCGGAATGAGATGGTCACTTCGGCACCCGACTCGGGTGCTCGCCGCGGATCGGTGGTCAGCATCCACACGTCCTCTGGCGGCGCCTTCCAGGGATCTTCCAGGTCGCCGCCTTCATGCGAGATATGCCAGATGTTGGCATCACGCGAGTAGATCTTCTCCGCACTTGCCGCGCAGGGGATCGATCGCACCTTCAGATAATCGAGCATCTGCTCGCGGCTGCGAAGATTCCAAAGACGCCACGGTGCGATGACAGGAAGATGCGGAGCAAGCGCGGCGAACGCGCTCTCGAACCGTACCTGATCATTTCCTTTCCCGGTGCAGCCGTGGCTCAGCGCATCGCAGCGCTCTTCGAGTGCGGCCTCCACTTGCGCCTGCGCGATGATCGGGCGTGCAATCGATGTACCCAGGAGATACCGCCCCTCATAGACAGCCCCTGTGATCGCCATGGGAAACACGAAGTCGCGCAAAAACACGGGGCGGAGATCGCGCACAACGCACTTGGTCGCGCCCGAGCGCAGTGCCTTTTCCTCGATTCCCTCGAGCTCTCTGGCACCTTGGCCGACATCAGCGACGACTGCGATCACTTCGCATCCATAGGTCTCGACCAGCCACGGAATGATGCAGGAGGTGTCGAGCCCACCAGAGTAGGCAAGTGCGACGCGTTGGGGTTTGAAGTGCTGTGCCATGTCTTGGAATCCTGTCGATTCAGCGTCAGGTCCTGCCTGACGATTTGGGGTGCGAAGACGGACGCACTGCGCGTCCGCCGAAATCAGCTTTGTTTCCTTTGCACGATGTCCGGTCGCAGGAGAGAGAGCAGAAGCGCGTTTTGCGCATGCATGCGGAACTCTGCCTGGTCGAGCGTGATCGAGCGGGGGCCGTCGAGAATATCTGCAGTCACCTCTTCGCCGCGGTGGGCGGGAAGACAGTGCATGAATCGTGCTTGGGGACCTGCGCGCTCCATCAGCGCAGCGTTGACTTGATAGGGTCGCAAGCGTTCTCTCTTGTCGGCCGGATCGCCGCCCTCGCCCATCGAGACCCAGACATCGGTGTAAACCGCATCGACGCCCTCGACTGCCGCCAACTTGTCGGTACACGTGATCGTTGCACCGCTTCGGAACGCACGCGCAGCAGCAGTCTGCAGGACCTCATCGCTTGGTCTGCATGTCGCGGGAGTGATCACCTGCAGGCGTCCGCCCAGTGTGGCGACCGCTTCCACCAGCGAGTGACAGACATTGTTGCCGTCGCCCACCCAAGCAATGTTCGCATGGGATGGATCGATACCGTTCGCAGAAAGTGCGGCGAGATCGGCGAGGGTCTGGCAGGGGTGGTGCAGGTCCGAAAGTGCATTGATCACCGGCACATCACTGACGGCCGCAAATCGATTGAGCAGATCGTGGCAGACGCATCGAATGACGACTGCGTCCACCCAGCGCGAGAGATTGCGCGCGGTGTCTTCCACGCTCTCGCGCTGGCCGATATGCGACGTCGTGTGATCGAGGAAGATGACTCCACCCCCGAGTTTCTGAAACCCTGCCTCGAAGGAGACGCGGGTACGCAGCGATGGCTTCTCGAAGAGCAGCGCGAGCGAACGCTGCGCGAGATCGCCGGCGAAGGGCTTCAAGTCGCGCTTCATATGCAACGCAAGTCGCACAAGGCGAAGTATTTCTGTTGCGGTGAGATCACTGATCCGCAGGAGATGCCGAGGAGCGAGGGTAGACAGGTCGAGTGTGGTCATGGCATGTATGCAGGCGCCGATGCGCTCGGAGCATGGAGGGACTTGTCAGCAATCACACGCGTTCCGACATGCTCGCCGCGCTCAAGTCTCTGCAAGACATCTGTCTCACGCCACGACGCGATGACGACGGGTGTGTTGCTTTGCTCGGCGGACTCGAGCGCCCCCCGCACTTTGGGAATCATGCCGCCCGAAATGGTGCCGTCACTCATCCACGCGTCGGCATCTCGGGCGCTCAAATGCTCCGCCGTTTGCCCGCTCGGCGAACGGACTCCGGAGACATCGGTCAGAAAGACCAACAGGCGTGGACGAATTATGCGTGCGATCGCAGTGGCAGCATCGTCCGCGTTCACATTGAGCAGTCTTCCCGCTGCATCTGCGCCGATGCTGGAGATCACTGGGAGAAAGCCCGCACGCAGCAGCGTTTGCACGATGCTGGGTGATCCGCCGACGACTGATCCGACCCGCCCGGGGTCAAAATTGGGTGCTGTGCGCTGCTGACATTGGGTGAGAAACCCATCGGTCAGCGAGAGTCCGATCGCACCTGCGCCCGCCGCCACCAGGCGTGCGACAAGCGTCGTGTTCAGTGATCCTGCCAGCACACCAGCGATCTGCTCCATGTGCGCCGGCGGTGTGATGCGGATCCCATCTCGCTTCTCGCTCGTCCACGACAGCGAGGCAAGTTGTCGGTCGACTGCGCTGCCGCCGCCATGAACGATGACCACACTGCCGGGTGCTGCTTGGTGGAGCACGGCGACCGACTGGAGCGTCGCGTTGAGCGCATTTGCATCATCAAGCAATGCACCGCCAAGTTTCAGCAGCATGGGTGCCGTGAATGCCGGGGCAGTGCGGGCGTGAGTGGGTTTCGGTTCAATCATGGGCTTCACTGTGGTCGATCAAGGCGCGGTCAGCTGTGGCTGTGCGCCCGGGAGATTGAATCCCGATCGCTCATCGAAGCCAAAGCGGATATTCATGCACTGCAGTGCTTGCCCCGCCGCACCCTTGAGCAAGTTGTCGATTGCGCTGCAGAGGATGAGATGGGACCGCGATGCATCCACCGCGAAACCGATATCGCAGCGGTTGGTGCCAACAACGGCACCAACGCTTGGCCAGACACCGGTTGGAAGCACGTGCACGAATGGTTCCGCCGCGAAGCGCGACGACAGAGCCGCGCGTACATCCGCTTCGGTGACGCCTGCCGCGAGCGTGGCATGCATCGTCGACAGGATGCCGCGTGGATAGGGGCCAAGGTGTGGAGTGAAGATGACTTCGACTCTGCACTCTTGCTCCATTTCTGGCTGATGGCGATGTTGAAGTACGCCGTACGGTTGTTGGCTCACTTCACAGAAGAGGTTGCGGAGTGAAAGGGAGCGGCCGGCGCCGCTGACACCACTTGTGCTGTCCACGATGATCGGGTGTGCTGCGAGGAGTCCCGCATCGACGATCGGGCGTATCGGCAGAATCACGCTGGTGGGATAGCAGCCGGGCACGGCGACCAACTGCGCCTGGGCAATGTCGCTTCGGTTGAGCTCGGCAAGCCCGTAGACCGCGTGCTTCAGGAGGGCAGCGTGGTGATGAGTGAAGGCGTAGTGCTTGGGATACGACTTTGGATCGGTCAGTCGAAAGGCCGCCGAAAGATCGAAGACCACAACGCCCTCGCTCAAGAGTTGTGGCGCGAGGTCGTGGCTTGCCTCGTGCGGCGTGGCCAGGAACACCACATGGGGCGAATCGGCAAGGATTGCCTCGACGGTGGCAGCACGGATGGGCAGATCTGTCGATCCGCGAAAATGCGGGAACTCTGCCGCGAACGCACGCTCGCTTTCAGTCGCGGTCCGCTGTGAAGAACCGAAGAGACCGCCGATCTTCACGCCCGGGTGGCGGAGCAAGAGTCCGACAAGTTCGGCGCCTGAGTAGCCCCCGGCACCGACAACAGAAACAACCAACGCCTCGCCTTCACTGGTCATCGGCTTGCTCTCGACCGAGCGGCACGCTTGCCGTTCACTGCTGTGCGAGGGGGGGCGCCCTTCGAGGCGGAGTCTGACAGATGCTGCAGACGGTGCGTCAGCGCCTTGGCTGACGCCGAACTGGTGCACGCGACCAGAATGCAATCGTCCCCGGCGATCGTGCCGATTTTGCCTGGGAGTTCCACGCGGTCCATCTCGATGGCAAGCGCGCTCGCCTGTCCCGGTGGGGTGTGGATCACGGCGAGGGTTCCTGCGTGCTGCACAGAGACAAGCAGACGGCGGACCGCCATCGACAGCCCAGGACGCGTTGCATCCGATTCAGACTGGATCGGTGGCTGTGCGCCATTGGAAGGGAGGCGGTATCCCGCAGCCGACTTCAGGACGCCGATCTCCGCGAGATCGCGCGAGAGCGTGGCTTGGGTCGTTTCGATGCCGCGTGCTGCCAGTTGGCGAGCAAGTTCACGTTGGTTCATCACCGTGCCCCCTGCGATCAGACGGGTGATGTGCTTCAAGCGCTGTGGGCGAGCGACCATGGACGAATCATTATGCACACAAATGAATAAATGTCAAGTCCAGACTGCACGCAGTGCAGCCGAACGGTTTGCCATCTTGTGGAACTCCGTCAGGCGGGAGCGGCTGACGCTTCGCCCGCAGTCGGTATGGCGTTGGCGCCACTCGCCTTTGCCTTCGGTGCCGCCTTCGCGCCTGCAGCACTGTTCTTCTTGTGTTTCAGCGCATCAATCTTGGCGCGGTCAGGCACCATGATCATCGACATTCGCTTGCCTGCAAGGCGAGGCGTCATTTCCACCCTGCCGACATCCGCGAGTTGCTGCGCGATTTCGCTCATGCGCTGCGTTCCCTTTGCAGAGAAGGCCAGCTCACGGCCACGGAAGTTTTGGACAAAGACGACTCGGTAGCCCTCGATGAGAAAGTCCCGCGCCTGTGCAACGCGGATTCCCACGTCGTGCGGATCGATCTTCATCGAGCGACCGAGGCGGACCTCTTTCATCTCGCCTGCCTTGGACTTGGTCTTGCTGCTCTTCTCCTTCTTTGCCTGCTCGTACTTGTACTTGCCGAAGTCCATGACACGCACCACGGGAGGGCGGCTGTCGGCTGCGATTTCCACAAGATCGAGTCCTGCCTCAGCGGCGAGGCGCTTTGCCTCCTCAAGCTCCACGACGCCGATCATCGTGCCATGCTGATCGATGAGCCGAAGCGGCGTGACACGAATGCGGTCGTTGATCCGCGGTCCATAGTCACGCGAGTCACGGAAGGGGGGACGGCGATTGAATTGCGTAATGGCTAGGTTCCTCGTGAGGCGGTGGGAGAAAGGGGGAGACCGACTCCATCCTGGGGCTTCGTTTGGCTGTACGACAGCCACCCTGCATGTGCGGCCACGCTTGCGGTCTGCGGAGACTGGGTTGAGCTTGATGCACTGGACCCGGCTGAACGATGGCTGGAGCCCATCGTCATGCGCGGAGGTTGAAAGACAGGGCCATGCTGTGTTGAATCTCGCAGGGGTCTGTTGGTCCAGTTCGTGCCCGAGGACGCTCCTCGGGCCCCGAACAGTACCACGGTTTTGGCGGTTTGCACATGCAAGGCAAAAGAATCAGCCGAAAGATGCTGAAAGTTTTGGGGGAAGGGAGGGGCGTCGGGCCGCAAAATGACCCGGATTCGAGTGCGTTCGGTCTGTCGCGCGATCAATTTCCAAGCCTTGCGCGAAGCTTCTCGGCGCCGCGGCTGCGGGCTTCCACCAGCACACCCTCGACAAATGCATCAAAGCCAATCTCTCCGAGGTTGGCTTCGGTGCCGAAGGCACGGACGCTGACTTTGCGCCCCTCGGCATCGCGCGGACCGACCACGGCGAGATAGGGGATCTTCATTTCGCTCGCGTCCTTGATCTTGCCTTGAATGCGCTCATTGCCCTCATCGATGCCGGCGCGCAGGCCAGCGGCTGTCAATGCACCATGGAGTTCGCGTGCATAGGTCGCACTCTTCTCGCTGATGGGCAGCACGCGTACTTGCTCGGGGGCGAGCCATACAGGAAACGCGCCGGCAAAATGTTCAATGAGGCAGCCGATGAATCGTTCCATGCTGCCGAATGGCGCGCGGTGAATCATGACAGGTCGGTGTGCCTGATTATCCGCACCAACATAGGTGAGGTCGAAACGCTCGGGCAAGTTGTAGTCGACCTGCACCGTGCCAAGTTGCCAGCTGCGGCCGATGACATCCTTGACGACAAAGTCGATCTTGGGTCCGTAAAACGCAGCCTCACCGGGCTCTTCACTGAAGGGAACGCCAAGTGTGCGCGCCGCGGTTCGGCAGGCGTCTTCCGCCTTGTCCCAGTTCTTCGGATCACCGACATACTTCGCACTATCGGGGTCACGCAGGCCGACACGCACGCGGTAGTCGTTCATGCCAAGGGTGCCGAAGATCAACTTCACAAGACTGAGGCAGCCGAGCAGTTCCTGCGCCACCTGATCTTCGCGGCAGAACAGGTGGGCATCATCTTGCGTGAAGCCGCGTACGCGGGTCATGCCGCCAATCTCGCCCGACTGCTCCCAGCGATACACAGTGCCGAATTCACAGAGACGCACGGGCATGTCGCGGTAACTGTGGGGACTGCTCGCGAAGATGCGAATGTGATGCGGGCAGTTCATCGGCTTCAGCAGGTAGCCGTCGATCTCACCCTTCTCCAATCGGTTCGCGAGCTCGCCGCAGCTGCAGCCCTCCTTCGCCAGTGCCGCCATCTGCTCATGCTCGATGACGGGTGGGTACTGACTCTCGCGGTAGTAGGGAAAGTGGCCGCTTGTGCGGTAGAGATCGAGCTTGCCGATGTGCGGCGTGAACACCTGCGTATAGCCCTGCTTGCGAAGTTCATCGCTGATGAAGTTCTGGAGTTCTTGCCGGACAATGCTGCCGTTGGGTGTCCACAGGATCAGCCCCTGTCCAACCATCTCATCGATATGGAAGAGACGCAGTTGCTTGCCAAGCACGCGGTGGTCCCGCTTTTTTGCTTCATCGAGCTGGGTGAGGTGTGCTGCGAGTTCTTCGGCCGTGGCAAACGCAGTGCCGTACACACGGGTCAATCGGTCGAGCGTCTCGTCGCCCTTCCAATAGCTGCTGGCAAGACTCATGACCTTGAAGGCCCCGATCCGTCCCGTGCTCGGCACATGGGGTCCGCGACAGAGGTCCTCCCAGTTGGCGCCCGGAGTACCAGTGGCATACCAACTGAGCGTTGTGCTTCCCGCCTCGCGTGCGCGCTCCGCATTGTCGATTTTGAACTTCGAACCTTCCGCACGCAACTTCTCGAGACCGTCGCCGAGCGACATTTCGCAGCGGGTAAATGGACGATTCTCGCCGATGATCCGTGCCATCTCCGCTTCGATCGCAGGGAAATCCTCTGTTGAAATCGCCCGTCCTCCCTCGAAACTGATGTCGTAGTAGAACCCCGTATCGAGTGGCGGTCCATACACCAACCTGGCGTGCGGGAAGAGCTTTGCAATCGCCTCCGCCATCACGTGGGCACAGGAGTGGCGAATGAGTTGGAGTGCATCGGCATCGACGCCGCGATCCCGCGTACGGGGCGTAATGAGTGCAACGGTGCAGTCACGGTCAATCGTCGATGAAAGATCGCGCACCGCTCCTTCGATGCGTGCAGCGAGCGCTGCCTTCGCCAAGCCTGGACCGATATCCGCCGCGAGTCGCGCCGCGGTGATCGGCTGTTCATAAGAGCGTTGGCTGCCGTCGGGCAGAGTGATGGTCGGCATGCGAGCGGAGAATCCTACCGATCGGGCTGTTCAAACAGCGAGGGATGGCCCGGGGCCGGCGGCTTGTCGACCAAATGCGTCAGTTCCTCTTGGAACTCGCTCACACTTTGGAAGTCGTGGTACACGCTCGCAAAGCGCACATATGCCACCTGATCGACATCCCGCAGCCCCAGTGCCACACGACGTCCGATCTCTCGGCTTGGTACTTCCTGTTCAAAGTCTCGGTGCACGGCCTCATCCACCTGATCAGCGATCCTCTGCTTGACTTCTTCCGGGACGGGCCTCTTTCCACACGCGGCCTGAATACCGCGCAGCACACTTGCGGGATCGAAGGGCACGCGCGAGCCATCCTTCTTGATCACCTTCAGGCGTGTCTGCCGTTCCGCGCGTTCGTAACTTGTGAATCGCTTCTTGCAAGCGAGACACTCACGGCGACGACGAATGCCCGATCCATTCTCGATTGGTCGGCTGTCGATGACGCGCGCGTCTGGCGTATTGCAGTAGGGGCAGTTCACGCGGGGTGTCCCACTCGGGATGCCACCATCTTCCGCTGTGGAGCGGGCAGCGTCAAGGTAGGTTGGAAGTGCTCGATTTCAACGGCGGCACACTGATCCGCTCGAAACGCACGTCCAGTTCTGCCGAGCCAGAAAGCTCGAAGTAGAGAATCTGCAGCGAAATTTCACGCGCAGTCGGTGCGCGGAGCGTCGCCGTGTCTTCGACCGTACCGTGGCTGGTCCAGCGCTCGATCAGCGTCTGACCATCCACTTGAACACGCACGCCGTCATCGGAATGCACTCGAAGCAGCCACTCGCCCGCCGGAAGAAGCGTTTGGCCCGTGGCCACAAGACCGAATCGGTCACGCAGCGTGCCTGCCTCGCCGTCGACGACGCGCGCGTCTTGCAGCGTGCCGTCACCCAGCCTGAACGAAACGCAGTCGAGGTAGACGATCCGCCCATTTGTGGCCGCAGCGAGCAGTGATTCGGGGGTCGGGATCGCGTCCACGCGACCCGCATCGATCGGCAGCGGGAACACGCTCACGCGCCAGTTCACGCCAAGCAGTGTGCCTTCCCCGCGCGCGATCTGATTGGCGAGCGTTCCCCAAGAGACGGCCAACCGATACGTGCTGACCTGCCCGCCCACGGGATTGTGCACAAGCACGGCGCGGTAGTTGTCGGCGAGATCCGCACGAAGGTCGCCCTGTGTGTCGGTCAGCTGCGCACTCCGTGCGATGACATTGCCTAGCAGCCGCCAGCGGTGCTCGTGCGGCGGACTCGGTTCGCGCAGCAGCATGGGCGTCGCAAAGTCATGCGGTCCCCACTCGCCCATCAGAATCGATGCGCGTCCCTCCACACTCCTGCGGTTGGTACGTGGAAGTCCGTCGCCAAGTGCCACTGCGTTTGCGTCTCCCGGCAATGTGGTGAACCGATTGCTTGCCTCGATCGGATCAGGGCAGGGCGGGACGGATGAGAGGCGCTTGACCGCCTGCACGCTGCTCTCGTCCCCACTGAGGCTCGCGCCGACTCCGCGTTCTTCGTTGCCAGCCAGTTGCACCTCCAGAGTGCGCCGCAACTCGACAGCAGTCTTCACATCGATGAATGTGTTGCCCGTGATTCGCGTAGCGCCGGACTCGCCCGCATTTGCCGCGACCCACGGAAGTCCCGCGTGGTGCGGGTCGTCATCGTTCCAGAGGCGAATGCCGAACCCGCTCCGTTCGATCTGATTGCCGCAAATCGTGCTGCCGCGTGCGTGCTCCAGCGAGATGGCGCCGCGCTCACCCTCGGGTCCATCATCGCTGCCATCTCGGATCAGATTTCCTGCGATCAGCATGTCCTGCGAGTAGCCCCCCCAAATGCCACAGATTGCAGCTCGGTCCACTCGATTGGCGACCAGCTTGTTGCCGAAGGAGAAGGTGGCTTCGATGCCATGCGCGACCGCATCCGAGCAGTCATTGCCGGCGATCAGGTTGCCGTTACAGCCGCGACGCTCGAACCAAGCAGCATCGTGTGGCGGATCTGCAGCGCGCTCACCGATCGCCTCACGCCCCGCAAAGAGAAAGATGCCATCGCCGCAGTGCGTTGCAGAGTTCAGCGCGATGGTGTTTTCATTGCACTGCTCAAACAGCAGGATGCCTGCCGAATCCTGGCCACGCGCATAGGTGCCGTGGCTGTAGCCGCGCACGCAGAAGTCAACGTTGTTTCGGCAGATCACATTCCCGCTGCTGCGCCAGAGTGCGATTCCCCAGCCGGAGAGGAAGGATGCATCGACATCGCAGATGGTGGATTGGTTGACGCGTGAAAGAAGAATGCCGTTCTGTGAGCTGCGGACGCGCATTCGCCGAAGCGTGATGCTCTTCGCATCACGAACAGACACCGCAGCCCCATACTTCTCCGCCCACTCGCCGCGGTCGTTCTCATGGGGACAGAGCCAGTCCGTTGGATCTTCCCGCTCCATCGTCGACTTCAAGCGCTGGCAACGCAGATGCGAGAAGTCCAATTGTTCAACCACCAGGCCATCACAGTCGGCCGCATCGATGCCAAGAGCGAATCCCTGAATGGAGCCGTTGAAGATGCGAACGCCCTTGCCGCGCACACGGATACCGATGCCACGGAGTGCATCGGCTGCCGTCTCGGACGCAGCGCCCTGAAGGACCTGTCCGCCGAGGTCGACCTGAATGTTGTCGCCCTCCACATGGAGCACGCCGTTGCCGTCCTCGTCCTCAACCGGACGAGGCGCAAGAATCAGTTTGCACGAGGTGGTGATGCGGATGTTGTCCGCGGGCACGATGACCTGCGGGAGGCTTGGGGGCGTCTGAACAACGGCCTCAGGAGCAGACCCGGCCCGGCTGCATGCCGCCCAAATGAGGAGCGTGCCGAACGCGAGAGCACCGGGCGCTCTCCTCCATGGGCGCGGAGTGCCGCGCATCACTCAGATCTCCTCGACCTCGGCGACCTTTTTTGTGGTCAATTCATCGATTCGTGCGGTCGCCTTCTTCGTGGCCTCGTCGATCGCCTCTTTTGCTCGCTTCGCCTGATCCTCCGAGACCTTCACTTTGGGATCGGCCAGCAGGGCATCGATGGATTTGTTCGCATCACGGCGCTCATTGCGGATCGTGACCCGCGAATCCTCCGCCATCTTGCGAACCTGCGCGGCAAGTTGCTTGCGACGCTCTGCGGAAGGGGGCGGCAGCATGATGCGAATCTGCGAACCTTCCGCCTGCGGGTTCAACCCGAGTCCGCTGCGTTCGATCGCCTTGATGATTTCAGTCTTCGCACTTGGATCGAACGGCTTGACGAGGAGTTGCGTTGGCTCCGGCACGCTGATCGCAGCGAGTTCGCGAAGATCCACAGTGCTGCCGTAGTACTCCACCTTGATGTATTCCAGAAGCGCCGTGTTGGCGCGACCGGTCCGAACGCCGCGGTACTCGCGCTGCAGGTACTCGACGCTTTTCTCCATGCGATCCTCGGCTTCGAGGATGACCGTATCTGTGTCCATGTGTCAGCGTCCTTCTTTCGTGCCCTGAAGCGGCGCCTTGGGTGAGCCATTGGTGACGCGCGTCCCGATCGCTTCCCCTGCAATGACACGCTTGATGTTGCCTGGTGTGCGGTAGTCGAAGACGACGACCGGCAGTTGATGTTCCATGCACATCGTCATCGCCGTCAAATCCATGACGCCGAGCTTCCGTTCAATCGCTTCGCTGTAGGTGAGTCGGTCGAATCGCTTGGCGGTGGGATCGCGCCGCGGATCCGCGGAGTAAATGCCGTCCACCTTCGTGCCTTTCAGCAGGACATGCGCGCCGAGTTCGATGGCGCGCAGCGACGCGCAGGTATCCGTCGTAAAGAATGGGTTGCCCGTGCCTGCGACGAGGATGATGACGCGTCCCTTTTCAAAGTGGCGAAGTGCACGTGCCCGAATGAACGGCTCTGCCACGCTCGGCACATGGATGGCGCTCAGCACTCGGCTTTCGATGCCGAGCGATTTCAGCGCCTCTTTCAGCGCGAGACCGTTGATGACCGTTCCAAGCATGCCCATGTAATCGGCAGTCGACTGGTCGAAGGAACCGTCTGCGGCCAATCGCGCACCACGGATAATGTTGCCGCCACCCACGACCACTGCGAGTTCGATGCCGTTCTGCACCGCCGCTGCGATCTCCGCTGCAATCGCGTGCAGTTCGCCGGGATGGATGCCGAACGATCCCTCGCCCGCGAAACTCTCACCACTGATCTTGAGAAGGACGCGCATGCGGTTCTTGCTCGAGTCCGTTGCACCGCTGCCACGAGGGGATGCCATGCGCTTAAGACTACTATCCAAGGGCAGAACCCGCCGCGCGAGCGGCACGCCCCCGATGTCCCCGGAACCCGAAGAACCAACGGCTCAGCGCAGGGTGTCCTGGATATGGATCGGGCTCGCCGTGTCGCTTCCGCTCCATGCGCTGCTGCTGGCGATTCTCTCGCTCTTTGAAGTTCGCATCGGTGTCCCGCAGGCGCGTGCCGAAGCAGATGTGGAGTACACGCTCGTTGATCTGCAGCCACTCGAAGCGACGCCCGATGCGACGGTCGCAGGCGGTGAAGTTTCGCCGGAGATCCGTCCTGCGGGCGAGGACAGGAACGCATCGGACCCGACGCAGTTCGGATTGCCGGATCCCACGGGCAACGAGCGTGGCGATGCCGATGCCGTGCAGGCGGGAGCCGAGGGATTGTTTTCCTCCGGTGGCGGCGGCGGAAATGGTGGACTCGGTGAGGGCAGTGGCGCTGCAACCACGTTCTTCGGTGTGAGCGGTCGCGGTCGGCGCTACGGCTACGTCGTCGACAAGTCGGGCTCCATGGGTATGCAGGGGCGCATGCAACGCGCGAAGGATGAAATCGTCCGAAGTATTTCTGCGCTGCCTGACTTCGCCTCCGCCTGCATCACACTCTTTGATGACAACTTCACGACGCTCGATCGCGAGCGTGGATTCCTGAAGTGCCGTGACGACACTGTGACTCGGTATCGTCAGTGGATTGAGCAGGTTGCGCAGGGTGGCGGTACGAATCCAGTCCCCGCGTTCCTCTTTCTTTTCTCGAGGTCCGAGCGTCCTGATGTCGTGTTCTTTATGAGCGATGGCGAGATTCCACCAGACGCTGCGGATGAGATTCTGCGGCTGAACCGCCGTGGTCCCAACACGGTGATCCACTGCATTGCGTTTGGTCAGGCTGCGGCGACCGCACCGCTCCGGCGAATTGCAGCGGAGACGGGCGGAACCTTCACCGTTGCTACGCCCGGAGGTGTGCAGTGAGCGCTGACTGCCACAGAATCCTGCGAGCAGTCGCATCAATAAGCGCGTGGACGGTCGCGTGCGGAGCTGCGTGGAGCGATCTGGTCACGATTGAACTGCGCGATGCGCTCGGTCGCCGTGAGGTCGAGGCCATTCGCGAGGATGCAGATGGAGTCATGGTGCGTTCGACCGATGGAAAGACAGTCACTGAGCAGGTCCTGCGCTGGGATCAAATCCGTACGGTGGATGGCGGCACCCCGTCGCCAGAGCGTGCCGCGTGGTTGGCCGCTGGCGAACAGCTCTGGCGGGCGCGTACTCGACTTGCTCGCGGCGATCTGGTGGGCGCCCGCGTGGCGTTCACCGCTGCGACGGCACTCTTGGAAGCCCAGACGAACAAAGCGGCGCGCCTTTCGCGATTGATGGCGCTCGAGGGGCTTGCGCGGACTTCAGCGGTGGTGCCCGACGACCCGGCGCGCGTCGCACAGGCGCTCGAAGCTGCCGCGCTTCGAAGTCAGGTTGGTGCACTCGATGGATGGCTCACAGGGGGCGATGCATTTGATGCGCGGAGTGGATTGATGTTGACGGTGCCGCCGACGTGGATGGATGCGACGCGTGCCGCCGCAGCTTGTGCCTCGTTGGACGCCGCCGCGGCGCGCGCGCGTGGGAAGCAGGATCTCGTGGCGGCCGAGATCCTGGAGAGCGCGGCACGAATCGCTTCGGCTGAGGCGGGAAAGCCAAGGCCTGCGGCGGCGGGGTCGAAGACAGCCGCAACGCCTGGCCTCCTGCGCAAGGGCCGACAACTGATCGATCTGTGGGCGGATGCGCTGAGCGATGACGAGGCGGCACGCAAGCGTGCGCGGCAGGGGCTCGCACAGATCGAGCGATCGGAGGAGGGCGCGCTTCGACTTCTTGCGATCTACGCGCAGGGCCGTAGCCTTGTGCTCGAAAAGGATCCAGAGGAAGTACGGCGCGGTGTCGGCAAAATGCTGCTCATCCCGGCCGCGCATGCGGATGCAATTCCAGTGCTCACGGATGCGGCCCTTGAGCAGTCTGCAGAGGCACTCGCGCGCATACGCGACGATGGAGCCGCGGGAACGCTGCGTGCGGCACGCGCGGACCTTCAGGAACGGTTTCAGGATGCAAGACCCATTGAAGGAGGAGACACTCCGTGACTTTTTTCAAGTACATCGAGGGCGGCGGCGTCATCGGCTACCTCATCCTCGCACTCAGTATCGCGGCAGTCGCGTTTGCCCTGCCCGCAGTGCTGCGAACCCGCCGAAACAAACTGGTGCCTCCGACGCAGGTGGACGATCTGCGCATGCAGGCGGATGCGGGCGACTTTCAGGCGGCGCTTGAGCGCTGTCAGGGTGAGGAGGGGGACACGTTCCTTGGTCGTATCGCTGCTGCCGGGATTTCACGCTCTTTCCGCAGTCCACTTGGGGGGCTGGAGGCTCGTGCTGCGATGGAAGATGCAGGCGAAGACGAGACGGCTCGGCTGTTCCGTGTCATCGATCCGCTGGCATTGATCGCGAGTGTTGCACCGCTGCTCGGGCTGCTTGGCACGGTGCAGGGGATGATTGGAGCCTTCGAAACCGTGGCGGGAACCGCTGCACGCTCGAGTACCTATTACGAGACACTCGCCGCCAATATCAGCATCGCTCTGATCACGACTTTCCAAGGGCTCGTGGTGGCGATCCCCTGCGTCATGGCGCACTCGTGGCTGCGGGGGCGCATTGACCGAGCGGCGTCGGATGCTGGCAGAGCACTCGAACCACTTGCAACTTCGCTTGAGCGGGTTGGTACGGACCTCGCCGCAGCACCACGTGAGGGGGAGTTGGTTCGATGAAGATCGGCAGGCGCCGATATGGCATGGTGGCGCTCGACATGACGCCCATGATCGATGTCGTCTTCCTGCTGCTGATCTTCTTTCTGGTGACGGCCCAGATGTCCGAGATGGCTTCGACACCCGTCACGCTGCCTGAGCAGGAGGGCACGGAGCAGGAGTCGGAAGGGGCGATTGGACTTGTGGTGAATCTCGATGCGGCGGGAGTGATCGTGGTGGGGAGCGATGCGTTTGAGCCAGAGGGACTGATTGCATTGGCCAAAGATGCGCTTGCGCGCGAGCCCTCCGCGGTTCCCGTGGTGCGCGCGGATCGGCGTGCACCTGCTGCACGTCTGAACGAGGTTGTCGAGGGTCTTCGAAGTGGCGGTTGCCGCGCAGTGCGTGTCGCGACCACACGTCCTCCGGAGGTGCCATGAAGATCGGCGATCGTTCGCGGCGTGCGGTGCATGGGCCCATCTCACTCAGCATGACCAGCATGATCGATGCAGTCTTTCTGCTGCTGTCCTACTTCATCTTCACGACTTTGGCCGGAGAGCAGGAGTCGCATCTCACCGCCGATGTCGCAGCAATGCGCCCTGGCACTGGTGCGTCTGCGCTGAGTCCACAGATCGTGGAGGTGCAGGCCGATGCGGAGGGATCGATATATCGAATCGGTTCCAATCAAGTCCGACAGCGTGACCAACTCGCTGCAATTCTGAAGCAGTTGCCGCATGAGCCTGGCGTCGTGGTTCGAGTGCACAGTGGCCCGGATGTGGCTGCGGTCGCCGCAGCAATGCAAGCCGCACAGGATGCCGGCTTCGAGAAGGTTTCGTATGTCGCGGCGGGCAAGTGAACGGAGGCCCAAAGCACTGCCTGTGGCCCGTGTGCGGCTGACGGCATGGTTTGTTCTTCACGCCTGTGCCATCAGCATCTGTTTTTCCACGGCAGCAGCCCGCGCGCAAGAGGAGGGGCCGCCTGCCGATGAGAGTGCACTCCTTGCCGACTGGCTCGCGCAGGCTGGACTTGACGAAGTGCTGGCGGTCGTGCTGGATGAGCAAGTTCGAAAGGCGGGCGCTGCGAGTCCTGCTGCTACAGCTCGACTTGCGGAGGTGTACGTGCGGCTTGCCGCAGCGGCGAGTGATGAGGACAGGGTCGCGGACTTGCGACGCCGGGTTGAGCGGTTTCTCCTTCGCGAAAAAGTGGCTCAGCAGTTCCGCTTGCGGTTGGCGATCGGGCGCGCCGATTACCGCATGGCGCTTCGAGGGATCGAGCGGCTGCGTCAGGGGCAGGGCGATCCAGAGTCGCGCGCACAGACCATTGCATCGCTTGAGCAGGCGCGCGTGGGGTTTGTGCGCATGGGCGAGCAACTGGCAAGTGAGGTGGAGGAACTGCGGACTCGTATGAACGGTTCCGATGATGCGCAGCGCATCGGGTTGATGTCACAGATTGATGAGAATCGTGATCTGCTCCTGGCAGCACGTTTCCTCGAGGCATGGTGCGGCTACTGGCTGGTCTGGATGGATCGCCCGACGGCAGCATCGCCTGCGGCGGCTGCGTCCGACTGGCCGCAGCGGGCTCAAAGGAATCTCGCAGCATGGGCAGAGTTGCTCGAGACGGGCAAGACGAATCCAGAGCCGACCGACTGCTCGCTCGATCTCATGTCGGAGGAGTATTACGCGCAGTCTGTGCTCGGGATGGCGCTCTCCAAGTCTCTGACAAGTGGGTGGGATGCATCGGCTCCTTGGTTTGCACTGCTGGGCAAGCCAGATGTTTGGCCCGGACTGGCAGACCACATCGACTGGCAACTGCATGCGATGGTCGATGCAGGTGCTTTTGAGCAGGCTCGTGCGTTTGCTTCGCAGTCTCAGTCGGCACTTGCAGTGAACGCGCTTGCGGGTGCAGCCATGCGCGCCGTGCAGGAAAGTCGCGGTGAGGATGCTGATGCGATGGGGCTCGCGAGGTCTGCGATTCAGGTTGCAGCAAATCGTGGCGACTTCGCGGCCATTCGGCGATTGACGCGGCGTATTCCTGCCCTCGCGCGGGGCGGCGATTTCGCAGCGAGCCTTGCGCGGGGCATTGACCTCTACGACAAGGGGCGTTCTGCTGCGAGCGAGACAGAACGGCGAACGACGCTCGAGGCGGCTGCGCGCGAACTGCGCTCGGCGCTCGATGGAGGCGGTGCGGACCAGACGGTGAGTACTGCGGTTCGCGAACTCCTTGCGTGGTCGCTGCTCGGAGCGGGGAAGCCGTGCGAGGCGTCCGAGTCCTTTGGCATTGCAGCGAGCCAGTCATCAGGCAACAAGGCAGACGAGGCCCTCTGGATGGCCGTCCAAAGCGGTTGCAGTACCGCATGCAAGACTGCATCGGGTGGCGC
>VGYQ01000007.1 GCA_016872915.1 Planctomycetota bacterium | reverse complement strand
AGGCAGGCATCAGGTCAGACGCCTCCAAGGGTGTGGTGGGAGGGGCAAAGTCACGGGTGGTGAGGGGAAGGGTGCAATCCTCAAAATGCGAACGACCGGCGGAATCGACAAAAAGACGGACATATTTAAGAGGAATCACCATAGAGAAAATTCTAACCTTTACCGGGCGGGGTCAACAGCGGCACGAGCAGCGGCGGAAACTGTAGCAGGTGAGATCTTCGCCTGTTCGGCGAGTTTCCGGCAGTCGGCATCCGCGGGGTGAATCTGGACGAGTTGTTTTCCAAGACAGCCGAGTTTGAGTCGGACGGGGCCGTGGGGGGGCTTGACGGTTTTTTCCTCACGGCGTCAAAGACTGACTAGCCGAGGGCTTTGGTCCACTGGGCCAGCGGGTCGGGGGTGGAGCGCGCGTGGCGCTCACTGAAGGCGGTGCGCGCGGCGCGCTTTTCCGGTTTGGCCCACTAGGCCCGCGGGTCGGCTAGGGCGGTCGGCAGTTCGCGCGCGGCGGCTTCGGGGGAGTCGATGGTTTGATAGGGTGGAGGCGGGGCGGAGATCGTGCGCGGCGCCGACGAGCGGTTGCTTCGAGTCGGGTTCGCGGCGGTCGGCGCGGAGTGAGTTTCGCGGCCGCTTCAAGGATTCGGGGCGGGTCGGTCGATTCTTTGGGGGCAGCATGCGTGTTATCGCCGTGGTGAATCAGAAGGGCGGAAGTGGCAAGACCACCTCCGCGGTCAATCTGTCCGCCGTGCTCGCCGCGCGCGGACAGCGGACGCTGCTGATCGACCTGGATCCGCAGGGGCACTGCGGTGTGGCGCTTGGGGTTCCTGTGTCTCGGATCGAGTCGGGGATCGAGTCTGCGCTGCTGCAGGGTGCCGGGTCCGCGCTGCTTGATGATGGACTGCTGTGGGAGCCAACGCCCGGGCTGGCGCTGGCCCCGTGTACGGTGCAGTTGGCTGCGCTCGAGGCGCCGGGAGGTCCGCTGCAGGAGGCACCCGACCGTGACCGTCGTTTGGCGGCACTGCTCGATCGGCTTGCGCCGCGCTTCGAGTGGTGCGTGGTCGACTGTCCGCCGCACATCGGCTTGCTGGTCTTCAACGCGCTGCGTGCGTGCGATGAGGCGATCATCCCGATTGAGACTGGCTACTTCGCGCTGCGCGCTGCGGAGCGGCAGGTGGCGACAATCCGCACAGTGGCGGAACGGCTTGGGCGGTCGATCGCGATTCGCGTTCTGCCGACGCTCGTGCGCGGATCGTCCAGAATCTCGCAGGACATTCTGGCTTCGATCCGCCGCAACTTCGGTGACGATGTGCTGCCAACAATGATTCACGAGCACGATGTGCTGCGCGAGGCGGCGGGGTTCGGTCAGCCCGTGACCGAGTACGCGCCCACATCCGACGCGCGCCGCGACTTCGATCGTCTTGCGGACTGGCTCGTCGCGAACGCCGCGCAGGTGCAGCGGGCGGGTGGTGTTCCCGCTGGCAGTACGGATACATCGCCTGATGCCGCGCTGATGGCGCAGTTGGCTGCGCCGCGTGCGTCGACGCGCGCCGTGGAGCCGCCGCTCGTGGACATGCCAGATGCAGGCGGCGCAGGAAACGCTGGTGAGGGCAGACTGGGCGAGGTGGCTGCGCGCCTGCGCAGCGCTGCGGCGAGTACGGAGAGAAGTACGCCAATGGACCGCAGCGCATGAGCGGACGAGCCAACGACTTTGATGGTCTTGCGGATCTGTTCATGAGTGGCGGTGGGGCGCGCCGCGGCGATGCGCCCGCGAGCGTGGGAGGCGGAGCATCTGGTGTGGGCGCCCCGGGGGCTGCGGGCGCTGTGCCGCGCGTACTGCTTGTAGGAAATGTGCCCACGCTGGCTGGCATCTGGATCGCGCAGTACGCGGATCAGTGCGCGCGGGCCGATGGTCCTGTGGCACTGATTCGGCTGGATGGTGCCGCGACGCGCGGCGAGATCTACCGCAGCGAGGGGCGTGCGCTGCCGAGCGATGGCAGTGCCTGGTTGGAACGGGCGAGTGCGTTTGCGCGCCGCTGGATCGTCTGTCTTGATTCGCTGACCGACGCGGCAGTGGTATTGGATGCGGGCGGTGAAATCGTGCTGCTCAGCGGGATCGATGAAACGGCGATGGCTGGTGCGCGCCGCACGATTGAATCGCTGTGCGCCGCGTCGGCTGCTCGTGGCAACGTGCTTGCTCTTGGGCTGGCGCTTGTTGGTTGTTCGCATGACGCGGCAGAGTCGGCGGTGCAGTCGCTCGTGGAGTGGGCGCGCGGCAAGTCGATCGCCGTGCGGCTGACGCTCGCTGCACATGCGCAGCGTGTGGACCGCGTCGAGTCGTCGGGTCCCGTGCCCCTGAGCGTTCTTGGTGCGCTCGATGCGCCCAGTGCGATCGAGATGGTGGCGATGGCGATGCGTGGCAACCCATCGCGCCGCAGTGAGCGTGATGTGCCTCGGCTGCGCATCGATGATCCGCGCAGCGGTGATGCTGGGACTGCCAACGCGCCGCAGCCAGCGTGGCCAGTTGCGCAGGCTGCAAGTGCGCCGGCTTTGTCGCCGACTGTCCCAGCGACTGCGTCGATCGCCCCGCCCGCGGCGTCGGTCGCGGCACCAGTCGCTGCTCCAGCGACTGCAGCAGTGATCGCAGATGCGAGCGTTCCCGCGGCGCTCTTTCCCGAACTTCAACCGCTTGCGTTCCGCTGCCCCGATGCGGCAAGTGTTCTGCTGGCGACGGATGCGCGCGGTCTTCATCTGCTTGCGGGTGAGCAGGCCGCTGCCGATCTGCGGATCGCTGCCGCCTGGGCGCGCGCGAACTGGGCGCTTCTGTGCGCTGCGGTGCCTGCAGTCGCCGCGTGTGGTGCGATCACCGAGCATCTGCTGCTGACGGATCCCACGCATGCTGTCGGGTTGCACCGCAGCGGTGTTCTGCTGCATGCGGCGGTCGACTTCGATGTCGGCGGGCGCGTCGTACGGCGGCGAATCGATCTCAACAACGAGCAGAACGCGGCGCCGGCGCGCTGATGTTGTCCGCCGCCGCTGATGCGCTCTGACCGCTCATGCTGAGCGACGCATCAAGCACTCGAAGCCAGTTGCCGTGCGCGAAGCCGTTGCAATCCTGATCGCTCCACCCGCGCGCGCGCAGCCGTGGCAGCAGCGCATGAACCTGCTGCGGCGATCGGAGTCCTTCGGGCACATCCATGGGCGTAAAGCCGCCGTCGAAATCGGATCCGAAAGCGCAAGCAGCGCGTGTCCCGGCGGTCGCGGCAACATGATCGATGTGCGCGATCGCGTCATCGATCGTTGCTGCGCGTCCTGCTGCCAGGAACTTGCCGTAGAGGTTCAGTCCGATGACGCCGCCGCGCCGTGCGACTTCGCGGATCTGCGCATCGGTGATGTGCCGCTGTCCGCCACCGAGCAGCGTGCGGGCGTTCGAGTGTGACGCGACCACTCGGCGCGTGGTGTGCGCGAGCAGATCGTCGAACGCAGCGTCCGAGAGATGACTCGCGTCGTGCAGAATCCCGAGTTCATCGAAGGCGGTGATGAGCTCGCGGCCACTGGCGGTGAGCCCTGCGCCCTCGGCGTTCCCGCCCGCGTGACGCGTTCCCTTTGCCCAAGTGAGTCCGCACATGCGGATGCCGCGCGAGTACCAACGAGCAGCGTCCGCCGCATCGGCGATCGCATCTGCGCCCTCCATGAGCAGCACAACGCCAAGCGGTCCGCGCGCGTGCAGATCCGCAGCCGTGCGAATGATGCGCAGCAACCCATCGCATTCCAGCGACTCGTAGATCGCCAACTGCGCGAGCGCGGCGCGCTGCGCGCCGGCGAGATCTTGCGGTCCTGCGTATCCCCACGGGTGCGACGAGGCGTCGACTCCAGGCTCGAGAAAGATCGTGGCCGCGACGACGCCGAAACCGCCCTCCTGGAGCGCTGGGAGGCTGACGCATCGGTTCTCGGTCGTCGCAGGCGCGCGGCGGATATCGCCGCAGGCCTGATGGATATATGCCAGATCGAGATGCCCATCGATCCAAGGTTGCATTCGCACAGAGACTACAAGGGCTGCGCTGCAGTTCCGCAACTTTGGGGGCCTGACGCGTGCGCGATGTTGCAGTCCTTTGGGGGGTTTCGGTCGATTACGATGGTCTGCCGCATGAGAGTTGCTGCCCCCACACTTGCTGCTGTGCCCATCGTGATGCAGGATCGACTGCCGCGCGGTGAACGCGCCGTGATGGCGCTCGTGGCGCTGGTATGTGCTGCGCTGCTTGGAGTCGCTGCGTGGCTACAGCCAGCGGCGGCAGGATTTGGAACGCACCGGCAGCTTGGATTGCCGTCGTGCTCTTGGCCGGCAACGATGGGTATTCCCTGCCCAAGTTGCGGGATGACGACGGCGTTCGCGTTGGCTGCCGATGGTCGACTGCTTGACGCCTTTCACGCGCAGCCGCTTGGACTGCTGCTTGCCATCGGTGCCGCTGCACTCGCCATCGCAAGTGCGCATTCTGCCGTCACGGGCGCACGCACCGTCAGCACTCTCTGGGGCATGATTGGTGCGAAGGGTTGGTGGGCGCTCGGTGCGTTCGCCGTCGGCGCGTGGGGCTACAAGATCCTTGTGATGCGGGGGATGCTTTGATGGAACGCCGCGGCACACTTCGTGGCGTGCGTGGCCTCGCCGCCATGCTGCTCGCCGGTTCGGTGATCGCGGCAGGCGATGGCTGCATCGCAGCGGGCATCGCGAGTGCCGTCGGCGCGAACATCGAAAAGAACAAGGAGATCGAGGTGCTCGCGAAGTACCGCGGGCTCGAGAACAAGTCGGTCGCCGTGCTTGCGCACACGGACCAGCGCACCGCTTACGAGTATCCCACAGCGATCTCGAATGTGGTCGGCAATGTCGCGAGTGAACTGACCCAGAATGTGGCAGGGGTTCGCGTGATGGATCCTCGGTTTTCCATCACGTGGATGCATCAGACACCGGGCTGGCCCACTGCACCGCTTGCGGACCTTGCCAATGAGCTCGATGTCGACCGTGTGGTGGTCGTCGATATCTATGAGTACAGACTGAATCCGCCTGGCAACAGTTTCCTCTGGGATGGCGTGGCCGCTGCCAATGTCGGCATTGTGGAGCGTGATGGCATCGATCCAGATTCCTACGCGGAGGAGTTTCAGATCATCGCGAAGTTTCCCGACATGGAGGGCATTGGCAAAGCACAGGCGGGCCCGCGTGAGATTGAGATCGGTTTGCAGAAGACGTTCGTCGACATGGTCGCGTATTTGTTCTACGACCACATCGAAGACAAGTACCCCGACCGAGGAATCAAGCGCAAATGAAAGGTGCATGCTCTTCCTTTCGCCCTCTCTCTGCGCTGCTCTGTGCAATGCTGATCGTGGCAGGCTGTAACTACATCATTCCAGCCAACTACATCCTTCAGGGTCCACCCAAGGAGCCCGCGGCGTACGCGCTGGAGCCACGCAAGACGATCGTGATCGTGGATGACAAGCAGAACCGCATGTCCCGTGTCGCGCTGCGCGTGGAGATCGGCGATGCAACGGGTACCGAGTTGCTTGAGAACGATGTGGTGCCGGAGGTGATCTCGACGCGCGATTCCGTAGCGCTCGCGCGGCGGCTCGATACTGCCGCGAAGCCTGTATCCATCCAGCGCATCGGAGAGTCGCTTGGTGCGGAGCAGGTCATCTATGTGGAGATCGACGAGTTCGTGCTCGCGGGCGGTCGCAGCGAAGGTGGCCCTGAGGCGGTCGTATTGGTCAAGGTGATCGATACGGCAAATGGAAAGCGCCTCTGGCCAACGGTGGGCATGCAGGCGGTTCAGAGTGATCTGCTCGACATCAATCCGACGCTGCTCGAAACGAGCGCGGGCCGACGCGAGGTCGAGGACAAACTCGCCGCACAGATCGGTGAGGATGTGGCCAAGCTGTTTTATGAGCATCCGCGCCGCGAACTCGGTGGACGGCTGGGCGTGAAGAAGTGATGGGTGCGGGGTCGCTGGCGCACTTGCCGCGCAGCGGCGTGCTACATGTGGTGCAGGCGACGGCGCCCGTGGGCTGGAGTGCAGCGGCTGCGCTGCCAGCTGATGTCCAGTCGTGCGCGCTGATCGGTACGGAGGGTCGTGGTGCGATGGCATCGCTTGTGCGTGGCTGTGTGCCGAGCGTGATCGTTCCTCCGCTGGGGATCGCATCGCTTGCTGCGCGTCGGTTGCGCGACTGGGTGCGTTCGCGTGGTGTGCTGCCGCGTGAGGTGCACTGCCACGGACCGAGAGTTGCTGCTTTGGTGCGGAGTGCTCTTGGTGAGGTTGCGTGTGCCGTGTCAGCGCAGCCCGCGGCTGGATTTGCGCTTCGTTGCAGCGAGTCGGCTGCAGCGCTCTTCGCACAGCCTGCCGATTCGCAGTGTGCGCCCGACACAGATGCGCGTTCGTCGTTGCGCGCAGATCTTGGGCTTGCCGATGCAACGGGATTGTGCATCGCCATCGGGGATCGGCCAAGTGCAATCGATGCAGCAGAAGCCTTTGCAGCAGTCGGACGCGCAGTGCTTGCCGGTGCCGACCTCGTACTCATGGTCCCGGCATCGGCACGCTGGGTTGTCGAAACACAGCGGCATGCACGAGGCTCCGGCATGGAGGATCGTTTGATCGTGTCCGAGACATGCGGAACGCCCAGTGCCCTGTGGCGAGCCGCAGACATCGCGCTGCTGCAGCGACCGGTTGCAGGTGCGCCACTCGCGTGGTGGGGTCACTGCGGTTGGTGGGCGCTCGCTGCGGGCGCAGACCTGGTGCACGCTTCCTGCTTTCGGGGTGCAGGCGCTGCAGGTTGCTACGCGCCCGAGGATCGACTGGCACTCGTGCGTTGGCTGCTTGCGTGGAGTGATTCTCGCTGCATCGTCCGATGATCTGCACTGCGCTGAACGGCTTCGCGAAGTATTCGCTGCGCATTCTCTCGGAAAAATGGAAGGAGCAACTCGCGCGGTAGTTTCATCCCGCGGAGCGTCGGCGAATCCTTCGGCGAGCGGCTCGGATCGACGAGCGCGAGATCACCATCCGCGATGGGGCTGCGTCCCACCCAGTTCGTTTCCCAGAGCGTTCGCAGCGCCCAGTAGCGACTCGCGTACAGATCGAACGCGCTCTCTCGGCTCTGCGCCTTCGAATCCATTTCCGTGCCACCTGGTGTTTCGGAGAGATGCGCGTTGCTTGTGACGATGTCTGAACCGAAGAGCAGTCTCTCGCGCCAGCGCGTGAAGAACTGCAGGACACGCTCGCGTGGATGGCGAGATATCTCCCGAACGATCCACTTCGTAGCACTCGCATCGAGCACGAGGTTCGGATGCCGCTCGAGCAGTCCATCCAGGAACTCCAAATCTTCGGGCCAACCTCCCATGTGGGCCGCAATCCACTGCACAGGAAAGCGATCCATCAGCGACTCGAACGGTTCGTACTGTTGGCGCTTGCTGCCGTAAGTCGCAGCGTTGGCGTACTTCGTGGCAAACCATGTGTCTGGATCTGCGACATGCACCATGAGTGTCATGCGAAGTTCAACCGCCGTCTGGATCGCTGCAACGCGCACGGGATTGTCCAGACGCATGAGCGCCGGATCGCCTGCTTGCGTTCCCATGTCGATACCACGCGGAGCTGCCCAGAACTTTGCGATGCGCGCGCCGAGGGCGTGGTATCTGCGGATCTGCTGCGCATAGCCGTGGCCGTGGCTCTCGCGCAGATCGGGCGCACGCCAGTTGGGGATGGCGATGAACGCGATGCGCTCGCCGAGGATCCTGCGAAGTCCATCGACTTCATCGATGTTCGATGTCATGCTCCAGATCTGTTCGATCCCGTAGAGGTCCATGGCCTCCTTCAGGATCGGCGCAGCATCGAGTCCCGCCACATGCGCGTGTGCATCGATGATCGGCACGAGTGGAGCGCCGAGTTCCCCCGCCCGCGCGCGGTAATCCCACGCAAAGAGGTTGGAATCATGCGCAGTCATCGAAGCAGTGGGGGGGGCGCGGTGCGTGCAGACTCAGGTCGTGCGGCTTCGCCGCGCGCGTTCACCCGCCGCGGCGCCGAGATGCTACGCGCGTGACGCGCGCCTTTCGCTTCGAGCGTTTCGCCGCGGAGCGATGCGCCCCTGATCCGCCCGGTCGCGGCCCCTTGCTGCGGCTCGAATCGAGCAGCGCAGCATGATGCACCATGCCGATGTAGACCTCGTAGTCTGCTTCGATGTCGAGATGGCGTACCACCTCGCACGCGATGTAGCCGATCGCACGCGTGGGCACGGGTGCGCCACCAGGCACCGTCAGGTGCGGCACCGTGAGAAATGCATCGACACCTTGGTCAGGTGACTGCGCAAAAAGACGAGGTAGAACCCGCTCCTGCCGATCAAGAACACAGAGCGCGAAGTTGCGCGCGTCTCGGATGATCGGCGAAAGAGTTTGCCCCTTTTCCATGGCGATGAGCAGCATCGGCGGTTGCGTGGCGACTTGCTGCACGAGACGGACCATGACCGCGCTTCGAAGTTCACCGAATGCGGCCGTCAACAGGAACGACGACGCGGGCACAAGATCAAGCACATGTGCAACGCTCGAACGAATGGCTGCTGGCCTGTCAGTCTGCATGCGAGATGCGTCTCCAAAAATCTTTCCGGTCGATCCGAGTGTAGGGCGATAAAGAGCTTTGTCCACAACTATTGGTTTTTCAATCACTTATGGTTCGATGATGTGAAATTTTTTCTTCTCGGACCTCCATTTTGCAGTTCAATGTGTGGCGTAAAATTCAATTTTTGTTGAAAAGTGTTGCAAGGTGGGGCATAGTGGGTATAGTGCATGCAGTCACTCATGGACCGCACCGATGCTCTTTCTCGGCGAATACGAACACAGTCTCGATGCAAAGCAGCGCCTCGCCATTCCGAGCGAACTGCGAGAGGTGCTCAATCCAGCAGTGAATGGCGACCATTTTGTCGCAGTGCCGGGAGCGGACGACGTGCTGACGCTGTGGCCGAGCAAGACATTCGAGCGTCTGGCAATGAGTCAAGAGGGATCGTTGATCGGCGACGATGTGCTGCGCCGCTTCGAGCGATCGTTCTACAGCCAGGCCGCGCGCTGCCCGCTCGACACGGCTGGCCGCGTGCGAATTCCAGATCGGCTTTTGACGCGCTTTGGCTTGGCAGGATCCATCGTGATTCTCGGCGTGCGCGATCATCTCGAACTCATCGCATCCGCGGCATGGAAGGCCGGGGCGAGGGACAGGACTGCGTCCACAGCATCGCTGTGGCAACAGGCCAATCAGTTGATGAACGCAAGACAAGGGGGAGCGCGGTGAAGGATCGCCACGCTCAGTAGACCTCGCGCGCACGCAAGGATGCGGGCGCGAATCGACAACGCTTGGGCGCTGCAGGGACGCATCGCCGAAGCACGAACTTCGGGCCACGGATGGCCCTCGGGCGTGCCGCAGCCAGGACGGCGACAGGCACGGACAGTCGGCGCGGAGCCACTGTTATTGCGCCCCCCGCGTCACTGGCCCGACGCGGGGGCTTTTTTTATGCTCCGATAACGGGCAATTTTCGCCTGTTTTGCTGCAGTTTCATCGTCTTTGGGTCCATCTTGGTTACCCTTCAAGTAGGTCGGATGCTTGGTCGATGACACTCGTCCAAGTTGTTCGCAGGGAAGGCGCATGGTGCGCCGGAGGCGAACCGACCAAGTCAGCGGGTGAAGCCCCGCTGCATCAGGGCAGGAGGTCCGACGGCATGCTGGTCATCACTCGACGAGAAGGCGAAGAGGTCGTTATCGGGAACCCTGCGTCCCCGATCGGCATCGTTCGTATCGCTTCCATCAAGGGCGACCGTGTTCGCATTGCCTTCGAGTTTCCGCGCGAAGTCGCGGTCCACCGCAAGGAAGTCGCGGAGCAGATTCTCGCCGGCGCCGTCGACCCCACCAAGAACGTCATTGGACAGATTCGGCCCGCTGAAGGCGGCGCCTGAACGCCCTCCGAGCCCGCTCTATTTGACTGCTGCGACCCCAGAAACCTCTGGGATCCGCTCCCGAAGCAGGCGCGCGAGTCCATCCTGCAATGTCATGCGACTTGAGGGACATCCCACACAGGCGCCGTGCAGCCGTACCTGAACGACTCCCGCCTCAACCGCGACGACTTCCACATCCCCGCCATCCGCCTGGATGTCTGGCCGCATCAAGTCCACGACAGCGCGGACTCGAGGCAGCAATGCATCGCTGCAGCCGCCTTCGGCGGGTTCTTCGCTTCGGTTGCCTCGTGCCGATGCCATGAAGGGGTGAAGTGTAGATCGAACTCCTTACACTGCAGCCATGAACGCCACGGAAGGCACGTGCCCGCGGCTGCTGCGCCGAGTGTGGCGAGCGCTTCTGACAACCTCGTGCCTGTGGATGGCATCGTGCGCAGCAACACCAGCGGGCGATCCACTCGAGTCGCTCGGGCGGACGGATCTCGTGCCTGCACGGCAACTCGCGGCGATGCAATTGCTCGACGCAGATCCCACCGATCCCGCCTATCTGAAGGCACTGCGTCGCATCGTGGTGCAGCCGGACTATGTGCGTGCGCTGAGGGATGAAGCCTGGGAGCGGTTGATTCGCTACGACCCGGAGGGTCTCAAGTCGGTGCTCGAACTCAACCTGCCACGCATGCTGCAGTACGAGTGGCGCACCGAGGTGTGTCGCCGCATCGCACTGCTCGGCTGGAAGGACATGACGCAGACGCTCGTACGCGCGTGGGCGGTCCCGCTGCCGATTCTTGCCGTCAAACTTTACGATCGCCCCGAATATCACGCGCTCTGCAAGCTCTGGGGGAAGGAGCGGGTGCCGCAAGTGCTCCTTGACCTGCTGCTTCGCAGTGATCCGATCAAGGAGGCGAACCTTCGCGCACGCTGCTGGGAGCTGCTGCTGGCCACCGGTGAACGCCAACGCATACTGGATGTACTCGCGGACCAGTCGTTGGCGACGACCGACTCCTTTGTGCTCGACATGCGCCGCTGCGCCAATGATCTTGGCGTGATCCCATCGAACCGTGAGGAGATCCTCTGGATGCGCGCGCTGCTGAAGCCGGAGAAGCGTGCGTTCTGGGATGAGGCGCGTGCCGCCGCAGCGAAACTGCCGCCGGATGTTCGCACTTCGCTTGAGCCACGGGATATTGCCGTGCTGGTGGCTGTGGCGCGCATGCAGCCAGCGCTGCTGACGCGATCGCGTGATGAACTCTTTGCAGATGTTTCAGCTGCGCTCGCGGCGCAAAGTGAGCGTCGCTACAGCGCATCGTTCGAGGGGTATGGAACGGAACTGGCAGAGACGCCTCGTGCGCATGCGCCGAACCTCGATTGGGGTGACTGCGCAGCAGTGCTGGTGGCGCGTGATGCGCTGCGACAGCCGCCGCTTCGGGCGCATCTGTTCGAGATCGCCGATCGGGATCAGGCGGACCGCCGCACCGAGTACGGCGGTTTGCTGCGACTCGATGCGCAGGGGCGATTTGAGATTGTGGAGTTCGCGCCCGTCCAAGTGGGCAGCGATGTGCGATTCGAGGCATCGAACGACATGTTCGAAGCGGGCTACGACGCGCTCTTCCATTTCCATAACCATGCACAGGCGTATGACAATCGACGCTATGCAGGCCCGCACTGGGGCGACTTCGCCTACGCGGATGCGACAGGCGTGAATGGGCTTGTCTTTACCTTCATTGATCGCGATCGAATCAATGCAGACTTCTATCGCCGTGGCAAGGTGGTGATTGATCTTGGCGAAGTGATACGGCCTGACGCATGAACCCCATTCGCTTCAGCAAGATGCACGGCATTGGCAACGACTACGTGTACGTCGATGCCGATGCAGAGCACGTGCCGGATCCGGCTGCGCTTGCGCGCGCGGTCAGCGATCGGCACACGGCCATCGGTGGTGATGGAGTGATTCTGGTGGCTCGCCCGAGTGAGGGGTGTGCAGCCGATGCGCGCATGCGAATCTTCAATGCGGATGGCAGTGAGGCGCAGATGTGCGGTAATGGACTTCGGTGCGTCGCCAAGTTCGTGGTGGACCGCGGGATGTCCGCCGCGAATCCACTCCGCATTGAAACGGGACGCGGCGTGCTGTCGGTCCGGTGGTGGCGCGGCGCCGATGGGTTCGTGTGCGAGGCCGAAGTCGATATGGGGGCGCCGATGTTGTCCCTCTCGCAGATCGGTGCGCGGTGGCCCGGCGCGTCGCCCGATGATCGGCTCGTCGGTGTTCCGTTTGATCTCCCGATGTGGCGCGAGGCGATCGCGGTGCATGCTGCTCGTGTCGGCATGCACGCGGAAAGTGATCTTGCGTGGTGGAGTGCCTCCCGTACCGAGCCCAATGCGACGCTGGTGTCGATGGGGAATCCGCACATCGTGTTCTGGTGCGGCGATCCCGATCGTGTTCCGCTGGAGCGTGTGGGCGCGGCGATTGAGCATCATGCGTTCTTCCCCCAGCGCATCAATGTGCACTTCGCGGCGGTCTGCGGGCGCGATCACCTGCGCATGCGTACATGGGAACGCGGCTCAGGCATCACGCTCGCGTGCGGGACCGGAGCGAGTGCCGTTCTGGTGGCGGGGGTTCTTGAGGATCGATGCACACGGTCGGCGAACATCGACCTGCCGGGCGGGCGGCTCCGGATCGAGTGGGACTCGGAGAGCGGCGCCGTTCGAATGCGAGGACCAGCCACGCATGCATTCGATGGTGTCTGGGGTGGTGCGTTGGAGGTGTGTCATGGGCGGTGATGCGCGGGTCACCGCTGCCGAGCAGCGCGTGATCGATGCGGCGCATCGACGGCGGGGATCGATGGAGGCAGATCTTGCGACGTTGGTGGCGATGCCGACAGGTTGCGGTCATCGGGCGGGGCTTGATGCGGCGCGCGTGTGGATGCGTACCCGGCTCGAGGCGCTCGGTGCGCGTGTGGAACGCGTGAAGGGCGGGGCTCGTCCGCAGTGGCTGCGCGACGGCGTCTTGGGCGATGATGAGGGTGATGTGCTCATCGCGCGGAGCGGTGGCAGCTCGGGCGGGCCGAAACTGCTGCTCAGCGGTCATCTTGACACGGTGCATGATCCCTTCGGAGCGTTCCGATCACTGGGCGCGGAGCAGGGGGGCATGCGCGAGGGTCCTGGCGCAGCGGACATGAAGGGTGGTCTGATCGTGGCACTCGGGGCGCTCGAGTCGCTTGCGGAGGTCGGCGTGCACCCACACTGGACTTTCCTGCTGAACGCGGACGAGGAGACGGGAAGTTTCCGAAGCACGGCGATCTTGGAGCGCGTGGCGCAGGAGTGTGATGTCGGACTCGTGCTTGAGCCCGCGGTGGGCAGCGACTTCGTCGTGGAACGACCTGGGTCTGCGCAGTTTCGTATCGATGTGAAGGGGCGTGCCGCGCATGCGGGGCGTGACGCGGCGCGCGGGGTGTCGGCGGTGCATGCGCTCGCGCAGTCCATCTGCACCGTGCTTGCGGCGAACGATCCCGCGAACGGCTGCATTCTGAACATTGGTCCGCTCGAGGGCGGCGATGCAACCAACATTGTGCCTGCCGCTGCGGCAGCGTGGGGGAACGCCCGCTATTTCACGGCATCCGCGCGCGCGCGTGTGGACGAAGTGTTGCGTTCGATTGTGACGAGCGAAGATGCGTTGCCGCGTGTGACAGTCGAGGCGCTGCACAACCGCCCGGCAAAGCCGGCGACTGCAGCGGTCCAAGCGCTCGCTGCGTGTGCAGTGGAATGCGCGGCGAAGGTTGGATCAGCGTGCAGTGCGGTATCGACGGGTGGCGTGAGCGATGCAAATGTGCTGCAGCATGTGGGTTTGCCTTGCCTCGATGGGCTTGGTGTCCGCGGCGGCAACTTGCACCGGACGGATGAGTTTGTGGTGGTGAACAGCCTGTGTGAGCGAGCTTCGATTCTTGCGCTGCTCATGCAGCGGATCATGGAACGCCTGGCCGTACCATGCCAAACATGACCTCCGCGCCTCCCCAAAACGCTGCGATGGCTGCGACTGGCGGCGCACTCGATGCGACACCACCACTGATGCGGGTGCCAGCGGTCCGTGCCGCGGTCGATGCAATCCTCGTGGAGCTGCGCCGTTTCCAAGATGGCATCACCGACGTTCGGCCTGCAGATCCGGCACGGGCATCGGCTGCCGCGGCGTGGCTGCAGCGACATAACGCGCTACGCGGGCGACCCACGATGTACCCCTACATCGGCGCGGGCATCGGCAATGGAGCATTGGTGCAACTGGCCGACGGCAGCGTCAAGTGGGACATGATCAGTGGCATTGGCGTTCATATGTTTGGCCACTCCGATGCGCGCATGGTGGAGGCCGCCGTGGTCGGCGCGCTCTCGGACATTTGCATGGGCGGTCACCTGCAGCCGAATGCCGATGTGCTCGCTGTGGCCGACATCCTGCAGACGGAAGCGGCTCGCACAAGCGCGCTGCGCCACTGCTTCATCACCAACTCCGGTTGCATGGCGAATGAGAATGCGCTGAAGGTGTGCCAGCAGAAGACAGGCAGTGCGCCGCGCATCATCGCCTTCGCAGACTGCTTTATGGGGCGCTCGACCACCATGAGTCAGATCGGTGATACGGCCGGGTATCGACAGGGCCTCGTGCAGAACATCCTGGTGGACTACATGCCGTACTACGACGAGTCGCTCGGGGCGCGTTCGACGGAGATCGCCGTGTGGCATTTGAAGCAATTGGTCGCGAGGTACCCGAAGCAGCACGCGTGCTTCGTGATGGAACTGGTACAGGGGGAGGGCGGCTTCCGCGTCGCGCCGCGTTCGTACTTGGAGGCGCTGATGCGTATCTGCCGCGAAAGCGGCATTCCTGTTTGGGCGGATGAAGTTCAATCGTTCGGCCGCACCGAATGCATGTTCGCGTTCGAGACACTTGGTCTTGGTGAATACATCGATGTCGCGACAGTCGGGAAACTGAGTCAGGTGTGTGCGTGCCTCTTTCGTGAGGAGTTCAATCCGCAGCCGGGGCTGCTCGCAGGCACGTTCAGTTCGAGCACAAGTGCGTTTCATGTCGGCCGGCGTGCACTCGAAACGCTGCGCGACGGCGGCTATTACGGGCCGAATGGTCGAATCGCCGCGCTCCACCGCGCCTTTCGCGAACGGGCCGAGGACCTGGTGCGCAGACGCCCCGAGTTCTTCCCGCCGGTGCTCGACAGTTTTGGACGACCGCAGCCCTCCCATGTCGGCGGCACGGGCGGCATGATGCGCCTCTCGCCTTTGGGCGGCAGCAAGGAACGCCTCAACAGTCTGCTGAAGGCCATGTTTGACGAAGGTGTGATTGCGCTCACGTGTGGTCATGGTCCCTATCACTTGCGATTGCTGCCTCCCATCGGCGTGATGGAGCCCGCGCAGTTTGGTCCGGTCTTCGAAATCGTGGAGCGTGCGCTGGGGAAGGTGGCGTGACATGTTCGTCATTCGTGAAGCGACCATCGAGGACATGCCGCAGCTGCTGAAGCTTGCGCGGCTCGTGCACTCTTTCAATCTTCCGCAGGACCGCGATGCGCTCGCGGCGAAGTTGGATCGCAGCCGCCGCGCCTTTGCTGGCTCGGTGCGGGATGCACGCGGACGAGAGTTCGTCTTCGTGCTGGAGGACACCGACTCGGGGTCGGTGATCGGTACCAGCACGGTGTATTCGCGGATTTCATGGCCCGGTCACCCGCACTTGTTTTTCCGCGTGCGACGCCGGGAGCATTACAGCAAGGACCTCGGGACGGGTCAGGTGCATGTGACGATCCAGTTGGATACCGATGAGAGCGGGCCGAGCGAGATTGGTGGACTCATTCTCGCGCCGGGCTACCGTGGCCATCCGCAGAAGCTGGGCGCATTCCTCTCGCACACGCGTTTTCAGTTCATGGCTGCGCGCCCCCAGCAGTTTCAGAAGCGCATCATCGCGGAGATGATGGGTGCGCTGACGCCGGACAGTCGATCCACGCTGTGGGACTACCTCGGACGCCGTTTCATCAATCTCTCCTACACCGAGGCGGACACTTTCAATCAGCGGAGCAAGGAGTTCATCCTCAAGTTGTTCCCGTCGGTCGAGATCTACACATCGCTGCTGCCACCCGAAGCGCGTCAATTGGTCGGCAAAGTGGGTGATGAAACGCTGCCTGCGCTGCACATGCTGACGAAGCTCGGATTCCATCCGCAGGAGCATGTCGATCCGTTCGACGGTGGTCCTTACCTAGAGGCTGTGACGGCAAACATTCCGATCGTGGAGGCATCAGCGATGCTGCCGCTCGGCGGTGCGGGTTCGAGCGGGTCGCAGCGAGGGATCGTCTCCTGTTCAGGCACGCAAGGATTCCGCGCGATACGAAGCGGATTCTCGGTGAAAGCAGGGAAGGTGCTGCTTCCTGAGCGAGTCATCGAAGCACTGGGCGCATCGAAGGGCACGAAGATCGCGCTCACAGCGTTCGATGCACAGGGGCGCGCCGTGCCACTGATGGGCACGCGGCGTCGCGGCGGGACAGCGCCTCGCCGTCGGAGTCGCGCATGAGCGAGGCGGTGCGGCGCGGGTTCCTGCGCCAGGCTCCTGCAGACTTCATCGCCGGTTCTTGGCACACGCTTCCCGCGGCAGGGGAGGAGCTGATCCGCAGCGCAGATCCCTCGCAGCCGAATACCACCGTGTGGAGTGCGGCACCCGTGCGCGTTCACATTGACCGTGCGGTCGCCGCTGCGCGCTCGGCAGCGCAAGCGTGGGCGTGCGCGCCAGTGCAGGAAAGGCACGCTGCGCTGTTGCGATGGCGTGATGTCGTGGCGGCGAACGAGGCGCGTATCGCGGATCTGTTGGTGCTTGAGGCGGGCAAGACGCGTGGTGAGGCGCTGCTCGAGGCGAAGGCGCTCGCAGAAAAAGTGACTATCACGGTCGAGGAACGCACACTCGATCGCGTGCGTGGTTTTGGCATCGATCTGTCGCCGACGCGGCGCGGTGTCTGCGCCTTTCGTCCGCATGGCGTGATGGCAGTCTTCGGACCGTTCAACTTTCCTGCCCACCTGCCCAACGGTCACTTCGTGCCCGCGCTGCTGCTTGGCAACACGGTGGTACTCAAGCCGAGTGAACGCACGCCAGCGGTCGGGCAGCTGCTCGCCGAGCTCGCGGACGCCGCAGGATTTCCGCCGGGCGTCTTCAATGTGGTGCAAGCGTGTGCTGGAGGCGCGGCAGCGCTTGCCGCGCACGAGCACGTCGATGGAATCTTGTTCACAGGATCGTGGCCGGTGGGTCGGCGAATCCTGCAGGCGAATCTCGATCGTCCCGGGCGCATCGTCGCACTGGAGATGGGCGGCAGCAATCCTGCAATCGTGCTCGATGATTCCCATCTCAAACAGGCGGTGGTGGAGTGCGTGCGCTCCGCGTTCGCGACCGCGGGTCAGCGCTGTACCTGCACGCGCCGCGTGATCGTGCAGCGCGGCATCGCCGATGCGTTCGTGCGTTTGATCGTGGAGGTCTCATCGCGGCTTCGTGTTGGCGGCGGTGATGAGGCAGGCGTGTTCATGGGACCGCTGATCAGTGAAGCTGCGCGTGAGGCGGTGATCGCTTTCCAGTCACGGCGAGTACGCGAAGGGTGCGTGTCGCTGCTCGCAGCGCGCGCGCCCGCTCGCGAGGGATGGTTCCTGACTCCTGGAGTGCTTCGTGTCGATCGCTTCAGTCGGGAGGCAGACGAGGAAGTCTTCGGTCCACTGCTGCAGGTGGCGGTCGTGGACAGCGATGACGAGGCGGTGGAGCAGGCCAACGCCACGCGCTTCGGCTTGGCTGCGGCAGTGTTCACGGCGGATGCTGCGCGCTGGCAGTCGATTGCGCCGCGGCTCCGCGCTGGCTGTGTGAACTGGAATGTCGGCACGGCGGGCGCGAGCAGCCGGCTTCCCTTCGGTGGACTGGGACTTTCGGGCAATCACCGTCCGGCCGCAGCGTTCAGCGTGGACTCATGTGCGTTCCCTGTCGCTCATTTGGAAGAACGCACCGACGCTGCTCCACTGCCGCCCGGCATGGATCCCTTCTGATCCGCGTCCGCTTATCCTCCGCCCATGCCGACAGAACTGCCGAGCGGAAGAGTTCAGCCGCGGTTCGCTGGGCTCGAAACATTCATGCGCTTTCCTCGCTTGGATGATGCCGGCGGAGAGCACGACTGGATTGTCTACGGCATCCCCTTCGATGGCGGCACGACTTTCCATCCTGGTGCGCGCTTCGGTCCGCGTGCAGTACGCGAGGCGAGCCAGTATGTGAAGCCGGCAAGCAGCGAGTTGCAGGTGGATATCGCGCAGGTGTTCTCGCTCGCGGACGCAGGAGATGCACCTGTCGCACCATTTTCCTGCGCGGACAATCTCGATCTGGTCACGGACTTCGCCAAGACGCTCGGCGGCGCTGGTGCCCATCTCTTGGCGCTCGGCGGAGATCACTCCGTTTCGCTCGCCAATATTCGCGCCGCATGGGAACGGTGCGGGCGACCGGCAAGCGGACTTGCGCTGGTCGTGTTCGATGCGCACATCGACACGGTGGACCGCGTGTGGAATGAGCCCTTCAGTCACGCGTCATTTCTGCGGCGCGCAGTCGAGGATGGATGCATCGATCCCTCGCGCACGCTGCTGATTGGTCAGCGCGGTGGGCTGAACACGCTGGAAGATCTTGCTTTCGCGCGCGACAAGGGGATGACAGTGATCCCCGCCGCGGCGTTCCACGCTGATGCCGCTGAAGCTGCGGCGAACGTGCAGTCCTTTCGGCGCCGTGTGGGTGATGCGCCGCTCTACATCTCGTGCGATGTGGATTGTGCGGATCCTGCCTTCGCGCCCGGCACGGGTACCCCCGTTTCTGGCGGGCTTTCCTCGGGAGTGCTGTTGGGGCAGCTCCGCGCGTTCGCCGGCGCGCAACTCGTCGGGGCGGACGTGGTGGAGGTCTGTCCCGCGCGCGATGGGGCGGGCATCACTGCGCTGCTTGCGGCGCACGTGGCCTTCGAGTGCATCGCAGTCGATGCGGTCGGTCGCGCAGGGTGACCTGCGGTCGAACTCAGAAGCCAGTGGCTGGCTCTTGGCCGATCGAGATGAGCCGCAAGAACTCGCTGCGCGTGGCCGGGTCTTCCAAGAAAACCCCCGTCAACTTGCTCGTCGTCGTCCACGCATGTGGTTGGCGTACGCCGCGGTAGCACATACAGAAGTGTCGCGCCTGAACAACCACCGCGACGCCCAGCGGCTGGAGATGCTCTTGAATGCTGTTGGCGATTTGTGCGGTCAACTTCTCCTGCACTTGGAGTCGCTTGGCAAAGATCTCCACAACTTTCGCCAGTTTCGAGAGACCGACAACGCGTCCGCTCGGGATGTAGGCAACGTGTGCCTTGCCGACAAACGGAACCATGTGATGTTCGCAGTGGCTGTGAACATCGATTCCTGTGAGCAGCACCATTTGGTCGTACCCCTCAATCTCCGAGAATGTGCGCGCCAATTCCTTCGCGGGATCCATCGTGTAGCCAATAAAATGCTCTCGCAGTGCAAGGGCTACTCGGCGCGGTGTGTCCACAAGCCCCTCGCGATTTGGATCCTCTCCGATGTACTCGAGGAGGGCGCGAACGTGATCGAGTGCTGCGGTGGCCTCGGCGTCAAGAGGAGCGTTCCGGTCCATGGGGAAGAATGATAGGCTTGGGCCCCATGGGTGATCCGAAGTCCGCACATCACGTGCCCGGAGGTTCGGCTGCCTCGCAATCATCGATCGTAAAGAAAGTTGTTATCGGTGTCGCTGTCCTGGTGATGGCGACGGTCGTTACTGCAGTGCTGTTCATAGATGCGGTGGCGGCGCGCATCGTGTCGACCGCGGGGACCCGAGTCCTTGGCGTGAGCACTACCGTTCGATCAGTCCATCTCGGATTGCTGTCCGAATCATCCACCGTGAACGGGCTTGTTGTGGCGCAGCCGCAGGGGTACGCAGGGGATCCGATGCTTGTGGTGGACCGCATCGAGGTCAAGGCGGGATTGACTGAACTGCTGGGCGATGTCATTGTGATTGAGGAGCTTGTGATCAGCGGTATTTCCGTTGATCTCTCGGAACTGAATGGTCGGATCAATCTGCAGGTCGTCGTGGACCATGTTTCTTCCAATCAGGGAGCTGCGCCCACAGCGACGACGCCCGCAAACTCCCCCGGCACCACAGTGACCATTCGCGAACTCCGTATCACCGGCATTCGAGTCAAGGCACGGCTTGAGAACGCACTCGCCTCGGGCAAAGTGCTGGACGCGACCATTCCAGACATCGTGGTGAAGGACATTGGCACCAAGACCACAGTGGATCAGGTGGCTGCACAACTCTCGGCGCAACTCATGGATCAACTGATCTTGGCACTCGCGAAGGCACAGATTGAGGGATTGCCCACGTCAATCGCAAGTGGTCTGCAGTCAGCCTCATCGCAGATCAGCGGTTTCCTCCAGCAGGGTGGCTCCGCGATTGGTGACCAACTGCAAAAGGTCGGAGACGCATTCAAGTCAATTTTTGACGGAAACGGCAAGTAGGGGCGTCGAACGACTGCGCAGCGTTCATGCTGCAACCGTAGGATCGCCGCCATGGTGTGGCAGTGGCGAGGCCGAGACGATGGACCGCAGCCCGAGGCACAGCGATGGCATCAGGCGATGGACGCATGGGATGCCGAACCTGCGCAGCGGCATCGTCGGCGTCCCCTTGTTGTGATTGGATATCCATCGGACGCGGGCGTTCGAGCTAATCACGGCAGACCCGGCGCCGCAGAAGGGCCGAGCGCCCTGCGGACTGCTTGCTCAAACTTGCCTGCACCGGCTGCGTTCGCGCTCTTTGATGCAGGAGATGTGTCGGCTGCCAAAGATGATGTGCTCGCATGGCAGCGCGCGCTGGCGGCTGCCGTTGCCGCGGTGCGGGTGGGCGGTGGAATCCCGCTCGTGTTTGGTGGCGGTCACGATCAGGCATTTGGGCACTGGCTTGGCGTGGCGCAGGCAGCTTCGAGGGGTTCGGTGGTCGGATGCATCAACATCGATGCACATGTCGATATGAGGCCACTTTCGCAAGGGCATCCTCACTCGGGTTCACCATTCCTTCAGGTTCACGGGCACAGCACACTGATTGGTTCGCCGTTTCGCTATCTGCTGCTCGGCATGCAGCCCGCCCACAATACGCCCGCGCTGTTGCAGTCGGCAGCCGCGCATGGCGCACACATTGTGGATGCCGATGCGTTTTCGCCATCCCAGGAGTCTGCGTTGGCGGTCATCATCGATCGATTTCTCTCGTCGGTCGACCTTGTTTGCCTCAGCATTGATCTTGATGTCTTTCTCGCATCAAGCGCGCCGGGCGTGAGTGCGCCATCGCCCATGGGCATTCTGCCCGATGCGATGCTGCGAAGCGTGCTGCGGCGGATCGGCGGAAGCGGGAAAGTGGCGGGCATCGAACTCGCGGAGTGTTCGCCGCCGCTCGACATCGGCGGACGCACTGCACGACTCGGCGCTGCGTTGCTGGATTGCGTGATCCGTGCACTGCCCGTTCCATCATGATGCGCATCGGCATCGACCTCGGTGGCACGAAGATCGCTGCATGTCTCCTCGATGCGTCGGGACACGAGGTGGAACGCCCGCGTGTCTTGACTCCCCAAGGTGATTACGCAGCCACGCTTGCGGCCGTCGCGCAATTGGTCGAGCAACTCGATGCGGTGGCCAAGTGCGAGTGTCCGGTCGGCATCGGATATCCCGGAAGTGTGTCGCCTCGAACAGGCTTGCATCGGAATGCGAATTCCACGTGCCTCAATGGGCGGGATCTCATGGGGGATCTTTCGAGGCTGCTTCGCCGAACGGTGCGCGGAGCGAACGATGCCAACTGCCTTGCCCTCAGCGAGGCGCATGATGGTGCGGCCGCCGGTGCGCAGATTGTCTTTGCGGCGATTCTTGGGACGGGCATCGGAGGAGGAGTGGTGGTCGATGGTCGTATCTTGGTCGGGCGAAATGCAATCGCCGGAGAGTGGGGGCACACGCACATGCCGGGCATAGATGCGGCACAAAGGCGCTCGCGGCCTTGCTACTGCGGATTGTTTGGCTGTACCGAACAATTTCTCGCGGGACCGGCCCTCGAGCGCGAGTACGCGGCGCTTGGGGGAGATGCAGCGTCCATGTCCATGATCGCTGAGCGTGCAGCGGCGGGTGAAGAGCGTGCTCAGGCAGTGATCGATCTTCTGTGCACACGACTCGCCGACGCACTAGTCAGTGTCGTCCATCTCATCGATCCCGATGTGATCGTGCTTGGCGGTGGTCTGAGCAATATTCGCGAGATCTATGAGCGTGTCCCCGCACTGATCGGAAACCAGCTGTTCTCGGATGCGTTCACGACACCGATTCGTGGTGCTGCGCATGGCGATGCGAGCGGTGTGCGTGGCGCGGCACGGCTGACCTTGGCCTAGGCAGCGCGAGACGTGCGAAGTCGTCGTGGGCGCATGCAATCGATCAGATTCGGATCGATTTCCTGCTGTGTGCGGCAGATGTCCGCGCAGAGAATGCGACCTGTGACAGGACCGAGCATCAGCCCCATCATCGCGTGTCCTGTGCCGATGAAGAGACCTGGGATGGTCGGGACAGGCCCGATGACTGGCATGCCATCGGCAGTACAGGGCCGATAGCCAGCCCACTCAGCCGTGACATGCGCACGGTCGATGCCGTGCAGATATCGACGTGCCGCGGCAGTCAGCGCATGCAGACGCTTGCGCATCCAGGGGCGTCCCGTCGGTCCGATTTCCAGCGTTCCTGCGAGCCGAAGTTGTGATCCCATCGGGTTGTAAGCCACAAATGTCTCATGCATGACGCCGCCATGCAGCGGCAACACGCCTGTCCCCTCGAGTTGCACGTGGTATCCGCGCGCAGCTTGCATGGGAACGGCGATACCGAGTTGTGCCGCCAACGGATCGGACCAGATGCCTGCGGCGAGCACCACACTGTCGCCCTCCAAGATCTCGCCGCTCGTGAGTCGCGCCCCGATGCACCGACCGTCGGTCGCCCGCACGAATCCGGCGACTTCGCATCCCAGTCGCACCTCACCCCCGTGGGATCGGACGGCGTTCGCAAGTCCGCGCAGCAGCAGTCCCGGATGCAGGATTGCGCTATCAAGATAATGAATCGCACCTGCAACCTCGTCGCGGTACGCCGGATCACGGCGCCGAAGTTCTCTGCCGCTGATAGCGTCCGTGCGATACCCATAGGGCGCGAGCGATCGACCCTCGCGCTGCGCAGCAGCGAGGTTGCGTTCGTCAAGGATGAGATCCATCCAGCCGCAGCGCTTGTAAAAGCAGTCGATTCCCTCACGGTCGAGTATGCGCTCGAGTGCTTGCGCAGTCCGCCAACCAAGCGCGCAGAGTGTGCGTGTGGCGCGCTCGAGATGATCGGGTGTGCAGTGACGATGGAATGTCCACAGCCAATGCAGCAGTGCGGGGGAGAGACTCGGACGGATCCAAAGTGGTGAGCGGCTATCAAACATCCAGCGCAGACCACGCCACGATGCGCCTGGCTTGGTCAGGGGCGCGTGCCCAATCGAGAAGAGTCCTGCATTGCCGGCGGAGGCGCCGTCCAGCGTGGACTCGCGGTCAAGCACGATGACATCGCGGCCACGCTGCAGGAGTTCGTACGCGGTGCAGAGCCCGACGATCCCTGCGCCAATGATCACCGTCCTGGTGCTGCTCATCGCCCCTCTATGCTAGGGAATGATCGAGATTGGGCTCGGGATTGTCGGCTGCGGTGGGATTGCCAGTGTTCACGCGGACGCGGCGCGGCGGAGCGGCTTCCGTGTGGTGGCTTGCTGGGATTCGCAGCCCCAGCGTGCGGCTGCGCTCGCTTCAAAGGTGGGTGCAACCGCTTCGAAGAGCCTCGAGTCGCTGCTGGCGCATCCGGATGTGAACGCTGTCGCGGTGGCCGTACCGACGGACGCGCATGCGTCTTGTGCGCAAGCGGTCCTCGCAGCGGACAAACACCTGCTGCTTGAGAAGCCGATGGCTCTGACGGTCGCGGAGTGCGACACGATCTGCGCTGCCGCGGACAAGTCGAGAGGTCGGCTTCAAATGGGCCTCGTGTGTCGCTCCTCGCCGACATCGCAGCATGTGGCGCGTCTGGTGCATGCTGGAACAATGGGCCCCCTCGACTTCATTCAGGCGCGAGGAGTACGGCGCCGCGGCATTCCAGGGCTTGGCGGCTGGTTTACAACGCGCAGTCGATCGGGAGGCGGATGCATGATCGATGTGGGGGTGCATCTGATGGACTTGGCATTGCATCTGGCCGGTTGGCCGCGCGTGCTGCGCGTGAGTGCATGCGCTGCATCACGATTTGGTTCACCCATTGCCCAGTACCGATCTGCCGAGATGTGGGGCGGGCCACCCAAGGTGGATGGAACGTTTGATGTGGAGGACGCTGCCATTGCACTGCTGCGTTGTGAGGGTGGACTGTCGATCGAGATTGATGTGGCGTGGGCAACGAACATCCCGGAAGGTGTTGCACGCGATGGTCTACTGCTGCGTGGGGCGAGGGCGGGTATTCACTTCGAGATCTTCGGTTCCGAAGTGCGCAGCGTGGTGGAGCGAGATGGCGAACTGCGGGATGAGGTCGCGGCAGTGCCGTCGCCATTTGGATGGGATGCGGCATGGGACGCGCAGTACCGCTGCTTCGGTGAGTTGGTCCACGGGCGCGGTGCGGCTGCTGCAACGGCGCGCGAAGGCCGCGAACTGCAGCGGATTCTCGCGGCGTTCTATGAGAGTGCGGCGCTCGGGCGCGAGACAGAGGTTCGGTAAAGCCCTCTGCTTCGATCACTTCGACTTCGAGCTTCCGCCGTTCTCATACTTCTGCAGAGTGACCTTCATCTCATCGAGCATGTCGCCCGGGGGAGTCTTGGCCATGGCGCGCTTCTGCGTCGCAACCGCTTCCGCAACTTTGCCCGACTCAAACTGCGCGCGAGCGAGTGTGTCGAGGATCGCACCGTCTTCGCCGTTGCTCGCCGCGACCGCAGCCTCCGCGGTGGAGAGCGCGAATGCGAGATCGCGCTGCTTGACTGTCGGCGCATCGAGCACATACCACGCCAGCTGGTTCAGCCCCATGGCTTCCTTCTTTTCCGTGAAGTCCGAGGCGAGTGCGCGTCCGACTTCATAGCCCTTCTCGGGTTGATTGATGGGGCCGAGGAGAAGCTGGAACTTCTGCATACGCATGCTCATCGCAGATTCTGCATCCGCTTTCGCGATGGCGTCATCGAGCATCACCATGAACTCCGTGAAGTCGCCGCTCTTGTTGGCATCACGAAGTGCGCCCGAAAGTCGGCGCTGCGCCTTCTTGGCCTGCGCGGTATCCAGGAACGAAGCCTTCGCATCATTGACATTCCAAGATCCGGCCACCACGCTCTCGAGCGGCTTGTCCATCTGCATGGGGTGTCCGATCCACTGCACGGTTCCATCCTTCACAATGAACGCGCAGGGGATGCCCGACTGCATGGCGGGCTTCATGTACTGATCATGCGCCGATCGGTCTGGATCTGCACAGAGCGTGTAGCGCGTCTTCGCTGCCCAGTTTGGATCATCCAGAAACTTCGTGACCGTATCGATCTTCTCGTCGCTGATGCTGATGATGCGAACGCCCTTGTCCGCATACTTTTCCTGTACTTCGCTGAGATGCGGCATGCTCGACTTGCATGGGCCACACCATGTTGCCCAGAATTCGATCACGTAGGTGTTGCCGGCGCCAAACGATGAGATTTGCTCTCCCTTGACGAACTTCTCGATCTGCGGGAACGGGGCGGGAGAACCTGGCACAAGCGTCGGCTCCGTGACCTCTGGAGCTTTGGCGGTCATCTTGGGTCCATCCTTTGGCGGCGTGATGGGAGTTGCAGGAACCGTTTGACCGAGCAGGAGGGCAGCAAACGGCAGAGTGAGGGTCAGTGTCATCATGATGGTGTCCGAGGGGGAGTGACTGCTGAACGCGTTGGGCTGGGGCAAGCATACGTGCAACCGCTACGCTGCCCGCATGGGAGCGCGCATCATCGATGGCAAACAGCTCGGCGCCGCGGTGCGTGCATCGCTGCGGGAACGCATCGCGCGGAGCGGTCGTTCCGTGAGGTTGGATGCGATTCTCGTTGGCGATGACGGTGCAGCCTCGATCTACGCACACAATCAGGCGCGTACCTGCGAGGAGGCTGGCATGCAGTATCAGCTGCATCGGCTCTCGTCCTCCAGCGGATATGAAGAGATCGCCGGACGTGTTCTGCTGATGAACACCGATGAGTCGGTGGCCGCGATGATGCTGCACCTGCCGCTGCCCAAGGGGGTCGATACGGAACGCGTGCAGTCGCTGATTGCCCCGGAAAAGGATGTGGAAGGGGTCAATCCCGCCAATATCGGCAATGTCGTGTACGGGCGCCGCAGCCTTGTGCCGTGCACGGCTCTCGCCGTCCTCGAAATGATCGAGCACACGGGCACCACGCTGCGCGGCGCCCGCTGCGTGATCGTCGGTGCAAGCAACATCGTGGGCAAACCTATCGCAGTCCTTTTGATGCGTGCGGAGGCGACGGTGATCAGTGCGAATCGCTTTACCCACGAACTGCCGAAGATTGCGCGCGAGGCCGACATCGTGGTTGCGGCTGCTGGGGTTCCTGCGCTGGTCACGCCTGAGTGGATCAAGCCGGGTGCCGTCGTGATCGACGTCGGCATCAATCGCGTCGTTGGAAAGGACGGGAAGCAGGTGACCGTCGGGGATGTCCATCCAGATGTGGCAACTGTGGCGGGTTGGATGAGCCCCGTGCCCGGTGGGGTTGGCCCGATGACAGTGGCCATGTTGCTGCGCAACGTGGCAGAGGCTGCGCTTCGCTGAACCCCCCGCGCGGACGGTCGCGCATCACACTCGCAGAAGATCAGCAGGCGAACGCGCGCCGAACAGCCGCGTGAGCGCTTCGCGATAACGTGCGGCAGTTCCGTCCACAACGTCTGCGGGGATCGCAGGTCCCGGGGGTGTCTTGTCCCAGCAACCCGACGCGACACGCTCGAGCAGCCAGTTCCGCAGGAACTGCTTGTCGAAACTCTGTTGGTCGCGCCCTGCTTCATATCCATCGAGTGGCCAGTAGCGGCTCGAGTCAGGCGTGAGGACCTCGTCCACCAGCAGCAGGCGATCGGTCGGCCGTCCATCGGCGCCGAGTTCAAAGCCGAATTCGAACTTCGTATCGGCCAGGATCATCCCGCACGCAAGCGCATGCTCAGCGGCAAGCGAGTAGATGCGGAGGGTCAGATCGCGCAGACGCTCCATCAGGGATGACCCCACCAACGCGGCGGCGCGTTCCAAGGAAATGTTCTCGTCATGTCCTTCGGTGGCCTTCGTGGCTGGAGTGAAGATGGGTTTCGGCAGCCGCTCGCACTGCCGCAGTCCAGCTGGGAGAGACACGCCGCACACTTGCTGCGCGGTGCGGTACTCGTTCCATCCGCTGCCAGCGAGGTAGCCGCGTGCCACGCACTCAATCGGCACCACCTGTGCGGCGCGACAGACCATGGTGCGCCCCTCCAGTGCGTCGCGCTGGGTGGGATCGATGCCGGTGCAACTTGGTACATCCAAACTGAGTACATGATCATCCACGAGATTCGCCCGTCGAATGAGCCCGAACCAGCCTGCCGAGATAGCAGTGAGGAGTCGGCCCTTTCCTGGAATCGGTGTTGGCATCACCACATCAAACGCAGAGATTCGGTCGGTCGCCACGAGCAGCATCCGTGGTGCGCCCTGGTCGGCGGGCAGCGCGTAGAGGTCCCGCACCTTGCCCGCGCGGCGCCCTGGCAGCGAAAGCTGCGTCTGGAAGAGCGAATCGCAAGCGTGCGTGTGCATCACGTGCGGCAGTGTAGGAAGAGACCTCAAAAGCGCGCAGGCAGAAGCGCAATTGTGCGAGGAGAGACCCTGCGACCGCTACACTCGCACGGGTCAATGCTTCGCTTTGCGTTCGAGAAGATGGACGAGCCGCCCGTGCGGGTCGATGCGAGCCACGGCTACTTGCTCGGGGCGAACGATCTGTCCGTGGCGGGTGTTCTTTCGCTTCGACCGGGCAAGCTTGACTGCGAGAGTGAACTCGAGAGTGCCCTCGCTGTGAGTGTCGAGTGCGAGACGCAATCGATGGGCAGACTGTCGCTGTCGACCTGTCTGTTGCAACAGCGGCAGGAGCGCTACTCACTCTTGCAGGAGTTGGCGCGTCATCGCATCAAACTGTTCATCGCCAAGTGCGAAGAGTGGCAGGTCTGGGATCACCCTGCGTGTACGGGTGCCATCGCACAGTGGAACGATGCGCGCACTGACTTCACCGCGTCGATGACGACGGCTGATCACGTCGAGGCTGATCGCATGGCTGCACAGGCACTGGTGAAGGGTCTGGAGGCTGGTGAGCGTCTGGCAATCGCACACGCACGAGTTTCGCTGCACCGCCGTTACGAAACGCGTGCTGCAGGGCGCGTCACGCTGGGTGCTCGGGTGACTGGTCGATCGGGTGAGCGGGGGATCGCTGCTGCAGCGGGTGGGTTTGACCTGTTGCAGATTCCGCTCGACTGGAGCGTGATCGAGCGGCAGGAGGGGCGATTCGACTTCTCGTCGGTGGAGCCGTGGCTGGATTGGTCGGCGTCGCAGGGCAAGGTGACGGTGGTCGGACCGCTGCTCGATCTGCGCGAGCAAGCGCTGCCGGAGTGGCTCCGAACACGCTGCGGCGATTTTGACGCGCTGCGCACCGCCGTCTGGCGATATGCAGAAGCGGTTGGCGAGTTGGTTGGGTCACGGACTGGCATGTGGAATGTCGCATCCGGGATCAACGACAGCGCTTGGTGGCCGCTCAAGCTGGAGCAGATGGTGGAGATCACACGGCGCATCGCCGTCGGACTGCGCAAGGCGCGCCGCGAAGTGCCGATCATGCTCGAGGTCCCTCGGCCCTTTGCCGAAGGTGTCGGATCACTCTCGCATGCAGTCACGCCGTCCACACTTGTCGACACGCTCGGCACTGAGGGCGTCGGCATCGACTGTGTGCTCGTGAAGTTCTGCATGGGACAGATGGGGGCCGATCATCTCACGCGGGATCTCCTCGAAGTGAGTGCTGCGCTTGATGCACTGCGTGCACTTCGCAAGACACTCTTCGTTTCGATGGATGTGCCGAGTGGTCCGAGCGAGCCCAATGTCGGGTATTGGCGCGCTCCATGGTCTGCCAAGTCGCAGTCGATCTGGGCGCTGCACATGTTTCAGGTGGCGCTGAGCAAGGGACATGTTGCGACGATCCTCTGGAATACCCTCGCGGATGATGTGTCAAGTCGCGCCGTGCGCGGGTTGACAACATGCGATGGGATGCCCAAGCCCGCGCTGGAGGGTTTGGTGAAGGCGCGGCGACGTCTTTCCAAGCCCCTTGGACCATGGGTCGCAGCACCCGAGAAGCAGGCGAAGTCGCAGGCGGCGGCGACTGGAGGGGGTGATCCATGAACGTGGACGCGTTGGTTGGCGTGGGATCAAGCCGAAAGCGATCGAGCCAGCGCGCACGGCAGGTCATTGCTGTTGGTGTGGCCGTGCTGATCGCAGGGCTCGCAGTGGATCTGATGCGCACGCACCCTTGCACAAACGTCGCCGTGCGTGAAGCACGCATCGACCTCAACACAGCTGATGCCGCACAACTCTGTCTGCTGCCGGAGATCGGTCCCGCCGTAGCCCGGCGCATCATCGATTCGCGTGAGACGCAGGGGCTGTTCGCGCGGGTCGCCGACCTCAGGCGTGTGAAGGGGATCGGTCCAGCCACGCTCGCCGCCGTCGAGCCGCATGCCGTGTGCAGCGTGTCAGAACCGTGAACCCGCCCCGTCCGCCGTGGTTCCGGCGCATTGCTTCGTCGAAGACTGTGGCGCAGATTGCGCAGCGCATTGCACTAAAGCGGGACAGCGGACCCATCGCGCTCCGAGGTGCAGCGGGTTCCAGTTCGGCGGTCCTTGCGGGTGCCGTCTGCCTTGCCACGAATCGTCCAATCGTGTTGGTGACTGCGCATCGCGATGAAGCGGATGAGGCGGCCGCGGAACTTGAATCGTTGCGTGTGCCTGTCCTGCTCTTTCCCGCCCTGGAGGGTGCACCCGATGGACAGGAAGCTGCTGAACTTCAGACGCAACGGATGCGCCTACTGCGCACCATGGATGCAGCGGACGCTGCGGAGACTGGACACCAGCCACACGCTGCGAAGATGCCATGCGTAATCGTTGCACCCGTTCCCGCACTCATGCAGGGAGTGCCCCCGGAGTCCTCAATGGATGCGATGATGCGCACGGTTCGCCTGGGATTGCCTCAACCACGCGAGGCTCTCATCGAGTGGCTCACGCGCGCCGGATATGACCGCTTGCTGAGTGCGGAGCAGCCTGCATCTTTCGCGGTGCGGGGCGGGGTGATGGATGTGTTTCCTGCCGGGGCATTGGCACCAGTGCGTTTGGACTTCTTTGGGGATGAGCTGGAGGGGCTGTTCGAGGTCGACCCGGCCACGCAAGCGACGGATCGCAAGCTGGACGCAGTGGATCTTCTGTGCGTCCACACGCTGTTTGAGCCAAAGAAGCTTGAAGCGTTTGCGCCCCGAGTGCCGCACGAGAGTGTGCTGATGCTTGCTGAGACAGCAGAGATTGCGGAACAGTCTCGGGCCTATCTCGACCGCATCACGGATGGCGCAGGTGTGTTCCCATGGTCCGATTCGCTGCGCGCACTGGTGAGACACTGCCACGCGACGATGGAAGTGGGTGTGCTTGTGCAGTCGCTTGATGAAGCGACGGCGATCGATGTTCCGGCAGTGCCGCTGCCCATGTTCGCGGAGGCGCTTCCCGAGGCGATCGCGCAGGTGCAGTCGACCACGGAACAGACGGATGTTGTTGTGCTGTGCGAGACATCAGGCGATCTGCAGCGCGCCAGTGAACTTCTCCCCGAACGCGAGAATGCGCTGCGACTGGAGCAACAGCATTTGCACCGTGGCTTTCTCTGGCAGGATGGGCCACGCGGACTTGCGGTGATTCCATGGCATGAACTGCTTCACCGATTTGGGATTCGCAGCCGAAAGCCTCCCTCTGCTGCACTCGGCGGCAGGTCGCGCGAGGCATTCCTCAGTTTCGATCCGGGAGATGCAGTCGTGCACCGCGATCATGGCATCGCGCTCTATCACGGACTCGTGCAGATGCCGTCTGCTTCTGGTGATGGCGTGGACGAAGAGCATCTGAAGTTGGAGTTCGACGGCAAAACGATTCTGCATGTGCCGGCGAGCAAGGTCGCGCTCGTGCAGCGTTATGTCGGTGCAGGTGTTGCGCGCCCGAAACTCAGCGGGCTTGGGAGCAAGCGTTGGAAGAGGCAGAAGGAGGAGGTGGCCGAGGCGGTGCGCGACTTGGCCGGCGAACTGCTGCGCGTCCAAGCGGTGCGCAATTCGACGATTGGTGTCTCGTGCGCTGAAGACTCCCAGTGGCAAGTGGAGTTCGAGGATGCGTTTCCCTTTACGGAGACGGATGACCAAGTCACGGCAATCGCCGCGGTGAAGCGCGACATGGAGGACACGCGGCCGATGGATCGTCTGGTCTGCGGCGATGTCGGTTTCGGAAAGACGGAGGTGGCGCTGCGTGCTGCCTTCAAGTGCGCGCAGGCGGGGCGGCAAGTGGCACTTCTCGTGCCGACCACGGTGCTTGCGGAACAGCATGAACGCACCTTCCGAAGTCGCATGGGGGCATTTCCCTTTGTCATCGAGTCCATCAGCCGCTTTCGCAGCGATGGAGAGATTCGCGACATCCTCGAACGTCTCGCCGCCGGGCAGGTGGACATCGTGATCGGTACGCATCGACTGCTCTCGGCGGATGTGCGCTTCCGTGAACTTGGACTTGTCATCATCGATGAGGAGCAGCGATTCGGTGTGGAGCACAAGCAGCGGCTCTTTGAGTTTCGCCTGACGGCCGATGTCTTGACGCTGACAGCCACGCCGATTCCTCGCACCCTGCACATGGCGATGCTGGGCCTCAGGGACATCTCCAGCTTGACAACTCCGCCGCCTGATCGACGTGCGATTGTGACGGAGGTGATGGCCTATCAACGTGAGCGCCTCGCATCGGCTCTTGCACGAGAATTGGCGCGTGATGGGCAGGTGTTCTGGGTGCACAATCGCGTGCATGACATTCTTTCGGCTGCGGATGAGGTTCGGCGACTTGCACCGCAGGCGCGCATCGTGGTGGGGCATGGCCAGATGAGTGATGGAGAACTCGAGGATGTCATGCGCCGCTTCATGCGGCACGAGGCGGACATTCTTGTCTCGACCACGATCATCGAAAGTGGCATCGACATTCCGAGCGCGAACACCATGATCATCGATGATGCACATCGCTTTGGTCTGTCGGAATTGCATCAGCTGCGTGGGCGCGTTGGTCGATCCAGTCACCGTGCCTACTGCTATCTGCTCCTCCCGCATGATCGCACGGTCACTCCTGAAGCGATGAAGCGCCTGAGCGCACTGGAGGACTGTTCGATGCTCGGCGCCGGATTCAAGATTGCCGTACGAGATCTGGAGTTACGCGGAGCGGGCAACTTGCTCGGGCGGGAGCAAAGCGGGCATATCACATCGGTCGGATATGAGATGTACTGCAGGCTTCTTGATCATGAGGTGCGCATCCTTCGCGCAGAGCCGACCGTGATTTCGATCGACACGATGGTGGATGTTGGGCTGCGTGGATCGCTCCCGCGCGCGTACATCCCGAGCGATCGCCGCCGACTGGAGGGACACCGACGATTGACCGATGCCGCGAGCCCAGAGGAACTGGAGAAGGCGATCGCCGATCTGCGGAGCGCCTATGGCGATCCCCCAGAAGAGGTTCTGGATTTGTTTGTGCTGTCAGAGGTTCGGTTGCGGCTGACGATGATTGGCGTGCGTGCGCTGCTTCGCCGCGAGGGTGATCTCATCTTTCGGACGCAGGATCCCACGGGCGTTCAAGGGCTCTTGCGCCGTGCGCGCGGGTCGGTGCGTGTCGTGGGTACAGCGGATGAAGCCGGGCTGACAGATGTGTATTGGCGTCCCGACGAGATGCCCCAGCCGCGCACGCTGCTGGGCGATCTGTTGAAGCGGTTGCGCGGACCGACTCCGCCGGATCAGGCTGCCCGGCGGCGTTCGACGTAGTGCAACTCGAGGTACCGAGCCACATAGTCGAGGATGCTGGAGCATTCTGGAATTTCAGGGTTGCTGGTACAGCCATGCGGTTCGAAACGCATCCCACGGAAGCGTTCGATCGCGTCACGCAGCGGCAGACCATGCTGGAGAGACAAACTGAACGCGCGGCAGAAGCCTTGAATGAGTCCCGAGAGCGTGGACCCTTCCTTGCTCATCTTGATGAAGATTTCGCCAGGTCGACCATCGGGAAAGAGCCCGATCGTGAGGTAGCCCTCGTAGTTCTGGATCGAGAACTTGTGTGTCGTGGACTGGCGTGTTTCTGGAAGTACTTCTCGTCGCGGTCCGGCGCTGCTCAGGCCCATGGCTGAAAATCTCCCTGTCGTGCGCTCTGCAGCGGCTTCGACACCGACAGATCGGCTGCCGCGGCGCCGTGCATGCCAAGCGGCGTTAGTGGTCATCGACCATCCGCGCAATCGGTCTACGGATTTCCTGTCGGGAGATTTCTCGGCCCACGGAAGGCCGATGGCGTCACTCGGCTGCGGCTGCTTTGTTGCGGCGCTTGCCGCCCGACTTGCCGGCGGACTTGCCGTCCGACTTGTCTTCACCGCTCGCTGCCGCGTTTGCCTCATCGCTCGGCTGCGCATCCGCCGATGGCTCGTTGCTGCTCGGCGTGTTTGCCGGAGTTTCGAGTTCGATGATGCGGTCGGGCTTCACGATCACGGTGATTTCTGCAATCAAATCGCGTCCAAACTGAATAGTGACGCTTTCCGTGCTGACACGCCGGATGGGATTGTTCAGGCGAACAGCGCGCATATCAACGCCGTAGCCGTCGCTGATGAGTTGATCGCTGATGTCGCGCTGCGTCACAGCTCCGTAGAGGATGCCCTGATCGTTGCAGGCACGCACGAGCGTGATCGAGATCCCTGACATGCGGGCAATCAGTGCCTCGCGGTCCGCGCGCTGCTTGGCAACCTGTGCCTCGGCGATCGCCCGCGCTTCCTTCAGCGCTTCGATCTTCTCGGTGGTCGGTGTTTCGGCCATCCCATTGGGGAGGAGATAGTTACGTGCAAATCCTGGTCGTACTTTGACCACATCGCCAACAAGACCGAGGTTCTCGATCGTTTCGAGCAGGAGGAGTTCGTAGTTGCGTGCCATGAGTCGCTGTCCTTTCACGTGGAGAGAGTTAGGGGTGCCGCCTGTGAACCCCAGCGATGAGTGCCCCCGCGCGCGCGGAGGCAAGGCGGGCAGAAGATGTTTCCCCAGTTTCGGGGAGCCCAGAAGTATCGCACAAACCGCTCTGCAGTGCAAGCCGCGGGCGCGACTGGCTGGCCTGTCGGTCAACCCTGCTTTCGCAAGTGGTTGATAAGGTCGATCTTGGTGATCAGTCCGTAGAACCGGTCGCCGTCATGCACCACTGCCACGCGATCCGCTCGGAAAATCGGGAACAGATCGCTGATCGGTTTCGAAGGAGCGATCGTTTCAACGCGGGTCACCATGTACTCCGACACGGGCGCGTCTGCCGCCTTTGCTCGCTGCGCGAGCGCGAGCAGTACATCGCTTTCATCCATGATTCCTACCAACGTGTCTTTGGCATCGAGCACCGCGAGTTGGCTGACGCCAAAGAGTCGCATGCGGCGGATGGCAATCGAAAGTGGAACGGTCGGCTGAAGGACAAAGTCCTCGCAGAGATCGTGGCGCCGCGCGATGAGATCGCGCAGATCGCCCGTGGGCGTGCGCCCAAGGAACCCCTGATCACGCATCCAAAAGTCGTTGTACATCTTCGACAGATACTTCGCGCCACTGTCGCAGATCAAGGTGACCACTCGCTTCGGGGCACGTTGCCGACGACAGTAGGTCAGTGCCGCATGCATCAGCACGCCGACGCTCGACCCCGCGAGAATCCCCTCCGCTCGGAGCAGTTCGCGCACCGATGCAAATGCCTCTGCGTCGGAAACGGCAATGGCGCTGTCCACCACCTTGAGATCAAGAATCGGTGGGACAAAGTCCTCGCCAATACCTTCCACGAGCCAAGAGCCGGGCTTCACGGTCTTTCCCTCGTTGACAAGGGGAGCAAGAATGGATCCAACGGGATCCGCAAGCACGATCTCGCAAGATGGGTTGCGCGTCTTCAAGAACGCACCCACTCCGGCGATCGTGCCGCCCGATCCAACGCCCGCCACAAAGGCATCGATGTGACCACCCATCTGCTCCCAGATCTCCGGGCCGGTTCCGTCGAAGTGTGCCGACACATTGTTCGGGTTGCCGAACTGATTGACATAAAAAGCGTTCGGATCGTTCGATGCCATCCGCTCCGCCATGTCTTGGTAGTACTCGGGATGCCCCTTCTCCACATCGGAACGGGTCAGCACGACCTCCGCACCCATCGCGCGCAGGTGGGCCATCTTCTCTTCGCTCATTTTGTCCGGCATCACGACCGTCAGTCTGTACCCCCGTACGGCGGCAATGAGCGCCAACGCGATGCCCGTGTTTCCTGCCGTGGCTTCAATGATGTGACCGCCGGGGCGCAGCCGGCCCTCGCGCTCCGCTGCCGCGATCATGGTGAGCGCGATGCGATCCTTGATGGACTGACCAGGGTTGAGGTTTTCGAGTTTGACGAAAAGCTCGCACGGCCCCGTGTCCATCCGGTGGATCTTCAGCAGTGGCGTGTTGCCGATGGTGTCGAGGATGCTGCTGTAAACGGGGGCGGTCGTGGCAGTCGGCATGCTCCGAGTGTAATACTGCAGGCATGGTTGCAGCTGACAGGACGGTCGTGACACGCATCGATCCGGATGGACGGATGGAAATGGCATGGCCGGACGATCCATGTGGGCGCGGGGTCTGTGTCGACTTTCGCCGTGTGTCGCTGCGCGGTGTCGCGAAGGTGGCGCTCGTGCGTGCGTGCGGGGGGCGCGGGAGAATCATCGACGCAACGGCAGGGCTGGGCGGTGACGCGTGGCTGCTTGCAGCTGCGGGCAGCGATGTGCTTGCAATCGAGCGTTCGACCACCGTACGGCAGGTACTGGCGGATGGGCTGCAGCGCGCACGCAGCGATGCAAAGATGTCGGAGATCGCGACGCGAATCGCATTGCACGGCGGCAATGCGATCCGGCTCTTGCCGACTCTTCACGGCGAGTGGTCGGCCATCTATCTCGATCCGATGTATCCGCCCAAGCAGGGCAGTGCGCTCGCGCAGAAGTCGATTCGTTTGGTGCGCGCTGCAGTGGGCGATGACGGTGATGCAGATGAACTCCTGCTCGCCGCCGCAGCAACGGGGACGCGGCGCATCGTGGTCAAGCGACCGCACGACGCGCCAAGCCTGCTCTGTCCACCAGACGCACAGATCAAGAGCAAGCTTGTTCGATACGACATCTATGTGGGTGCTGGGCGGGGACTGCGTGTGCTGCGGGAGAACGCGGCATGAGCGCGCCGTGGATCCATGTTCCTGGACTTCCTTGCTCCGGTGCTGGAAGCATCGCGATCAGTCCGGACGAGGCGCGTCATGCAGCGGGGAGTCGACGTTTACGTGACGGGGATGCCGTGACCCTCTTTGATGGACAGGGGAGTGTGGCGGCCGCGCATCTGCGCGTGGGTACTGGTGCCGACGTTCATGCGGAGTTCGCTGCAGTGGAACGTCGGACGCCATGTGCGCCTCGCATCGAGATTGCGAGTGCCGTTCCAAAGGGCGATCGGTTGGCGACGCTGCTCGAGTCGATCGCGCCGCTTGCGGTTGCCACGTGGACGCCGCTCGAATGCCGTCACTCAGTCGTCCACTTCTCCCCGGCACTCGCGCAGCGGTCGCAGCGAGTTCTCATCGCAGCGTGCAAGCAGTCGAAGCAGCCGTTCGTGCCGCAGATCGCCGCTGTACGGAGTGTGGCGGAGTGCTGCGAAGATGCGCGCGCCCGCTCGATGCGCGTTCTCCTTGCCCATCCCCCCGAGGGAGCAGCGCAGGAACTGCACGGCGTTTCTCTTTCGGAGGGCTCGGCGGGTGTGATGGTCTTGATCGGCCCAGAGGGTGGTTTCAGCTCCGAGGAGATCAGCGATGCGTGCGCGTCTGGCGCGAGCCGCATTTCGCTTGGTGACTCGATCCTGCGAATGGAGTTGGCGGCGAGTTGTGCCGCCGCGCTCTTGCGCCTCGGGCGCAGCGCGGAGTGATCCGCGCGAGCCTCTGTGCAGCGAGGGGAATGGAGCGTATCGGGGTCGAACCGATAACCTCCGCCTTGCAAAGGCGGCGCTCTCCCAATTGAGCTAACGCCCCTATCTGCAGTCGAACGGGAGATGGTAGCGAAGTCAGCGAATCAGTGCGCGAGGCGCTGGCGTTCAGTTGCCCTGCTTCGCGCTGAGGAAGTCGATGGTGCGCGGCGTGATCGTGTCAAGTTTCAGCGCGTCGTCGTAAGCGGTGTCGCCTTTGACGCCGATGAGCGTTCCGACCATGGTCGACAGTTGGAATCCGTCGCCGGGCGTGACATACGCAACGGTTTGACCGCTCGCGGGATCCTGCAGGCGGAACAGCAGCGGCAGTGTCTTGCCGTCGTACACGATCGACGCGTTCAGGACGCCTACGGCGGTGTACTCGCTGCGGGCCTCAATCGCGGATGCCACACCGTTGATCTGCTCGCACTCCTGTGAAAGGCGTGCCTTGGTCTGCTTGAGCTGCGCGATGCGCTCCTGCACGCTCTGCTGTACTTCGATTTGCTCGAGGCGAGTTGCGGCGGTGGCTTTGATCGTTCGCTCCAGATCAGGCTCGGCTGCAAGCGTCATGTAGCCCGCGTACAGCGCGGTGAGTTCTGCGGAATCGATCGGCTGCCCCTTCATGACAAGCCACTTCCCCTCGAGTTCAGCAAACAGCGCACGCCGCCGTTCTGCTGCGATCTGCTCTTCGGTCTTGACGGGGGCGGCTGCCTCGACAACTTCCGCGGTCTCCACGGTCTTGACTTCGATCTCACGCGAACCGTCGATCGTCAGTGTCTCGTCGGTGACGGACTCCGTCACCACTTCGCCGCTGCTCTGCGCGGCTGCGGGCTGCACGCTCCCAGCGGGTGAGGTTGCCGCGATCTCCTGGTCGTAGCCACGTGCCTCATCCGCCGTTGCACGGCGAAGGAAGTTCGAGTTGATCCATCCCTCGCCGCTCTCTGGCAGACGAACAGACCAGACCGACCCACGTTCGGTGTCGATCCGTTGAACGACAGGCAGCGTTGCGCCCGCCTCAAGCCGCGCGATCTGTTTCCATGAACTGTCTGGTGTTGCATCCGTGCTGATGTTTGGGGCACGCACTTCTGTGACCGCACTCGCCGTGATGGTCGAACCATCGGTTGACATCTGCACGCGATCGTCGACGGTCACGTAGCCGAATGAATCGGAGAATGCACGGCCGCCTGTTTGCACGCGCGCCCATCCAAAGTTTTCTTCCATCACGCGTACGACATCGCCGCGATCCATCTTGCCGAAGGGATAGGAACTTTGCACACTCGGCCCGCTGCGGACATACACGTTGTCGGCGGTCACCGCCGCAAAGTGCGGTGTCGATTTGGACGCTGCCGTCGCTGTTGCATCCTGCAGGGGAACTGCAGACGCCGCTGCGCATGGAAGCAGCAGCGATGAGACGATGAGTGCGTGCGTGAACAGGACGGTCGTAGTTGGTGCTCTCTCCATTCTGTTTTTATCGGATACCATCCCCGAGTGCCTGAAGGAATTTTTCAAGTGTTGTCTGTGCGCTGGAGGGCACGGGCTTGGAGCGCGGCGGCTGTCGTACTGCTGCTGACGGGCTGCGAGGCTCCCCTTGGGTCCGACCGTGGTGACGACCAATTGCGCGGCGCCATCGAGGCGGCGATTGCACGGCAAGAGGCGGCGCCACCGGCACCTGGCGAAGCCATGCCGCTTCGTCCGGTCACCCAAGACACGAGCAAAATTGTTGAAAAGCTCGCTTCAAGACTCGCGGAACTCGATGGGCTGGGTCCTCAGGCGCGGGATGGCGGGGCGGACCTCTCGCTGGGAGTCGATGTGTCCGACGGTCCGGATCCCGTGGTCCAGGTCAGCCTGCGCTCGGCGATGCTGGCCGCGGTCCGAAACAACCTCTCGCTGCAGGGGGCTCGCATAGAGCAGGCGGTCGCCGAGGCGGATGTCGTCAAGGCGGAAGCCGCCTTCGATGCGGTGCTGCTTGCGGGCACCGGGTATCAGCTCAGCAAAGTTCCGCCGCCGCCAATCAACATTCAGGGTGGATTGAACAACGCATTTGCTCAGGAGAACTCGCAGACGACTGCGTCCACCGGAATTCAGAAGCGTCTGGTGTCTGGTGGAACGCTCAATGCGTCCGTCAATACGAACTACACCCAGCAGACCGTCCAGAGCATTTACAACCCCGCGAATTACTGGACCAACTCGGTCAACTTCAACATCAACCAGCCATTGCTGCAGGGGTTTGGCAGTGATGTCAACGAAGCACAGATACGTCTTGCGCAAAATCGTGACCGTGCTTCAGTGGTGGCACTGCGAAAGACGCTGCTCGATCTTGTCGCACAGGTCGAGACGCAGTACTGGACGCTCGTGTCCGCGCGGCAGCAGGTCGTGGCATCGGCGTGGTTGGTGAAGGTCGGCGAAGATGTCCGCAGCGTGCTCGAGCGCCGCATGAATTTCGATGCGACGGTCGCCGACTATGCGCTCGCAGTCGCAATCGTGGAGCAGCGCAAATCAACACTCATCCGTGCCTGTCTGCGTGCGCGAGATGAGAGCGACCGCCTGAAACTTTTGATGAACGACCCGGCGGCATCCGTCGGCTCGGAAACGGTGCTGGTGCCCGTGGACACGATGTGTCAGGAGGCCATCCGTTACAACCTGCGCGAGGCGCTTGTGTCAACGATGGAGCAGAACCCGTCGATCGCCACGGCGCTGCTGCGGATCGATGATGCGTCGATTGGGATGGTGGTTGCCGACAACGGGCGGCTTCCGCAGCTCGGGTTGCAGGCGGGCGTTACGCTCACAGGGCAGGACACGAATGCGGGATCCGGGTCGTTCGGGGGAGCGATGAATGAGATCGCCGATGCAAGTTTCGTGTCCTATCTCGGGCAGTTGGCGTTCAGCCAACCGATCGGAAACCGTGCGGCTGAAGCGGAGTATCGCCGGGCGCGGCTCGCGCGCTCGGGCGCAGTGATCGCCTACCAGTCTGCGATCGAGAATGCGGTGTTCACGGTGAAGACATCGCTTCGATCGGTGGTTGCAAGCTTTGAGTTGATCGAGCAGACACGTGCCAGCCGTATCGCCGCTGCCGAGAGTGTCCGCTCGCTTGCTGCGCTGCAAGAAACACTGGCCCTGCTGACGCCAGAGTTCCTGCAGACCAAGTTTGTGGCGCAAGACCGTCTGGCGGCCGCATGGTTGGCCGAGATCGATGCGAAAGTCGGATACAACAGTGCGTTGGCACGCCTCTACAACGCCATGGGTACGGGACTCGACATGAATCGCATCGACCTTGCCGTCATCGAGGTGGCGCCCTAAACGTATGGCCGCGATTCTTCCTTACACGGATGCCAGTATCGCGCTCGCCGCGAGTGAACTGCGCGGCGGATCGGCTGTGGCATTCGCCACGGAAACGGTGTACGGACTTGGAGCGGACACCTTCAACGAACGCGCGATCGCTCGTGTCTACGAACTGAAGCAGCGCCCTGTCGGAAATCCGCTGATTGCGCATGTCGTTGATCTCGCCGCGGCGAAGCTGGTGTCCACAGGTTGGACGCGCCGTTCGCTGCGTCTGATTGGCGCATGCTGGCCAGGACCGCTCACGATCATTCTGCCGCGCCGACCAGAGGTGCCTGCCTCGGCAACAGGGGGGTATGACACGATCGCGATCCGGAGTCCTCGGCATCCACTCGCACGCAGCCTTCTGTACGCGCTCGGCGCGCCCATCAGCGCTCCGAGCGCGAATCGAAGCGGCGGCGTTTCGCCGACCACGGCGCAACATGTGGCGGACGACTATCAGGATCAGACCAGTCTCATCGTGCTCGACGGGGGGCCGTGCAATGTCGGCATCGAGTCGACCGTGATCGATCTCACAGAATCCAAGCCTGTCGTGCGCCGCCTCGGATCGATCACGATCGAAAGAATCTCAGAGTTGCTCGGGCCGATCGAGGTCGATGTGGCCGTCGAGCAGGGCCACAGTCCCGGCACATCGCTCCGTCATTACGCGCCCAAGTTGCCCGCCGTGATCGTTTCACGGCAAGAGCTTGCGGATGAACTGAACCGCGGCGGGCCAGCGGCAGTGATCTGCCTTCCAGGCACCGAAGTGCCTGCCCTTCATGTTCGGCTCGAGATGCCAGCGGCGGGGGATCAATATGCCGCTGCGCTGTATGGGGTGCTTCGGCGCGCCGACAACTGTGGTTGCGAGCGAATCGTGGTGGAACGCCCCGAGGGCAAGGGCGGGGTGTGGTCTGCCGTCCAGGATCGCCTGATGCGTGCGACGTCGGCTTAGATCGAGGGGCGTTCACCAATCGCGCATTGGAATCTTGACTGCCAATGCATCCGCGCATCGCTGCGCGATCTCCTCACCTGAATCCGCGTGGCGGAACACGCCCATCATGGGATCGTTCGTGAGCACGCGCTCCAAACGCTTCGCGGCTTCGGGCGATCCATCCGCCACGATCACTTGTCCTGCGTGCTGACTGAAGCCGATGCCGACACCGCCGCCGTGATGGAAACTCGTCCACGATGCGCCGCTCGCGATATTCACTGCGAAATTCAGGAGCGCCCAATCGCTGACTGCATCGGTGCCGTCCTTCATTGCCTCGGTCTCACGGTTGGGGCTTGCCACGCTGCCACAGTCGAGATGATCGCGCCCGATGACAATCGGCGCCTTGACCTTCCCCTGCGCGACGAGTTCATTGAAGCGAAGGCCTGCGCGGTGACGCTCACCAAGACCGAGCCAACAGATGCGCGCCGGAAGCCCCTGGAACGCGACGCGCTTCTGCGCCATTCGGATCCACCGCCGCAAGCTCTCATCCTTCGGGAAGAGTTCGAGGACGGCCTCATCAGTGACACGAATGTCCTCGGGATCGCCTGAGAGGGCGACCCAGCGGAACGGCCCACGCCCTGTGCAGAACTGCGGGCGGATGTAGGCGGGGACAAAGCCGGGGAATGCAAACGCATCCGTGAAACCATGGTCGAGCGCGCGCTGGCGGATGTTGTTCCCGTAGTCGAACACCTTGCTGCCTGCGCGAAGGAAGTCCACCATCAGCCGCACATGCCGCTCCATGCTGGCGTTGCTCAGTTCCTGGTAGCGCATCGGATCCTGCGTCCGAAGCAAGTCCGCCGCTTCGCGCGTGAGTCCCTGCGGGTAGTACCCCTCGAGAGGATCGTGCGCGCTGGTTTGGTCGGTGAGCGTCTCTGGAATGATCGCACGGTCGGCAAGCCGCTGCAGCAGGTCGACTGCATTCGCGAGCACACCCACGGAGATTCCCTCGCCGCGGCGCTTCAGTTCCACCGCACGGTCGATGGCCGTATCGAGGTCCGTGTGCCATTCGTCGAGGTACCGATCATGCACGCGCTTTTCGAGCCGCTCGCGGCAGATGTCTGCGATGAGACAGGTGCCCTCATTCATCGTGATGGCCAGCGGTTGTGCGCCACCCATGCCGCCGCAGCCGGCGGTGACATTCAGCGTTCCCTTGAGCGTGCCACCGAAGTGCTGCCGTGCGCACTCCGCGAATGTCTCGAAGGTTCCCTGCAGAATGCCCTGCGTGCCGATGTAGATCCAGCTGCCAGCGGTCATCTGCCCAAACATCATCAGGCCGCGCGCGCAGAGTTCATCGAAGTGCTGCTGCGTGGCCCAGTGCGGGACGAGATTGGAGTTGGCGATCAACACGCGCGGCGCATCGGTGTGCGTGCGCACGATGCCCACGGGCTTGCCGCTTTGCACAAGCAGCGTCTCATCAGGCGCCAGTGAACGCAGGCTTGCACAAATCGCATCGAACGCGGGCCACGAGCGCGCGGCCTGCCCTCGGCCTCCGTACACGATCAGATCGTCGGGGCGCTCCGCGACTTCGGGATCAAGGTTGTTCATGAGCATCCGAAGCGCTGCCTCAGCAGCCCATGTTTTGCATGTCAGGGCGGTTCCCCTCGGCGCACGAATCACACGTTCTTGGACAGTGCTCATGACTCAGAGTGTAGGTCGCCGAGCCTGCAGAACTCAGACACCAGGCAAGTCGAGCGCGGGCACGCGAAAGGCCCCCAGTGCAACACGCGCTGAAATCGCCGCGATATCAGGCGCTGGCGGACGGTCCTGCGTGAGCGGCCTTGCACATTCGCGGACGATCGCATGTGCGCGTTCGACACCGCGTCCGCTGGTGAGCGGACGCTGATGCTCAAGCGACTGACTCATCACGAGCAGTTCGCACGCCACGACATCGCGCGCCAGTCGCAGTGCATCGGCGGTGTGGAGCGCGCTTGTCGCGCCCATGCTGTTGTAATCCTCAACACCCGCGCACGTGGAAATATTCCCGACGCTGGATGGATAGGCAAGAGTTCGCAGTTCATTGCAGCACGCTGCCGCCGCGTACTGCACCACCATGAGCCCGCTCTGCAAACCGCCATCCGCGGCCAGGTGTGCTGGCAGCTGACTCTCTCGGTCGTGTCCCGACAACGCCCAGTAGATGCGGCGCTCGGCAATACCTGCGAGATGACAGAGCGCAAGACGCAGGACATCGAGGGAGATCGCGAGCGGCATGCCGTGAAAGTTCGCGCCCGACAGGATTGCACACTCACTGCCCTCCACGAAGACAAGAGGGTTGTCGGTGACTGCACCGAGTTCGGCCTCGATGACACCGGTGGCATGCAGCGTGGCATCGAGTACGGCGCCGAGCACCTGAGGTGATGCACGCAGTGAGTAAGGATCTTGGACGCGCGGATCATCGGTTGCATGCGATGGAACGATCGTGGATCCATCGAGCAGCGACGAAAGTGCCGTGGCAATGCGCGATTGCCCGAGTTGGTTCCGAGCGGCATGGATACGTTCATCGAGCGGCGCGACCGAGGCGCGGCATGCATCGATTGCCATCGCATTTGCGCAGACTGCCGCATGGAACAGGTGGAGGGCACCATGTGCCACGAGCGCGCCGATGCCGGCCATCATGTGCGTGCCGTTGATCAGCGCGAGTCCTTCCTTCGCTTCCAGTTCAATGGGCGCGATACCGGCAGCATGCAGCGCACTCCTCGCATCGGTTGTCGCGCCGCGCACACGCACATTGCCCTCGCCAAGCAGCGCGAGTGCCAGGTGAGCGAGCGGCGCCAGATCGCCAGATGCGCCGACCGAACCGCGCGAAGGGATGCAGGGCTCGATGCCTGCGTTCAGCAGCGCCAAGATGCGTTCGACTAACTCGGGGCGAACGCCTGAGTGTCCGCGCGCGAGGCTCGCGGCGAGCACGATCATCGTGGCACGAACACATTCCGTCGGCAGAAGATCGCCAACACCACTCGCATGCGACCGAATCAGATTCGTCTGCAGTTGGTGCAGTTGTTCCGCACCGAGCCGCACATGCGCAAAGCTGCCGAAACCCGTATTGATGCCGTAGAAAGCATCGCCCGCTGCGACCTTCGAGAGCATCGCGCTGCGCACTGCATGCATTCGATCCCGTGCCGCCGGGGCGAGGTGTGCCGAAGTGCCGTCTGCCACCGCGCGCACCTCCAGGAGCGTGAGCGGTCGACCGTCCAGATTGACGCTCGGAAGCGCAGAGGCCACGGCGCGAGAATACCCCTGTGTGGTCACTGGCGGGGCGCCACCGAGTGCGGGTGCGTTGCGAAGTGAAGCGGGATGCGATACACCTGTGCCGTGAACCCGCACGCGAGCGCTTCCCATCCGCACGCAGGTCCGCGCGCTGACGGTGACCGCGTTTTTGCGCGTGGCCTCGTTTTGGCGGTGGGGCTTCTTGCTGCGACTGCGATCGGCTTCACAGCACCCTCACTGACACGTGATGGACTCGGCATACCGGCGACAACCGTCGGACTGTCGCAGTCGCCGCTGGCAACGGCAGGGGTGATGCTCGGCACCTTCGCAGCGCTGACGGTTTTGGCGGCGGTCGTGGGGCGTTCCATCAATGCTGTCGTTGGCCTCTTCGTGCTGGGTTGGGGGTTGATGGTCTTCAGCATGGCGGGTGGCAGTGCATCCGATGTGGTCTTTCTGAATTCATCGCTGCGGCTCATCGGTATGGAAACGCTGCTGTGGGGGGTCGTGACGGCAGTTGCTGCGGTGATCGTGTTTCGCTGGTCCGGAGCGCTGCTTGATATTCCACCCCGCGATCCAGAAGCATCGCTCTGGCGGGAGTACTTCGACGTGGAAGCGCTGCGCGGTGGTGTCGCGGGGCTGTTGCTTCCGTTGACCGCGTGGTTCGTGGTTCGAACCATGATGAAGGGTCAGGCGATTGGCGGGGCCTTCCTCGGTGGTGTCGCGGTTGGACTCGTCTTTCGTCTTGTGGCGGGCGCGGTCCAGCCCGTCCTTGCGTTCATCACGCCGATCCTCCTGACGGGTGTGGCGCAGATCATCACGGCGAGCGAAGTCCGCGCACAGATTGATGCACAGTTCGCCGTGGGTTCACTTTCACCGCTCGCGCGCATGATGCCGCTCGATATCGTCTCGGGTGCGCTGATCGGTGTTGCAATAGGCATTGGTTGGGCGCGCAGCTTCAAGCGCAGCGATACGATGACGTCGTGAGCCTCGTCGTCACTGGAACTATCGGGATTGACACCGTGCAAACTCCGCGAGATCGCCGCGAGGGCGTCTCGGGCGGGAGTGCTGCATACTTCGCCGCAGCTGCAAGTCGTCTGACGCCCGTGCGCGTCGTCGCCGTGGTCGGCGGAGACTGGCCGGAAGAGCACCGCCGCATCTTGAGCAGTCTGCCGGGGGTTTGTCTCGACGGGCTCGAGACGCGCCCGGGCTCGCGCACGTTTGCGTGGGGTGGTCGCTACTTCGACGACGTCAATCGCCGCGAGACGCTCTTCACGGAAGTGGGCGTGCTCCAGGAGGCGCCGCCGAAAGTTCCGGATGCGTTTCGCGACAGCACCTTCGTGTTCCTTGGCAACACGCACCCGGGGGTGCAGCTTGGATTCCTCGATCAGTTTCCAAAGAAGCAGTTGGTGGTCGCCGACACCATGGACTTGTGGATCCGATCTGCGCGCGGCGATCTCGATCAGTTGCTGCGTCGCGTCGATGGCGTCATTGTGAACGACAGCGAAGCGACGGAATTGACTGGATTTCGCAATGCAGTCAGCGCAGGTCGGCGAATCCTTGAGATGGGCCCAAAGTTTGCCGTTGTGAAGAAAGGCGAGCATGGTGCAATCCTGTTCCATCCCCACGGCACTGCACTCGTGCCTGCGTTTCCTGTGGAAGAGGCGCGCGTGGTTGATCCGACGGGTGCGGGCGACAGCTTCGCAGGTGGATTTATGGCGCATGTCGCGCGGACAGGATCGAGCGACTTTGCGACGCTGCAGTCTGCGATGGGATATGGAACGGTCGTCGCGAGTTTCGCGCTGGAATCGTTTGGGCTCGATCGGATGCGCTCGCTCGAGACCGCGGAAATACAGAAGCGTCTCGAAGAATTTCAGCGGAGTGTTCGGATCGGCTGATGGCAGGGCGCGCGCTGAGCTTGTTGGCGGTCGTGCTGTGCACGGGGTTGGTCGCCGCACGCAGCGCACATGCCGATTGGGTTCCGTTTGATGAACTTCCGGGTGCCGCGCAGGGTGCCAGACAATCCGCCGCATTTTCGAAGGAACGTCGCCAAGGATTCCGCGAGATTCGTTGGGATGTGGGGCAGGGCAAGGCATGGGTGATGGTTGGGGGGAAGTGGCGCATGGCCGATCTTCAGGCGGGAACCATCTCCAATGCTCCAGAGAACGCTGCGCCGCCCGAGCGCGCGCCGCGCAGCGATCGCCCACCGCGGCGCGTGATGGCGCCAGCGCGCGGGCGTCAGCAGGCCGTCTCCATGTCGGTCGATGGTTCCATGCGTGCCGAGTCGAAGGGGGGAAATGTTTTGGTGGCGTGTGCGGGTAGGGATTCGCGTGCGGTGACGACCGATGGTGGCGGTGGGCTCCGTTACGGCACGGCGAGTTGGGTGTATGGCGAAGAACTGGATCAGACGACCGGGATGTGGTGGAGTCCCGACGGTTCGCAACTTGCGTTCTATCGATTCGATGACAGCAAGGTGCCCGAGTACACGCTGCTGTCAGGTCTGACGGGGCTGCGCCCAAAGGTGGAATCGGAGCGCTATCCCAAACCCGGCGATCCCAATCCGATCGCTGGGCTGCAGGTGCTCGATGTCGCTGCATTCTGCGCGGATCCGAAGGGCGATGCGGCGGCGCATGTTCGCACGATCGATGTTGGTACAGCCGATCAGTACATCTACGGAATTGAGTGGTCGCCATCGGGGCGCGAGTTGCTCTTTCACCGCCTCAACCGCCGGCACGATGTGCTGGAGTGGTGTGCGGCGGATTCGAAGTCGCTGCAGGTTCGCACAGTGGTCCGTGAGGTGCAGCCACGGTGGAACCATCACGATCCCGAACTTCGATTCCTCTCGGATGGCCGACGCTTCATCTGGGCCTCTGAAGCCTCGGGATTCAAGCAGTATGAACTGCGCTCACTCGATGATGGGCGAGTCGTGCCGCTGACGAACGGTGCGTTCCCGGCGGGACGCATTGTTCAGGTCGATGAGAACGCGGGCGTGCTCTATTACACGGCGTGTGCAAGCGAAACGCGCATCAACACCCAGCTCATGCGCGTCGGACTCGACGGTGCCGGACAACGGCGCCTGACACCGAGTGATCTCCAGTACTCACGATTTGACATCTCGCCAGATGGCACATGGTTCGTGGCAACCGAAGAGACGCTGGTGCGCCCGCCGCTGGCGAGACTGCATGCGATGGATGGCAGCCGCACAATCGCACTGCAAGGTGAGGTGGAGGATCCGTGGGCGAAGTCAGGCGTTTCTCCGCCTGAACTCTTGACGCTCAAGGCCGCCGATGGCGTCACGGATCTCTACGGCATCCTTCATCTGCCGAGCGGCTTTTCGCCTGAGCGCCCCGTTCCACTCGTCGTTGATGTGTATGGCGGTCCCTATTTCGCGACAGTCTTCAACCGTTTCAGCGAGCCCCGTGAGGAATGCGAACTCGGCTTTGCGGTCCTGCAAGTGGACAACCGCGGAACACCCGGGCGGGGCAAGGCATTCGAAGATGCGACGTACATGAAACTCGGCGGTCCCGATCTCGACGATCAAGCTGCTGCTGCGCGGCAAGTGGCGCAACGACCCGGGATCGATCCCAAGCGCATCGGTATCACGGGCATGTCATACGGCGGCTATCTGGCTGCGCTGGCGCTGGTTCGTCATCCGGAGGTCTTCAGCGTTTCCGTTGCGCGCGCCGCCCCTGTGGACTGGCGGCAGTACGACTCGATTTACACCGAGCGTTTCATGCGAACGCCGGCAGAGAATCGCGAGGGGTATGACGCCGGGAGCGCTGTTCTTCATGCGGACAAACTGCGCGGTCGTCTCCTGCTGATTCACGGCATGGAGGATGACAATGTCCATCCCTCGAATGCGTGGGCGCTCTCGCAGAAGTTGTACGACCGCGACTTTCCCTTTGACATGCTCCTTTTTCCAAGGGCCGGCCATGGCGGTTTCGGTGGCGCTGAGCGTTCGGCGACTTGGTCCTTCTTTGTACGCGAGTTGAAGGCAGTGCCACTTCCGCTGCCGAATGCGATCGAAAGCGATCGAAGTCGAACGGGGCACAATGGTGAGGGCGGTCCAAGTGGCGAGGATGATCAGGGGGCCGATGCGCCATGACGCACGCACTGCCACCAGATCGCAGTCATGTTGCAACGGAGCAGCGCAACAACCGCAGCGAGGACTTCGATCTGCGTTCGACCCTCGAGCAGGTGCAACTCATGGCGGAGGATCACGCGGCGGTGCACCGAAGTGTGCATGATGCCTCGCCGGCGATCGCGGCATTCATCGATGCGCTGGTCCCGCGCATGCGCGGCGGCGGTCGGCTGTTCTATTGTGGTGCAGGCACCTCTGGGCGACTTGGCGTGCTCGATGCAGCGGAGTGCCCGCCCACGTTCTGCAGTGATCCATCGCAGGTGATTGGGATCATCGCGGGCGGCGATGCAGCGCTTCGGCGCAGCAGTGAACGACGCGAGGATGACCCGCAGGGGATTCAGGCCGAACTCGATCATCACTCATTCGGCGCAGGAGATGCGCTCGTGGCGATCGCAGCGGGGGGGACGACGCCCTACGCCATCGGAGCGATCGAACTGGCGCGCCAACGCGGGGGGCTCACGGCCTTCCTGGTCTGTTCGCCGCTCGCACGCCCGGTGGTGTGTGATCACCTGATCATGCTCGCGACGGGCCCCGAGGTGCTGACAGGTTCGACGCGGCTCAAGGCAGGTTCCGCCACGAAACTCGCGCTGAATTGCATCAGTACGGTGGCCTTCACGCGGCTTGGGAAAGTGCATGGGAACTTGATGGTCGATCTTGCGGCGACAAACGACAAGCTGGTGGACCGTGCCATCCGCACATTGCGCATGGTCGACCCTGGACTCGTGCGCGAGGATGCATCCGCCCTCCTCGGAGCGGCGGGTGGTCGGCTCAAGGTCGCGATCCTGATGCATGTGCGCGGGCTTTCGCGAGACGAGGCCGTCGCGCGACTTGCAAAGGTGGATGGTGTACTCCGCGCGGCACTTGCCTCGGGCAGGTAGGGACGACGCACGCGCCGCATGTGCGAGCCATGCGTGTGGCGAATCATTGCACACCATGCAAGCGGATGCGATACCGGTCTGAATGCTTTCTGCGAAAAAGAAGCGCGCCCCTGCAAACATTGCAGGGGCGCGCGATTGTCGCTTTCTCAAACAGCCGCTCAGTCGCTGCATGCAGCGCTTCGCGGAGATGTCTTCGAAGGGATCTTCTAAAAATCAGCTGACGAGCGCGTTCAGATTCTTGGTCGCGCGGATTCGGACCTTCTTGCTTGCTGGCTTCGCCTTGAAGACCTGCTGCTCGCCCGTGAATGGGTTCACGCCGGTTCGCTCCTTGGTGGCGGGCTTCTTCACAGTCTTGAACTTCGCAAGACCCATGAAGGAGAAGACGCCAGGACCACGGCTGCCGAGATCGGTGCCGATCATCGTCATGAGGTTTTCGAAGATCTCCTTCACGGTGCCACGCTTCAGCTCGCTCGCTGCAGCGAGTTCACCGATGACCTGGCTGCGCGAGCGCTGCTTGGTCGTCGTGGTGGGCTTGAAGGCCTTCTTCGTGGTCTTCGTGGTCTTTGTCGCCGTCTTCTTGGGCGACTTCTTGGTCATCGTTGCCATCTGTTCACTGTCCTTTCTAAGACAATCCATGCCGAGAAAACTGGTCTCGCTCCCAGTCGCACAAAGCGTGCGACGCGGAGAATGTAGATCGATTGCCAGCCCCGCCGCAAGGTGTGGCAAGCAAAAAAGACATGATTTTCCGATGTTTTAGATCGGTGTCGCGAACGCCTCGGCCATCACTTCGGGCGCACCGTGGTGCGTCCAACGGAGGCGTAGGTGAATCCTGCCTCCTGCATTTGCGCCCGCCGGAAGAGGTTTCTTCCATCGAAGATGATCGGGCGCGCCAGCCGCTTTCGGATCTCGGCGAAGTCGGGTGCACGGAACTCCGCCCACTCCGTGCAGATGATGAGCGCTTCGGCGCCATCGAGGGCGGCATACATGTCCTCCGCGCGACCCACGGCGGGCATCTCATGGGCAAGATGATCGAGGGCAACCGGGTCGTACGCCCGCACCTTTGCTCCAGCCTTGATCGCCCTTTCCATCAGAGTCAGGCTTGGTGCTTCGCGTATGTCATCTGTCTTCGGCTTGAACGCAACCCCCCAGAATGCCAATGACTTACCGCGTAGGTCCGACCCAATCTCCTGTTCCACTTTGGACCAGAAGTGCGCTCGCTGATCCTGGTTGACCTCATGAACGGCGGCATTCAGTTTGCACGGGAATCCGAGTTCACGCCCCATGGAAACGACGGCCTGTGTGTCCTTGGGGAAACAGTTGTGAACCACCACGCCGCCGCACGTGACGAAGGTGTGCGCGCCCGGAACTTCAACCGAATACACGGGTTCCAAGAGGTCGATCTGGCGGACCGAGGCCACGGTCACCCAGCCAATTCCTTGAGAAACAGCAGAAACTGAGCCTCCTTGGGGGGTGGGGAGGGCCATGGTGGGGCGCAACAGGGCAGCAGCAGGAGAGAGGCAGGCCCTCGAACCGCCATCCGAAACAGGGTCCGAACCGCCATTTTCACCCGTCCAGGAACCCAGAGTGGCCCCGGCAACATGGGGCACCCGATCGCCTCTGCAGACGACGCTTGCCGGAAAAACCAGTGGATCGGCACCCTGGCGAAGCACCACAACAGGGTGATCGGCAGTCATCACGATGGTGGTTCCACATGAGGTTTTCATCTCCACGCCGCGTCCCTCGTAGGTACGGCGGCTGATCCCGGCGGCGGGGCGGAATGCAGCGGGTCGATCACTTGGCGACCACGAGAGCACTTCAACACCGGGCAGTGGATGCATGCCATCGCTCGCACCCGTGAAGAGCTCATCCAGTCGGAGCGTGCTCTCCCCATGGTCATCCCGGATACGCACAAGATGTGATCCGCGCAGGCAACTGCCGCCATAGCCGAGGCCGGGGTAGAGGAACTGGTTGCCGATGCGCTTGTCCGAACACATGCCCTCGCGCACGGAGTTGATGTCTGCGCCTGTTCGCTCGCACAGGTTGGCAATCTCGTTGATGAACGAGATCTTGCAGGCAAGCATCGCGTTGCTCGCGTACTTCACCATCTCTGCGCTGCGAACATCCATCACAAAGATGGGATTGCCTTGACGAACGAACGGGTCGTACAGCGTGCGCATCAGTTCACCCGTCTTGGCATCGTCGACACCGCACACCACGCGGTCGGGCTTCATGAAGTCATTGATGGCATCGCCCTCCTTCAGAAACTCGGGGTTGTCCGCGATATGGAAGGGCACCTTCGTCTTGGCGCGAATCGCATCCCGCACCTTGTGGCTCGTTCCAACGGGCACGGTGCTCTTCACAACGACCGTCTTTGGTTCGCCGCCCGAACCAACGCGTTCGATCGCATCAGCAATGTCTTCTGCCACCCGAAGCACATACTTCAGATCGGCGCTTCCATCATCACTGCTGGGGGTTCCCACGCAGATGAAGATGATGCGCGCATCTCGGTAGGCCTCCCACTTGTCCGTCGTGAAGTGGAGGCGATGCGCGTGGGCGTTCCGTTGGATCATCTCGGAAAGTCCGGGTTCGTAAATCGGGCTCTCGCCGCGCTTGAGCGTCTCGATCTTGGAAGCATCCACATCAAGGCAGGTGACCGTATTCCCCATATCTGCGAAGCATGCGCCAGTCACCAGCCCGACATAGCCCGTTCCAACCATCGTGACCTTCATGGATGACTCCTTCTTTGTGTCGTTCGAACCGTCTTCCGCGGTGCGGAGGGCGAAGTGTACGAAGCACTCACGCCCTCGCTCTCCAGGAGAGCGCACTTCAGTCGGATTGCCCAGTGCCGCCGTCGCTTCGATTCGACCCCACAGAATCCGCCGAGGCCGCCCCGCGCCACCACTCGGTGACAGGGGATGAATGGCGGCAGGGGATTGCGCGCCATCGCAGACGCGGCTGCTCGTGCCGCGCCCTCTCGCCCTGCACGGGCGGCCAACTGCCCGTAGGTGCACGTCGAGCCGCGTGGAATACTCGCCGCCGCCAGCCAACACGCAGTGGTGAAACTGCCCGCTGGAGGAAGCAGGGATGCCAGTCTGCGGGGGTTGACATGACCCTCTCGCCGCCAGAGTTGCAGCAAATGGAGCCCGATCCGAAGCAGTGGTGCATCCTTCGGCCGGTGCGCCTGGATTGCCCGGCCGGCCGTTGCACGCCACTGGACGCGAAGCATGCCATCGTGCGCCACCAGGTGAAGGACGGCACCGCACATCGGAACGCAGAGGGATTCCATGGACCGGAGCACGATATCGCGGTCGGTCGGGCTAGCATGAAAGCATGACGACTGCACCAGCGCGTACGCATTCACACGCCGCGACGGACGCGTCCGACGCGGGCGATCGCCTGCTCGATCTCGTGCGTTCCAGCGATCCAGATCTTGCCCGCATTCTCGCGAGTGAACGTGATCGCCAAGAGCACACGCTCGAACTCATCGCGAGCGAGAATCATGTGAGTACAGCGGTCATGCACGCCGCCGGCAGTTGGATGACGAACAAGTACGCGGAGGGCTACCCGGGCAAGCGGTACTACGGTGGCTGCGAGTTCCATGATCAAGTCGAGGAACTCGCGCGCACACGCGCCAAGCAACTGTTTGGTTGCCACTTCGCCAATGTGCAACCGCACTCAGGCGCGAATGCAAACATTGCGGCGTTCATGGCTCTCATGAATCCGGGCGATACAGTCTTGAGTCTGCCGATCAAGGCGGGTGGTCATCTCAGCCACGGACTGAAGCCAAACTTCAGTGGAACCTTCTACAAAATTGTGGACTACGGATTGCATCCGGAGACCGAGCGACTTGACTACGACGAGATCGGCGCGCTCGCGAGAACGCACAAGCCCAAGCTGATCATCTGCGGATTCTCCGCGTATCCGCGCACGATCGACTTCGCGCGATTCCGCGCGATCGCCGACGAGGTGGGCGCGCTTTTGATGGCGGATGTTGCCCACATCGCAGGACTTTGCGCGACAGGCGTTCACCCATCGCCATTCCCACACGCCCATGTCGTGACGACCACGACGCACAAGACGCTTCGTGGGCCGCGCGGCGGACTGGTCCTCACCAACGACGAGGAGATTGCCACGAAGATCGACCGCAAGGTCTTTCCGGGTTCGCAGGGTGGACCGTTGATGCACATCATCGCTGCGAAGGCACTCGCGTTCGGCGAAGCGCTGCGTCCAGAGTTCGCTGATTACTGCGCGCAAGTCGTGCGAAACGCAAAGGCGCTCGCGGCCGGGCTGACGCAGCGCGGCTACCGCCTCTGTACGGGTGGGACGGACAACCATCTGATGCTCGTGGATCTGCGCGCGCGCAGCGCGGATCTGACAGGTGCCGATGCGGAGAAGTGGCTCGAGCGCGCGGGCATCATCTGCAACAAGAACGGCATCCCCAATGATCCGCGGCCACCCATGGTGACCAGTGGGCTGCGTCTGGGCACGCCAGCGCTCACCACGCGCGGACTCGGCGAGAAGGAGATGGCGCTCGTCGCGGAGTGGCTTGACCGTGTGATGGGGTCGAAGGGCGATGCCACCACCTGCGAAAGCGTGCGGCAGGAAATCCGCAGTTTCTGCAATCGATTCCCGCTGCCGCACTGAGCGGTGCGTCCATGCTGCGCGCGTTTAGGCGCGGCTCGCGTAGGACCCGTCGGTTGTATTGATGCGCACGCGCTCGCCGGTCGTGATGAACGGCGGCACGCGCGTCTTCAGACCTGTTTCAAGCGTCGCTTCTTTCAGTTGGTTGGTCGCGGTGGCACCCTTGATACCGGGCGGCGTGTCCGTCACCAGAAGTTCGACGACGTTGGGCATCTCGATGCTCACCGGCTTTCCATCGCACCAAAGCACAACCACTTCCTTGTCGGGCAGCACGTAGAGCGGCATCTCGCCAACCACATCCGGGTCGAGTTCGAACTGCTCGTAGTTCTGGTTGTCCATGAACACGTGCTGCTTGCCCTGCGCATACAGGTATTGCATCGGGCGGCGATCGAGTTCCACCTGCTCCACAGCTTCGCCCGAGCGAAGCCGCTTTTCGAGCAGCGTGCCCTTTTCGATGTCCTTGATCTTGATCTGCACGAAGGCGCGCAGGTTGCCGGGCGTGACATGGGTGTATTGCGTGATCACATACATGCGGCCATCGAGTTTGATGGCCATGCCGGGACGAAGGTCGGTGGAATTCATGTTGGCGTGTTTCGAGAGCGGTGAGAGAGAACAGACGAGGACGCGTCGTCGCGCAAAGCGTCGGAGGATAGCCAAGCCCAGCATTGCCGAAAAAAAACCCCCGAGCACAAGGCTCGGAGGCGGAGGGAGGGAAAAGGGCTTGTTTGATCAGCCAACCATTTCGGCTCGCTGATGCAGACTTTCATCTGCGTTCTCAACATAGCCCCAATTTGGGGGATGTAAAATTGCAGTGGAAAGATTTTGCCAATCTGCTGAAATTACTGCATTCGCATAATGAATCGGCCTTCCTTGAATGTCTTTGGACAGTTCGTTGCCGATGCGCCCATTGGACGGGGTAATGTCCACAGATGAACGGCAACGGATCGAGCAAAGGATTCAACTTGAAACGCTTTCTGCGAACCTCGAGCCCCCACCAATATCTGCGATCTCTCGCTGCCGCAATATGTTGCAGTGTGGTCCCGATCACGGCTGCACCACCTGTGGAGGGGCAAGCAGCACCGCCGCCAGCAGACACATCGAAGCAGCCTGCCCGCGGGCGCGAAGGTGCAACGCCAGTGCAGCCGCGCACCGGTGCGCCGGCGCCCCCGCTCGCAGCCGAGCCGCCGATCGCCGACCTGGGCTTTCTTGCCCCCAACAAGGCGGGGGAGGGAACGGTGCAAATCCGCAACACGGGCAGCACGCCGCTCACCATCACAGGGGTACAGCCCTCGTGCAAGTGCACGACACCAAACGATCTCGTGGGCAAGGTCATCGAGCCGGGCAAGTCGATCGAGATGAAGTTGAAACTCGATGGCGCGCCGGCAGTCGGTCCGCGAAACTCAAGCGTCAAGATCATGGTCGATGGGTTTACTCGCGCGCTCGACATTCCCGTGCGAGCGGAAGTGACGCTGCCGGTGCGATGCGTTCCTCCCTACGTGAACGCCGTGGAGGGCAAGAACCTCATCGGTCGGTTGGTGCTTGAGTCGATCGATGGCAAGCCGTTCAAGATTCTTTCGATGTCGGGGGCGCAGATGGTGATTCAGTACGGCGATGGTTCCGAGGACGCGCCGCGCGCGTCGTGGGTTGTGACGTACGACGTCACCGGCACCGCGGAGGGCGCAGCCCTTCCCCCGTATCTGCTGTTCGAGACCGATGCGGCAGGCGCGGGGGTCGTGGATGTGCGCGTCCGCAGCACACGTGCGCCGCAGAAGCCCAAGATCCCGGTCATCGAGCAGCGACTGAACTTGGGTCGTGTTGCGGCAGGGACAAGTGGAACTGCGACCTTCGTCTTCAAGCTCAAGGACATGAAGGTGGATTCAGTGACGACCACATCGCCCGATGCGACCGTCGAGCTGGCAGCAACCGCGCCGGGCGCGGAAGATGGAACCGCAGTGTCGGTCCGCATCACGCCGCGTGCGGGGATCAGCGGCATCATCACGGTGCCGATCGCCGTGCGCGCGGGTCCGCGCGCCGCGGATGTTGAAGCGGTGCTTTCCGTGCGCTGATCGCGTGCGGTGCGTGATGTGTGCTTCGCTCGTCAGAGCTGCTGAACACGGTCTGCGATGTCTTTGATCACGAGTGCGTCCACCAGCGGCTGCATGTCCCCTGCGAGCAGCGCATCGAGCGCGAATGACTGCTCGATGCGGTGATCGACCGCGATGTTTTCCTTCGCGCGGTAGGTGCGAATCTTTTCCGCTCGGTCGCCCGAACCGATCATCGCGCTTCGCTCGGTGGCGCGGCGCGCGTGCGCTTCGGCGCTTCGTCGCTCCAAGACGCGCGCTCGCAGCAACCGCCACGCCTTGTCGCGGTTCTGCAACTGACTGCGCGTCTCCTGCATCCGTACTTCGATTCCCGTCGGCGTGTGCACCAGATGAACGGCCGTCGAAACCTTGTTCACATTCTGCCCGCCCGGACCCTGTGCAGTGGTGACGGTCTCGCGGACCTCCGATGGATCGATGCTCTCATCGATCGACTCGGGTTCGGGCAGCACGGCGACGGTGGCGGTCGACGTGTGAATGCGCCCCTGTGCCTCCGTGGCGGGGACACGCTTCACTTGGTGTGTGCCGCCCTCGTAGCCAAGTGCGCTCCATGCGCCGGCGCCCGTGATCCCAAGGACCGCATGCGTGACTCCGCCAACATCACCCGCCTTCGACTCCATCTCCTCCACCTGCCAACCGCGGGACTTGCAGTAGCGGCCGTACATGTTGATGAGGTCGCCCGCCCAGAGGCTTGCCTCATCGCCACCGACGCCGGCGCGAACTTCCAGGATGAGTCGCGTGACGGCTCGGTCATCGGCGGTCACCAGTTCATGCACGAGTTGTGCGAGCAGGGCATCGCACTCCTGTTCGGCGCTGCGGATCTCCTCGCGAGCAAGCGCCGCGATTGCTGCATCGGCATCGCTCGCCAAAGTCGCCGCGGACTGCATCTCATGCCGAAGGCTCTTCCAACGCGTCCACGCATCGACCGTTGCGCTGATCGTTGTGCGGCGAATCATGAACGCACGAACCTGCGTGTGCTGGACGAGCACTGCGGGATCGTTCAACTGGCTCTCGATGCGACCATACTCGCTCTCGATTTCCTCGAGCCTTCGGATGAGATTGGCAGCCGGTTCATTCATGCGCAGGGGAAACAAAACACCGTGCTCCTTGGGAGAGCACGGTGAACAGTGTTTTGAGATGGAGGGCTCTACTTCTTCGCGTCAGGCTTCGCTGCACCCTTCGACTTGGACTTGTCCTTGCCGAAGTAGTCACCCGCGAACTTGCGCTGGAACCGCTCGACGCGGCCCGCCGTGTCGATGAAGGTCTTCTGACCCGTGTAGAACGGGTGGGATCCGGACCACACTTCGACGTTGAGTTCAGGAACAGTCGCGCCGACGGTCATCACCACTTCGCCGCGGAAGTTCACCTTGCACTCTGGGTAATACTTTGGATGGATGTCTTGCTTCATGATGGTGGCTCCGTGCCGAGTCGAAGAGTCTACGCCAACTGCCCGACAATGCAAGCGGGGGAGGTGCGGGGTTATTGCCAATTCAAACCTAGAACTTTGCAGAAACAGGCTTCGCTTGACGATGAGGGCTACCCCGTTACTATTTTCGTTCCTTTCCCCTATAGCTCAATGGTAGAGCGGGCGGCTGTTAACCGCCAGGTTGCTGGTTCGAGTCCAGCTGGGGGAGTTCAACCGGTCGGCCTCTCGCGAGGTCGACCGGTTTGTTTACAGGCTGACCCCGCCGAAACCCCCTGCTGCCGCGCCGTGGCGGGGTTCGGCGCTCTCGCGTTTTTGGAGAGAGCCCAATTGGGAACCACGGGCCCTGATCCGAACGGCGACGAAACGGGCGAAACCCCGCCTTGATCTCGCGCGCTCTCTGAACTGGTTAACAGCCTTCCGAGATCAGGCGGTCAATCGAGACGACGTCAATTCCAACCTTGGCGTCACGGATTGCGCGCGACACGGAAGCCCGTGCTGTCGAACTCGACGGCCTGCATCTCGTACCGCCGCGACGCGCGGGAGAAGCCGTCCTCGTAGTTGAAGTAGCTGCCGCGTGCGATGCGGGACGTTCCGGTCTCCGGGCCGGTCGGGTCGGTCTTGGCGCTTCGCGTGTAGTCGCCGTACCAGTCGCTCACCCACTCCCAAGCATTGCCGATCATGTCGTGCAAGCCGAGCGCGTTCGCGGCCTTCGTGCCCACGGGGTGCTTGCGACCATTCGAGTTGCCACGGTGCCACGCGATCGCGTCGAGCTCTCCGTAGCGCGGAGCCTGCGAGCCCGCGCGGCATGCGTACTCCCACTCGGCCTCGGTCGGGAGCCGGAGCCCCGCCTTGCGGCAGAACTCGGCGGTCTTGGGCCAGCTGGCAAGAGCGGGCAGGCCGCTGCGCGTATCCGGAGCGGCCGCGGGCCCGGCTTCCGCGGGGGTGGTGGTGAAGACGATGGTGCCGTCGGGCCCCGGCTCCGCGGTCTGGCGCGTGGGTAACGGGTTGCCCTTTGCATCGACGAGTCCGACGCCGCCGCTCACGATGACCGTTCGGCCCCCACCTGCATCGACCTGCACGCCCTGCACACCGGGTTCGACGCGCTCCGCGCCGGTGCGCGCATCGCCGCCGATGACCTTCGCCAACTGCTCCTTCGTCACCTCGTAGCGACCGAGGTAGAAGGCCTGCGTGAGCGTGACGGAATGGGCCGGGACCTCGTTTGCGAGCGCCTCGGCGTCGCCCGCGCTCTTTCCCATCGTGAACTGTCCCGGCGGCACGAGCAGCATCTCGATGCCCGTCGACCGGTCCCGCACGCGCCACGGCAGACCGGTACGCACGATGGCCTCACGCAGCACTGCGTCCGTCACGACCTTGGGGTCGCAGTCCTTCTCGATGACCTCGCACCACTCGAGCGATGCCGGCGCACGGACGGCTTCCGTTTTCGGCGCAGACGCCGGCATCACGGCCTCGGCGGCGTTCGCGGAACCGCGCACGGTCGGCGCTGCGGGCGGGGCCGCGACGGGAGCGGCGGGAGCGGCATCGCCCGCAGGCACAGCGCCTCCAGAAGCGGGCTCCGAGAGGCTCGTCGTGGGCGGGCTGCCCTTCATGAACTTGGCGTACCAGACGCGATCGAGATCGTCGATCCGCGCCCGCAGGCGGTCACGAAGCACGGTGCGGTCATTCGACTGCTCGTCGCCCATGATGACCATGCCGTCCCGATCGAGGGGCACCACCTCCTCAAGCATCCGGAGCCCCATGCGATAGACCGCGATGGCGGCGGCGTCCTCCATGGACTCGGCCTGCTTCATGGTGCCGCGCAACTCGTACGCCGCCATGAACTGCGAGTCGGCGGCCATTGCCGATTCCTTGACATCCTTCTCGCGGTAGGCCTGCGACGCAATGAGCGTGTTCTCGTACTGCGGCGGGATGAGCACGCGGTCGACCACATGCACGACGCTCGAGCCGACGGCGATGTCGCCGGCGATGATCCGCGCCTTGAAGGGCTCCTCGAGCGAGCGATCGCGCATCGACCGCATGCGGTACACGAAGACCGCTCCGTTCGCGAGCACGTCAAGCACGAACCGATCCTTGTTCTCCGAGATCATCACAGGCGCGCGGCCGCCGCCATTCAGGTCGAAGCTCCAGATCTGGAGCTTCGGCAGCGCGTGCCAGTCGAGCACGGCGCGGAGCGCTTCCCGGTTCTTCGGGTCGAGGAGCGTGGAGCGCTCCTGCTCGGAGAGCCGCGCAAAGGCATCGTTCGTCGGCACGAAGACCGTCCAGCTGCGGTCGGGTGCGGGCTGCGCCCAGTCCTGTTCGCGACCACTCGCCTCAACGGCCGCAATGAAGGTTGAGAAGCGACCGTCCGGAACCTTGCGCAACGCATCGAGCAGGTCGGCCGACGCCGCTTCCTTCATGCCCATGCCCATCGAATCCTCCGAGCGGGCGGGCTTCGGCAGCACCACCCGATCGATGGCGTGGATCACGCCATTTCCACAGAGAATGTCGGGCTGCACGACCTCTGCCGCGCCGAAACGGAAACCCTTGCGGTCAGCGGCGATCGTCTCGCGGTCGCCCGCCGCGGTGCGGGCCATCTGCGGATCCTCGATGTTGCCGACCTCCATCGAGAGGAGTCGGCCGGGCACCACATGATGGGCAATGATGCTCCGCAGCTTCTCCTTGTTCTCGGGAAGCAGCAGCGACTCGAGCGTTCCGGCAGGCAGTGCCGCGAATGCCTCGTCGCTCGGCGCGAACACCGTGAACGGGCCCTCCGAACGAAGAAGATCGGAGAGCCCAGCCGCCTCCACGGCGGCGACGAGCGTCTGGAACTTGGCCGCAATCGCGGTGTCCACGATGCTGGGCTTGCCGCGGCCATCGAAGAAGGATCGACCCCTGGCCGGGGCGTTCGGCGGCGACTGGGCGCCCGCCGTGGTCGTCAGGCCTGACATGAGGCAGGCCGCCGCGAGTCCGGCGGCGATGACACGAAGCGGAACGGAGGGGCGACGCTGAAGCGATCCTGACATGATGATCGTGATCCTTTGCTCGAGCGATCCGCCGTCGCCCATGGTGCATGCCTGTGCCGGCGTGCGGAACGCCGACCCCGCCAATGACTCCGCGGCCGCCACGAGGCAGGCGCCGTACTCGCGTGTTGACGCCCCGCAGGTGCGCAGGACGAGCGCATCGCACGCGAGCTCCTCGGACGACCTCAGCCCGCGGCGCGCGATCCACGCAAGCGGATTCCACCAGAGCCACGCCATGACCGCCCAGTCGAGCCATCGGACGAGGTCATCTCGGCGTCGGATGTGTGACAGTTCGTGCATAAGGATCAGCCGAAGGCTTGGCGCATCCGCATCCGCGGCCAGCGCCGCCGGGAGCACGATGATCGGGCCACCGAAGCCGCCCCAGACGAACGGGACCGCGTTTGACCGAGCGACGAGCACCTTGAACCTCCGCCGCACGCCGAGTTCGGCAGCCACGCGACTCGCGACATCACGGATTTCGTGACCCGCAGGACTGCAATGGACGAGCAGTCCACGCCGGAACCGCATGACGCGAGCAATGGAAATGCCGACGATGAGCATGGTGCCGACGAGCCACAGCGCACCGACGAGGAGCCACGGGTCGAACGCGAGGGAGGAGCCGCCCCGCACCTCGGTGTTCCGTGACACGGCTTGTTGAGCGCCAGCAGATG
>VGYQ01000006.1 GCA_016872915.1 Planctomycetota bacterium | reverse complement strand
TTCCGCACGAGCGATCGTGCGACGTGCTGTCCAGTGCGCGATCAAGGGGGGCAGAATCCACCAAGCCGCTGCGCAGAGCGCTGCCGTGATCCGCCACCAGTGTGCGCCTTGAATCGTGACGGTGCGAATGGCAACGCCTTGTCGTTCGGCCACCACCGGATGTGTCAGCCAGGTGGCCAAAGTGTCTGTTGGCATCCAAACGACCCACGCACAAAGCGCGGTGACGGGGAGCGCAAAAATTATCCATATACGGTTCATACGCCGCTCTCTCCTGGGAGGGTTGCGGAACCACCTTCACAGGGTGCTGTTGTGAGTGGTGCCATCTGTGATCGACTGCCGGGTCTGCCCTCGGGAACGCGCCGCAGCAGTGGGAGCATTCCGATGCGTGCGAGTGACGATGTCAGAAAGAGCATGGTGTAGGCATGCTCATGCGAACCCATCATCCGCAGGATCCAACCTCCAAGGAGTGATCCCCCAAGGAGAGCACCCGCATTCAGAAAGAGATAGGACGTCATGAGGCTGGTGCGATCTGCTGGGCGCGAGACATCAAGAATCAGGAGGAATGTGGCGAGTTCATAGGCAGCCCACGCGATACCAGCACCAGCCATGAGCAGCATGATGGTCCACACGTCAGCAGGGATTGCCATGAATGCCCCGTGCATGGCAAGGAGAATGCTGCCAAGCACCAGCACGCGGCGTGCGCCATACCTGGCAGCCATCGCACCAAAGATGGCCGACGCAATGCTCTTGCTGAAGAACATGACGGCGACCGCGACGAAGTACATCGTGTTCGAAAAGTGGAGGCGGCCAATGAGATAGGACCCGACAAACGGGCTGGAGACTTGCAGTGCAATCTGGAACAGGAGCATGAACAGAAAGAGGTTCCGCTCGGGACCGCTGAGTGGGCGCAGAGGCAGACGAAGTGGACTGATTGTCTTCTGATTCCAGTTTCCAGAAGGCGGTTCACTCTGAAGCCACAAGTAGCGAGTGGAGATTCCGCGTCCGAGCGCAGCCAGAACGAACATGCCGGCGAACGCAAGCAGTTCCTGTGCACCGGTGGACGCGGCGTCCGGCTGCACGGGCGACTGCGACACATCGGCTTGGCGCCCGAGCCAGAGCAGCATGCCTGCCGCAGCAAGTCCTCCCAGCGTCGCCAACTGGCAGATCCGCGTTCGGATACCGAAGTAGCACGGTCGAATGTTGCTTGGAATAAGTGCTCCAACCCATGCGGTCCATGCCGGGCCTGCACCGAGTGCGGTCCCCCAATACACCGCGAGCGTTGCGAGCAGCATGGGCATCGGGATCGAGCCGATACATGCCGCGAGGATCAGTGGAATGAAACTGCAGGACTGCACCGTTGCGCACAGGATGACCCATCGTCGAGGGCTCCGCAGCACTTCGACGCCCCAGGGTGACACCAATTGAAGAGTCGCTCCAAGCAGGAACGGGATGCTGAAGCAGAGCCCCGCTTCGACTTCACTGAATCCGAGTGCAAGCGCGAAGGGGATGAAGAACATCTCGCCAATGCCGACCATGAATGAGTACAGCGCGCCATCTGTGGTGCACACCGAAAGATCACGGCGTAGTTTTCTGGACCGAGTCAGCATGCGAAGGGGCAACCTACGCCAAGCAGGAGCGTCATTGTCAGCGCTCGGGTATCTGCTGTTCAGTTGAGGCGGGGGGGCCAGACTCACGAAACATGCGTTTGCGGTCAGGGACCGAGATTGCCGCCGCCCGTTGCGCCAGTCGCTGAGCCAGTCGAAAAGCCACGGAGCGTGGCGAAACTGAATGGCACGGTCATCGACACATAGCGCGGTCCACTGCGGCGGGCTTGCCGAGGGGGAGGCAGGAAGGAGTAGCCGCCGAGTGCTCGGTGGACATAGTCGGGTGCGCGCACAATGAGTGACTCTTGGTAATAGTCAATGAAAGCCCAGTCTGCTTCCCATGCTTCGGGTTCAACAACAGACTTGATGAGTTGAATCAGTCGCCGAGCTGCCTCTTCGGCCGTCTCGCGGGGACCGCTGTCCCCACCATTTCCAAAGAGGCTTCCGCCTCCACCACCGCCACCGCCGCCGCCACCGCCACCCATTCCACCTCCACCACCGCCCATCCCGCCACCGCCGCCACCCATGCCGCCACCACCTCCGCCGCCACCAACGCCTGCACCTTGGTTGAGTGCAAAATCGAGGTTGAAGTTCGGTGCGTTGTCAAAGTACGGCACGGTGTAAAGCAAGTCTTTGATCGGATACAGCTTGGTGACAAGAGATCCGCGGCGCGAGAGATTCTCACGCGTACCGACCTCCAGAAAGCCTGGACGAAGCTGCCAGGTACAGGAGGACTCCGCGGGCAGTTGTGCAAGTACATACTCGAGTGCGTCGAGTGCAGTGAGGCTCGGCAGTTGCATCGTGATGGGTTCGTCTGGATCCATGCCATCAGGGTTTCTGTCACTCCTCCAACGCGGAACCATGGCGACATTCGTCGCTTCCGCAATGAACTTCAGCGCATCGCGCGCGGGAGTCTCCTCAAAGGTCACCGGCAAACGGGTATTCATGAGTGCGAAGAGGACATCCTGTGGCTCACTCGCCAACTCGCTGGCTTCTGATGGTGTGCCCTTTGTTTGTGCGGTGACGGTGGGAGCAACCGCGTGAACGGTGATCCCGCTTGTTGCCGTTCCGGTCTTTGCGCCCTCTGCCTTTTTCACAGGCGGTACCGCAGCGGGCTTCGCGGGCGCAGACGGCTTTGTCTGTGCGGCGACCGAGCAGGCGCAGAGCAGCGCTGCGCACAGGGAGGTCAGCGGTCGACTGAGCCATGTTGGACCAAGAGTTGGAACCATAGTGGGCGGGTGGAGGGGCGTTGCGCGCCCATTCACCCCAATCATTCTACGGGCGGGCAGCGCAATCGAAGCGCGTTTCTGCTCGCTTCGAGGCAAATCAGTGACATGGCATTTGCTGCCACGGCAATTCGGCTGTCCCACGGTGCAGTTCGAAGCGCGCCGAGAGCCCGACTGCGATCTGCCACGAGATAGCACGACGTATCGTCAAACACGAGCTGCCGCAGAAAGCGAATGAGCATGGCCTGCGATGCGCATGCACGTTCGCTTTCCTCATCGCTCGTCAGCTCCGCGTTGCCGAGCATGAGCGCAAGGCCATGACCCACTCGTGCGCTCTGCACATTTGCACCCCGGGTGCTCTGACCCGTCAGCGCGAATGCGCCGTGTACATCCGGTGGTGGTGGATCCAACTGCGCAGCGGCAAGTCCGGCCGATCCAAGTTGCACTGCAAGGAGCGCTTGACGCGCGGCCTGTACGAGTGCTCGGTGATGCGAGGGAACTTCTCCGAGTGCCAAATCTGCTTCAAGCAACCAGCCAAAGACCCCAACCAGAACGCTCCGCGGCGTGTCCTTCCAACACGTGTCGATTGCAGCAATCAGTCGTTCGCGTTCTACCAGTGGATCACCACTGCGCTCACAGGAGGCAAGAGCAGCGAGCAGAAGGGATTGTTCGAGTGGATCGCCTTGAAGCGTGAGTGGGGGGAGCACGGCGCCATCGCCGGCACTAGGTGCTTCGGGGCTCAGCGGCTTGGTGCAACGGGCCAGAAGCGCATTTCGGTAGTCGCTCCGAAGCGTGGAGAGTTCAGGGCAGTTCGACACCTCCCTTGGAAGTGCCGTGCACGCCATCACAATCCAGGCAACAGCCTTTGCGTCCTGCTGTGGTGCGGTCTCCACTTCGTCGACTCGACCGAGGGCGCAAAGGATTTCTGCAGAAACTGCAGCCGCGCGCTTCGCCATGGGGCCTTCATGCGAGCGTGAAAACTGAGCAAGTGCAGCCGCTGCGAGCGCTTGTTCAGCGGGTCCTGCAAACAGTGTCGCATCGGCGCGCTCCGCAGGCAGATAGTCCCCGCGAAGTCCAAGCGCACGAAGGGCGGTGCGCTGCATGGCAGGTTCATCGTTTTCCCCAGCCTTGGGTGTGATCAGGGAGCGCTCAAACCACGACACGATGCCCTCGGCGCACGCATCGATGTCACGGATCAATTGTGCGCCGCGTTCCGCAGGCAAGAGCTGCATGCCACGGAGCACGATGACAGGGGCGCTTGCTGCTGTGGGTTGCACAACACGTGTCGCTCCAAATCGGTAGATAGCCACTCTCTCGTCAGCGGGCAGTTGGTCGAGATCGCGCGCTGGCAGTCCGACCTGCAGTGCGAGTGAAAGCAGCGTCTGGTCCGGCGCACTTGCAACGTTCAGGGCCTGTAGGACGCCGGGATGGGCGAGCGCCCACTCACTGCCGCGTCGCAGAGCCATCCCATCGAGTGCAGGTTGAACCTCTCGGGCAGCTTGTGCGAAATTCGTGCCCAGCAGCGGTTCAAACTCGCCGCCCACTTCAAGTTCAAGCGTCAGACGCTCAAATGGAATGGGCTGATCAACTCTGCTTGGTGTGCTGCTCCAGCGTCGCGCAGCGTCTGCAACCGCCATGCGCAGGGCCGTTGAGACTGCGCCGGGCGATCTGGCACTTCCAACCCCAATCACCTGCCCATCGAGTCGGAGCAGTATCGATGCGGAGTAGAAGTCATCCAAAAGTCCGTCAGGCGCATTTTTTTCGCTGATTCCGCCATTGATTGCCAATCGACAGGAGTTCCATGCTGCAATCGCATCATCATCTTTTGGCGAATCGGCACTCGTTTGAGTCGTGCAAAGCATGACCGTGAAAAAAAGCGCGGCAGAAGTGGACATTGCTCCAGTTCGCTGCATATTCGCCAGTGTAGATCGGGTTCAAGTGGTTTGACTCGATTTACCTGTTCGTGTGTGAGATAGCCAATGTCACTGTCCCGGTTTTTAGGAAGTGAGGTTTCAAAGCAGCCAGTTCTGTTGCTGACTGTCCTGTCATATCTGGCCATTCTCTGATACGAACGCCATTTCTTGGCACTGCACCCCCCTTCAATGGGGCGGCGGGGCGGATGGGGAGACTCGCCCGCGCACGAAGGTGTAGCGGGTGCCGGAAAGCGCGACGGCCTGCGATTTTTCGCAGGCCGTCGTCGCTTTTGCAGACACGTATGCAGGCAAGCACTTCGGTTCGGGAAACATCCCGAAGTTGATGCCGCTCAGTCGAGCTTGATCTTGTCGGTTCCGAGTGCGCCGTGGTCGTCCATGCCGCCGCGGGTTGGCTTCGCACGCTTCGGGACAACAAATGCGTCGTCCGTCGCGCTTGCACCCTCGGTCTTGCCGCCGCCAGCATCGCCCGCGCCCCATTGTGCGCGCTTGAGGCTGAGGCCGATCTTGCGGTCGTCGGTATCCACGCGAAGAATCTTGACATCGACTTCCTGACCAGGCTTCACGACATCCAGTGGATTTTCGATCTTCTGATCGCTCAGTTCGGAGATGTGCAGCAGACCCTCAAGACCATCCTCGAGTTCCACAAACACGCCGAAGTTCGTGATCTTCGTGATCTTGCCCTTCACGATCATGCCCGGTCGATAGGCGCCTGGGATCGCTTCGACCCACGGATCCTCGGTCAACTGCTTGATGCCGAGACCGACGCGCTGCTTCTCTTGGTCGACTTCAATGACCACGCACTTCACCTCGTCGCCCTTCTTGAAGAGCTCGTTCGGGTGCGCGATCTTCTTGGTCCAAGACATGTCGGAAATGTGGAGCAATCCATCGATGCCTGACTCAATCTCGATGAAGGCGCCGTAGTTGGCAAGGTTGCGAACCTTCCCTGTGATGACGGTGCCAAGCGGATAGTGCTCGGCGACGAGATCCCATGGGTTCACCTCACACTGCTTCATACCGAGGGAGATTTCGAGCTTGTCCTTGTTGAAGTCAAGAACGACCACGTCGGTCTCTTGATTCACCTGCACCAGTTCGCTCGGATGGTTGATGCGTCGAGTCCACGACATCTCGCTGACATGCACGAGACCCTCGATGCCGTCCTCGAGGCGCACGAACGCACCGTAGGACATGAGGCTGACGACCGACCCGCGCACGCGTGCGCCAACGGGGTACTTCTTCTCGATCTCCTCCCATGGGCTCGGCTCGCGCTGCTTCAAACCGAGAGCGATCTTCTCGCGCTCGCGATCGATGTTCAGCACCTTCACTTCGACTTCCTGTCCGATCTTGACGATCTCCGATGGGTGGTTCACACGGCCCCAGGACATGTCGGTGACATGCAGCAGTCCGTCGATCCCACCAAGATCGATAAATGCGCCGAAATCGGCGATATTTGTGACATGGCCCTTCACGATGTCGCCTTCCTTGATGCGAGTCAGGAGCGTCTTCCGCGCCTCCTCGCGCTCGACCTCGATCAGACGGCGTCGACTGATGACGATGTTGCGGCGTTCCAGATCGATTTTCAACACCAGTGCGCGCATCGTGCGGCCAACAAAGTCGCCGACATCGCCTGGGCGTCGGATGTCGACCTGCGAAGCCGGCAAGAAGACGGGGACCCCGATGTCCACCAGCAGACCACCCTTGATCTTGCGGAGGCACTTGCCTTCGACGACATCGTTTTCCTTCTTGGTTGCAACGAGAGTCTCCCAGCCTCGAATGCGGTCAGCCTTGCGCTTCGAGAGGACGATGTTGCCTTCGGCGTCCTCCAGTTCTTCGAGAACGACCTCGACGGTGTCGCCAACGGACACGCCACCGGAGTCCTCGAACTCTTCCTTCGAAATCTGCCCCTCGCTCTTCAATCCGACATCGACGATCACATAGTCGCCGCTGATCGACACCACGGTGCCCTTGAGGAGGGTCTCTGCGCCTCCGGTTGTCTTTGCTTTGTCTGCGGCAGCGGCGAGGTCGTTGACCGTCGCTTTCGTGCCAAGGGCGTCGCGGACCATTTGGTCGGCGATATCGAGGTCGAGTCCGATGTCTTGAATGAGGTTGTAGTCAACCATGGGGGTGCGTGCTTTCGATGCGCGGGGAGGCACTTTGCCATCCTCGCAAGGCGGAGCCGGTGGGACGTCCCCACAGGCGAGCCGCGCAATGTATCAGATTTCCGCTGTGATTCGAGGGGGTAGATCCCTTCGCATGGCTCGAAAACCAAGCACACCGGCCAGATTGACCAGCATGCAGAGCATGAAAAACCACGGTCCTGCGCCGAGGCGCGAGAGCGGGTCATAAATGAGGACCGCAAGAAATGGCGCGATGGCACCGCGGATGCCATTGAGCGTGACGTGCACTGCCATGTATTCGCTGTCTCGGTGTGCAGGTGCGAAATCATGGTGTCCGAGGTTCCATGCGAGCGAACCGCCCGCGAACCCAATGCCCAGCATCACGCTCGATGCGTACATCAGCGTCATGGAGTCGAAGAGCGCCGCAAGCCAGATGGCGCCAGATCCAAGGACGAATGTCCAGCCGTGCACCGAGCGGAACGCCACCACATGTTGTTTGGACAGCAGTCGCGACCAGATTGGAATCGCCAGTGGCATCACCACCAATGGAATCACGGTGGTGATCAGGATGCCCTCAAGATAGGAAGTGTGGAACTGATCGTTCAGCACCAAAACTTGCGGCGGCCCGACCATGAGACTGCCAAGTCCAAACACCGACATCCACCACATGAAGCGCGCGTAGAGCCGATCATCGCGCAGCAGATGCAACAGATGACGCGGGTCGATGCGTGCCGCCCCGGAACCCGATTCGATTTCTGCCAGTTGCAGTCCGCGCTGGCCACGCAGTCGGACCTTTCGCCAGATGCTGTTGGCGATCACGCCTGTCAGCGCCAGGCCGGGGAACAGATATCGAAAGCTGTCTGCACGCAGATCGAGAGCTGATCCAATCAGGAGCCCTGCGAGCGCGAGCACGAGCGACTGCACGGTCGCCATGCGACCTGCAATGATTGCTCGACTCGCACGCGGGTAGTTGTTGCGCCAGACGACTGCGCGCACCGTGATGACTCCTGTCCATGCAATGCGCGAAATCATCACAAGCGCGGTCAACAGCAGCAGCCCAAGCGTGTTCACAGGCACGAACGCTGCAAGCAGAACGCAGACGCAGGTGAGCAGTTGCAATCCACTGATGAACGCGACCTTTGGCCTGCCATGCGCAAGGGCCGCCCAAACAAATGAACTGAGGTTGGCGACATTCGGTGCGGCGCTCACCGCAGCGACCGCATAGTCGACCGTTGTCGGATCAACGCCCTCTACTCCCGTAAACATCTTTTTCACCACGATCGCCATGGTGCCACCCTCAAGCGCTCCGAGCATGAGCGGCATCAACATCCCGGAATACAGCTCGTGCGCATAGTTCGCGCGCAACATGGTCGGCAGTGCGCGCGGGTGGAACTCGCCGACGAATGCGCCGAGGCGCTGGAGGAGCAGTGGGGGGGAGAACACGGTCATACGAACGCAACGCGACGGCCGCGCTCGCGCTCCCAAGCGTAGGAGGAAACCAGACTTCGTTGGGCAGGATTTCTCGCGCCCAATTCTCCCGCCTGATTCTTGAGCCCGACTCTCGCGCCAGTACGCAAGTGGCTATCGTTTACGCCGTCAGCGATTGGTCCTGTCGACGGAGGCCGGTTCAGCATGCGCTCGAACCTTGCACGAACCCAAGGGATCGCAGATCTGCGACGAAGATCAAGCCTCCGGCGATGGCGCCGAGTGGAAGATCGGGATCGTCGGACTTCGAACCCACCTGCGAGTTGGGTTCGAGGCCAATGAGTCGGCCCAGCCCCGCTTCGGCGCGGGCGCGAGTTCGCTCGGGCCGTCGGCAGGACCGATCGCTGAATTCTGTCAGTCGCGGATGGCCGCGCGAAGAGCCTGCCAACTGGACTCAAGCGAATCGGGGACGACGCGCACCTCTCCAATGGTTGCCATGAAATTGGTGTCGCCGCTCCAGCGGGGAACGACATGGACATGCAGATGTTCAGGGAGTCCAGCGCCTGCAGCTCGTCCCTGATTGACTCCCACATTCACACCTTGTGAATGAAGGGCACGTTCGACCAGCTCCACCGCAAAGTCCACGAGTTCCCAGAGGTGCGCACGCTGTGGTGCGGTGTAGTCCTGCAGGGTGGGTCGTGCCTCGGCAAGCGCCACCAACACATGTCCATTGGAGTACGGGTAGCGATTGAGCATGATCAGCCCGTGCTCATTTCTGTGCACAACGAAGTGGGCATGATCGTTCGCAGGATCCTCCCACGCCGCCCGCAAAAAATTGCTGAGCTGTGGCGCGCTGCTGCTCTTCGCATCACCGTGACGCGCTTCGAGGTCGCGCAGGTATGCCATGCGCCATGGAGCCCAAAGGTCATGATGAGCCATGGGCGAAAGTGTAGAAGCGCGGCCGCGCTTCATATGGGCTTTCAGCGCGCGCGCGCCCAACGCAGCAATTCAAGAGGTGTCGGCGGCTTGCCTTGCATCAGGATGCCGATACGGAAGATGCGCGCGCCAAGCCAGACAAGTGCGATCGCTCCGATGGCATTTGTAAAAAGTGCGGCGCCGACCTGCCATGCCGGGATTCCCTCCACGGCGCCCATCGTTCTCAGCACCATCACAAACGGGCCAATCGGCGGGATGAAGCTGGTGACCGTCGCGAGGATGCCCGTCGGATTCTCCGAGATGGGAAGCCACAGCATCATCGGCATCATCATGAGAAGCATGACTGGCGAGACCAGCGTCTGAGCCTCGCGGAGGTCGCTTACGGCACTTCCGACTGCGGCCATCATTGCTGCGCACATGAAGTAGCCGAGCAGGAACCAGACGACGAAGAGAAGTATGGTCGGGACATCCACGAGGTCTGTCACAGCGAGGAGCGTGAGTCCGACCATCCCCGCGATGCCATACATGCCGAGCATCACCAAACTCACCAGACTTTGTCCCAGAATCTTTCCGGCGAGCAGTTCGAGCGGACTCGTGGCGGACAGCAGCACTTCGATCACCTTGCTCGACTTCTCCTCGATGGTGGAAGTCAGCAGTTGATTCGCGCTTGTGAATGACGCGATCCACATGAGGAACATGAATGCCCCTGGGAGAATCATGCGAATCTCGAAGCGTTCCCTCGAGCGTTGGCCCTCGTTACTCACGCGTGCCGTCGCTGCACTCGGTGGACTGAGAAGTGCGCGCGCTGCCGCAAGATCGCCGCCCGCTGCCGCCACTCGGGCGGTGACGGTGGCTTCGCGTGCGATGCGTCCGATCATCGCCGTGGTCTTCGCTGGTGATGCCGTTGGGACGAGCACGCTGATGTCGACGCCCGCAGGCGGCGCAGACTGCAGCAGTGCAGCGGGAATCTCCACGAGGCCAAGGATCTCTCCTGATTGCACGCGTGTCTGTTCGCGCTGGAGATCTGCATCGAGCGCGATGCGCATCACGGTGATATCGACGGGCGGGTCGTCTGGCATCGGCACGCCGCCAAGACCACCCATCGGCATCGGTGGCGGCATCGTGTCGGATGGAGATATCGCCACCTTGCCCGTTGCACGCATGGCATCGAACGCCAATCGCATCTGTTCCGCCACCGAACCATCCTTGTCGGCAACGACCAGTGTCCCGACGACGGGAGGCGTGGTGCCTCCGACAAGCAGCGGTACCAACGCGCCGATGCCGATCATGATGACGGGCAGCACGAGCGCCCCAAAGATGAAACTCTTGGTGAGAACCGTTTGCTTGAACTCACGGGCGGCGATCGCACCGATGCGCCCCATTCGACCTGATGTGGTGCGGTGTTCGCCCGTCATGCGGCACCCCGCACGGGCACACGCGAATGTCCACCATGGGCCTCCACCAGACGGACGAAGACATCATCCAGCGAGACGCGTGCCACCTCGATTCGTCGGGCAGGAACGCATGCGGCGATCGCTGCGAGCGAGGAGACTGCATCCGCGCGCTCATCGAGCGCGACATGGATGGTGCATGTTTCAGGTCGCCACTCGGCGCTTGCAACGCTTGGCAACTGCTTCAGCGCGGCGCAGGCCTTCTGGGGATCCGAGGCGGGTTCGAGATCGATGGCGCGCGGAGAGAAGCGAGCGAGTGCTTCGCGGACGGGCGCATCGAGGATCTTCTCGCCACGATTGATGAGTACCACGCGCTGGCACATCTGTTCAGCCTGTGACATCTGATGCGTGGAGAGAAAGATCGTTCGTCCCTCGCGGTGCAGCGCCTGAACTGTCTGAATGAGGACGCGTGCGTTCACGGGATCGAGGCCTGAAAACGGTTCATCAAGCACGATCAGTTCTGGGTCGTGCAGCAGCGCAGCCACGAATTGCACCTTCTGCTGCATCCCCTTGCTCAGTTCTTGGCAGCGCTTGTGCGCAACGCCAGGAAGTTCGATCCGCTCCAGCCAACCCGCGATCCGCGCGCGCAGTCCGCTCGAAGGCAGTCCCTTGAGCCGCCCGATGTAGAAGAGGAAGTCCTCGACGCGCATGCGGCGGTAGACGCCCCGTTCCTCGGGCAGATAGCCGATGCGATCCTTCATGTCGAGTGCGTCGCCACCAAGCACGCGCAGTTCGCCCGCATCAGGACGAATCAGCGACATGACCATGCGGATCAATGTGCTTTTGCCCGCGCCGTTGGGGCCGAGCAGTCCAATCAGTGCGCCGCGCTCCGCCACGAGATCGAGCGGACGAACCGCCTCCACGTTGCCGTAGCGCTTGCAAACGCCACGAATTTCGAGCGCAGCGGTCATGGATTCTTTGGAGTGCCGCCCTCCGGTTTGTCCTTTGGGCTGGCTTTGGGAGTGCTCTTCGGCGCTGCGCCCGGGGTCGTGGCTGCACCGCCCTGCGTCAATGCCTTGATTTCAGGGGGAAGCGTGAACACCGATGGGTCGATCGGCGCGAAGCTCGCCTCTGTAATCGCCATGATTTGCTCTTGTCCCATCATGGCGTTGCTGGTCTTCTTCGGAATGGTCCGTCCATCAAATGCGGCAAAGTCACTGAAGGTTGTGGTGACTTCAAACTCGCCCAGAGCCGACTTGACGGTCGTGGCCTGACCAACCATGTGACCCTTGTCCTGTGCGTAGTAACGGGTGGATCGGATGCCATTGCACTGAAGCGTGACCTTCCAGCACTTGGTGCCTGCGAATGTCGCTTCACCATCCACCACCACGGAGTCGCATCCTTTCGAAGGGTCGATTGTCTTGTCAATGGCGACATCACGAACGGTGCGAGCCAATTCGTCCTTATCCATGAGGGTTGGTCCGCGCAGCGGATCGATGGACCAACCGACGGTGCCTTGCACTCCCTGCAAGATCTTGCCAAAGCCAGGAATCTCCGTCTCGATCAGCAGTTGGTCTGGATCGTTGCTGCGGGTCACGATGCTGCCCTTGAGTCCTTGTCCTGGCATCTCAATGGTGCCTTTGAGGGTCTGTGACTTCTGGGAGCGGATGAGGTCGGCACCGCCTGCGGCAGTCACCGCTTTTGCGAAGATGTCCGCTGCTGCAGGTGTGGGCGCTGCCGGTGCGCTCGCGGTTGATGGTTTCGCAGCTGGAGCGGGAGCAGCCGCTTTGTCTTGTGCCAGTACGCAAGGCGATCCAAAGAGCAACGCGCAGATCAGAGAGAGGAGGAGTCTTTGGTGGGCGAGCGCGAGGTGACGTTGCACGGTCGTATTCATCATGGGAATGCGTTTCACTTGGGAGTTTCCTGAACGGATGGTGTCGAGTCAGATGGTTTCCCTTGCATGCGCTCTGCGGCGATCCAACGGAGCGCGTCGCGCAACTCTGCTTCGGGCTGTGCAGCGTAGTCGCTTGCGGTTGGCGCGGGACCGATCCGCTGGCAAACGCCGCTTCCCTCAATGGAAATGCCGCTTGGCGTCCGAAAGTCCGCAATCGCATGGAGGAGAATGTCGCCGTTCTTGAGCGGATGCGTGGTCGCTGGTAGCGCAGCGCCGGCTGTGCAGTGGCCAAAAACCTCCGCGCGTCCGATGTCCACGAGTCCGCCCGCGAACATCTCGCTGGTGCTTCCCGAGAGGCCATCGATCAGGATGGCAACGGGCCCGCGGATCGTTCCAACCTGCGCGCCGCTGCCATCGACCACACGTGGATTCGCCTTGAAGTCCAGGCGCATCGATCGTCCCTGCATCTGACCGAGTGAGGTGGGCTGATCGAGCAAATGACCTGCCACGCCACTGACCATCAGGGCGATGCCTCCAGGATTCCCCCGCAGGTCGATGACGAGGGCATCGACATTTCGGAACCCGAAAAGTGCTGCATCGATCTGGCTGGAAAGAGCCGGCATCCAAACCGTGAACGTGAGGAGTCCGACTCGGCCAACCTGGGCAGGATCGGCGCCAAGCGCAGAAACTTCCTCGGGATTCAACACCCTTGCGCTACACAAGGCGGGCATCGCTGGCAGGTTGCCAAGGGTGACGAGTTCCCCAGGCGGAGCATCGAATGTGAAGCGCACCGTGTGGGAAACGCCAGACGTGTCGACGAAGTCCATCTCCGGACTCATGCCGGGGCGCCCACCAAGAAACCCGTTGACGGCGCGGTCTCGCATACTGCGCTCGAGCGCGGTGCGCGGCGGCGGAATCTCCGCAAGCAAATCATCCACTGAGTCGCCTTCGCTTCGGAGAACGCGCCAACCGGGGCGAATGCCAGCGGCAGCGGCAGGGCTGCCGGTCTGAACCCTGGTCACGATCGGAACACCGTTCAACACTTGCACCGTCATTCCCGACCAGCCACCAAAGGCGGACACACTGCCAGCCACTGCATTCGGAATGATCGCGAAGTGGCTGTCGCCGAGCGTCTCCATCATGTCTTGCAGCGTGGTTCGAAAGGACTCCAGTGTCGTCGCGGCGATCGCGCGCTCACGGAAGGTCAGGCGGGCGTCGTTCCATGATCCCTGATTGATCGATGGATCCGGATGCGTATCGCGAATGATGGTCCAGACCTGATCAAAGGTGTCGGCCTGCAGGAGTGCGCTCGATTCCTCGGTGGGAGGATGCATCAGCTGCGATGGCGCATCGGGTGAGGGTGGTATGTGCCGCTGCGAAGTGCAACCAAACAGAAAGGCGGCAAGCAGCGCAGTGCTCAGCGCAGCGCTTGAACGCAAACGGGATGGCGCGGCGGATCGCATAGCAGCAAGAGGTCGAATGATAACTCGTGCCAATTGCGCCGAATCCTTCGTGGTCTTTATTCATCCGTCTATCCGGATGAACGGTTGAAAGGGCTGCCCTGTGGTGCTACCCTTTCGCACTGTGCCGAATACGTTTCTCGCGAATCTCGATGCGCGAACGCTGGTCTTTGACGGAGCGATGGGGACCTCGATTCATTCGTGCCCAGACTGCACGCCTGCCGACTACCTCGGGCGTGACAATTGCACGGACATCCTCGTTCGCTCTCGGCCAGACCTGATCCAGCGAATCCACGAGTCGTTCCTCGCGGCAGGAGCGGATGTCGTGGAAACGGACTCATTCGGATCGAACAAGCTCGTGGGCGCGGAGTTCGATGCAGAGATGGTGGCGTGGACTCGGGATCTGAATGTGCGCGCCGCGCGAATCGCACGTGCGGCGTGCGAGCGGTATGCCGAGCCAGGGCGACCGCGTTTTGTGGCAGGATCCATGGGGCCGGGCACGAAACTGATCACGCTCGGACAAACCAACTGGGAAGCGATGCTCGATTCCTACCGCGAGCAAGCCCTCGGGCTCATTGAAGGCGGTGTGGACTGTCTCATGATCGAGACCTGTCAAGACTTGTTGCAGATCAAGTGCGCAGTGACGGCGTGCCTCGAAGCGCTTCACGCATCCGGCAAGAACGAGCGCGACATTCCAGTGCTTGTTTCGGTCACAATGGAAACCACGGGCACGATGCTGCTCGGTTCGGACATTCAGGCCGTCATGAACGCCCTCGCGCCGCTGCCGATTGCGTCGCTCGGCCTCAATTGTGCCACGGGCCCCGTCGAGATGACGCCACACTTGGTGGCACTGAGCAAGCAGTGGAATCGGCCGTTTTCAGTGATCCCCAACGCAGGACTGCCAGTGCTGGTGGAGGGGCGCACCGAGTACCCGCTGCAGTCGGCTGACTTCGCCACCGCGATTCGTCGATTCACCGAAGAACTCGGCGCGGGGATCGTGGGCGGGTGCTGCGGTACAACCCCGGCACACATTGCCGCGCTTCGTGAACTGGTGCCGTGGGGCGCGCAGCGCGCGGTCCGTGCATCTGCCGATGCGCCGGCGGCCTGCTCCAGTCTGTATGGACAAGTCGACTTCCGCCAGGAGAACTCGTTCCTCATCGTTGCCGAGCGGACAAACGCGAACGGTTCTCGCAAGTTCAAGACGCTGCTCGATGCAGAGGACTGGGATGGACTTGTTGCCATGGGCAAAGAGGAACTGCAGGATGGCGCGCAGGTGCTCGATGTCTGTGTGGACTTTGTGGGTCGCGATGGCGTTCGAGATATGAGCGAGGTTGTTTCGCGATTCGCGCGACAGGTAAATGCGCCACTGATGATCGATTCAACGCAGGCGGATGTGATTGAGGCGGGCCTCCAGCATGCGCCGGGGCGATGCATCGTGAACTCGATCAACTTGGAGGATGGCGAAGAGCGGATGAATCGCATTTGTCCGCTGCTCAAGAGCTACGGCGCCGCATGTGTGGCATTGACGATCGATGAGGATCCGCAGGCGGGCATGGCAAAGACGGCCGAGCGAAAGCTGCAGATTGCCGAGCGCATCCATGACCTCTTCACACGCAAGTGGGGGCTCGACGAGCGGGACCTGATGTGGGATCCGCTGACCTTCACGATCGCCACGGGAAATGATGACGATCGTCGGCTTGGACTGGAGACGCTCGAAGGCATTCGTCTGATCTCCGAACGCTTCCCGCGCTGTTCGATCATTCTTGGTCTTTCCAATATTTCGTTCGGTCTGAAGCCCGCAGCGCGGGCGGTCCTCAACAGTGTGTTCCTGCATGAAGCGCGTGCGCGCGGCTTGACCGCCGCCATCGTGCACATCTCTCGCATCATGCCGCAGTCGCGCATCGACCCTGAGCACTGGCAGGCAGCGCAGTGGCTCATCTTTGATCGCCGAGGCGATCGTCGCCCGGATGGGCAGCCCGAGAGTTTCGACCCGCTCTTGCACTTCATCTCCCTCTTTCCTGATGGTGCGACGCCTACACAGGTGGTGGCCACGGAGACGCTTTCGCTCGAGGAGCGTCTGCAGCGTCACATCATCGATGGCAACGATCGAAACCTGGAAGGAACACTGGACGATGCACTGCAGGTTCACTCGCCGCTGGCCATCATCAACGATCACCTGCTCGTCGGAATGAAGACAGTCGGCGAACTCTTCGGGGCAGGGCGGATGCAACTGCCGTTCGTGCTGCAGAGCGCATCAGTCATGAAGAAGGCGGTTGCACACTTGCAGCCGCACATGGAGCGAGTGGGGGCGGATGCAAAGCCAAAGGGTTCGATCGTGCTGGCGACAGTCGCTGGAGATGTGCACGACATTGGAAAGAATCTCGTGGACATCATTCTCTCCAACAACGGTTTCAAGGTTCACAACATTGGGATCAAGCAGAGCCTCACGCAGATCGTGGATGCATGGCGAGCCACGGGTGCGGACGCCATCGGCATGAGCGGTCTTCTTGTGAAGAGCGTGACCGTCATGGAGGAGAATCTTCGCGAGATGAACCGCATGGAGATCGAGGTGCCTGTGCTGCTCGGTGGTGCTGCACTCACGAGGCACTACGCCGAGGGACACCTGCGGAAGGTCTATCGCGGGTCGCTGTATTACGGACGTGACGCATTCGAGGGGCTCGCCGTGTGTGAAGCCATGGCGAACGGCACTCTCGCGACGATCGAACAGGAGATCGACGGGCGAATCGCGAAGCGCGCAAGCGTGGAAGCACGCGCGAAGGCGACGGCGCTTCGAGCGGCTGCGACAGCGGAGGGCGATGGCTCTTCGGCAGGTGGTTCATCCTCGGGTGATGGTGCGGCCGCGTTCCCCGATACGACAGGTGTCGGCGGTGAAAGCGAGTCGGCGCTGCGGCACGACCACACGATTCCCGATCCGCCCTTCTTCGGCTCGCGGCTCGCCGAAGGGATCGATCTTGATCTGATCTATCCCTACATCAACAAGACTGCGCTGTTCCGCGGGCAGTGGGGGTTCCGCCGCGGAGACATGGATGATCGCGCGTATGAGCGGCACATTGCTGAGGATGTCGAACCGATTCTTGGTCGGCTGCGTGAAGAGTGCCGACGCGAGAAGATCCTCCGCCCGGGCGTCGTATGGGGATACTTCCCATGCAACAGTGAAGGGAATGATCTGATCGTGTATGACCCGGAAGAGCGTGACCGTGAAGTGGAGCGTTTCACGTTCCCTCGGCAGAAGTCGGGACGCAAAGTTTGCATCAGCGACTTCTTCCGCCCTGTGTCGTCGGGACAGAAGGATGTGCTCGGTCTTTCGTGTGTCACGATGGGATCGGAAGCGAGCCATCGAGCGCGGTCCCTCTTCGAGCGCAACCAGTACACCGAATACCTCTACTTGCACGGAATGGGAGTGGAGTGCGCCGAGGCGCTTGCGGAGATGTGGCACAAGCGTGTGCGTGCGGAACTCGGGTTCGCGCATGAAGACGACCCACAAGTGGAGCGCCTGTTCCAGCAGCGGTACCGCGGGAGTCGATACTCGTTTGGCTACCCCGCGTGTCCCGACATGGCGGACCAGGAAAAGCTGTTCCGACTCCTTCGACCCGAGCGGATCGGCTGCGTACTGACCGAAAACTTCCAGATCGATCCAGAGCAGTCCACGAGTGCGATCATTGTTCACCATCCGCAGGCCAAGTACTTCTCGACCTGACGTGTGGCGGTGATCCCTGCCATACTGCGCAGGCATGGATGTGGCGAGCGTCATTGGACTTGCGGCGGTGGGAGGCAGCGTGGGATGCCTGCTCCGTGTGTTGGTGCGTGATGCGTGTGCGGCGGCAGGAATTCGGAAGTGGCAGGCGATTGCGCTCATCAATGTGCTTGGAAGTGCAGCGGCCGGTGTGATCGCAGCTCGACAGGTGTCTGAGCCGTTGCTAGCCATGTTGCTTGTCGGTCTGTTTGGTGGATTCACATCCTTCAGTGCGATGGTGCTCGACATTGTTGCACTGTGGATCGTGAAGCAGCGCGCGTCGGCAGTGCTGCTCGGACTGACGACGACCGTTGCAGCACCGTTTGCAGCGGCTGGCGCTGGTGCGGCAGCAACGGCGGCTGCTCCCATGATCGCTGCACGTGGCGGCTGGCAGCGGATGGCGGCTCTCGATGCGCTGATGATCATCGCGGGTGGGTCGGTGGGATGTGCGGCGCGAGCAGCCGTTGTCCTTGCTTTCGAATATGCCTTACTCCCCGCGTGGAGTGCAACAACCTGCTGCAATGTTGTGGGCAGTGCATGTGCTGCAGGCGCCGCCCGGGCATTGATTTCGCAGACCACGAGCGGCAAGCCGCTGATGCATGCCGCGCTGCGAGCGCATCTGGATCGTCTCATCCTGCTTGGACTGTGCGGCGGTCTGACCACCGTGAGTAGCCTTGCCGTCGAGATGGCAGAGCTGGCGCGCGAAAGTCTTTGGCATGCTGCCGCACTGGGTGCGCTGAATGTCGGCGCAGGCTGCGTCGCGGCAGCGAGCGTCTGGTGGCTTGTTCGGCGCGCATTCCCGCTGCGAGAACGGTTTGACAAGGAAATCGAGGCGGCTGTCCCATGAGTTCCCCCTCCCCGAAGCGCGAGGAGATTCCATTGCCGACGGCGCTCGCACCCATGGGAGCCGAGGCGATCCGTGCACTCTGGAAACAGCGCCGAGACTTCTATGCGCAGGCGCACTTGTACGAGGACATTCGCATTCGTGTGCATCGTGCGCTGTCGTGGATGGCGGCCGCGGAGTCACGTGGGCAGGACGCACGGGATACGCAGCTCCTCGAGTGGTGGGCGGCTGCTGGATCTTTGTTTGCGCGTTGGAGTGCGGTGCTGCATGCACCGCTGCCGATCCGTGAAGCAACGGATTCCTTCGCGAGGCAGGCGATCGAATGGGATCGCGATGGACTGCTCCGCGCGCTCTTGCCGACACTGCGGGAACGTGTTGCCCCGATGTGGACGGATCCCTACCTCGCCGCAGCTGTGGGCATGTCTGGTGCGTCAGATGCAGAGAGGGTGGTGCCCACAGATCCAACTTCGTTCCTTGCTGGATCGCTCTGGCGCAGCGGGCTTACCGCACAGCAGTTGACCCTCGGCGCAGCAACCTACGGCGGCGCGCAGAATCGGATTGCAGTCGACCGTTCCGCATGGTTGCTTCAGCAACTGCTGCCCGCACTGTTGCAGGTGATCATTGACCACGGGTATGTGGACGACTGGGGACCGCTCTGCTCACCGCCGCGCGAGTGAGGGCTGAGTTCAAAGTTCGCCAAGCAGCACAGCGAGCAGATCGATCGTCGCTTCCAGATCGCCCTTGTCGATCATCTCCGTGACGGTGTGGATGTACCGAGTCCCAGGCCCGAGCGCGATGCAGCGCGCGCCACTGCCGGCTCGCTGGATCGCGCCGGCATCCTGGCCGCCACGCGGAAGCACGGCGCGCTGGTGAGGGATGCGATGGCGACGCGCGAGCGTGCAGCACTGGTGGAGGAGTTCCGAGTCGGAGATCATCGACGAGTCCTGCACCATCAGTGCAACGCCAAGTCCTTGCTTCGTCACACGCTGATTCTCGGGTACTCCCGGTGTATCGCAGGCGAGATTCACATCAAGGCCGATCCCAACCTGTGCGCCCGCGGTATTCGCGGCAACTTGGGCTCCGCGAAGTCCAACTTCCTCCTGCGTCGTGAAAGCGACGATGATCTCGCATCTGTGCCCACCGCGTCCTCGTGCGATCTTGCGGATCGCCTCGATTGCGACGAATACGGCCATGCGATTGTCGAGTGCCTTCGACACGACCTTCTTCGGTGTTTCCAGGAATGGTTCATCCATCACCACCCAGTCGCCGACCTGCACACTCTTGCGTACCTCAGCAGGATCGATGCCAAGGTCGATGAAGAACTCCTCGGTTCCCGGAACCTTGCTTCGATCTGCATCGCTCGAGATATGAATCGGCTTCCCGCCCGGGTTGAGCACGCCGCGGAAGTCGCCACGTTCCGTCACGACGAGAACCCGCCGCGAGAAGAGGTTGCGAGGATCAAAGCCGCCCGCAGGGTTCAGCCAGATGTTGCCTTGATCGTCGACGTGTCGAACGTAGAAACCGATCTCGTCCATATGTGCAGCCACGAGAACGCGCTGTGGCTTTGTTCCGCGCTTGGGGCGCGTTGGACGACGCGTACAGATGAGGGAGCCCATGGCATCCACCGTTGTCGTATCGAAGAGCCCGCGAATCTCCCGCTGCACGAGCGCGCGGACGCGCTCCTCATGTCCGGGAACGCCAGGGGTCTCACACAACCGCTTCAGCAGATCGATCTTCATGGCACGAGTCTATGATTTCCCCGTGAGCGCGCCGTCCTTTCTCGCCGAGTCTCCTCTGCGAAGTCGCCATGATGCGGTCGCCGCGCGGGAGACGGGGCGCCGTACTGCCGCCGTGAACGCAGCACGCGGAGAGGGTGCGGCGGCACGAAGTTCGAGCACCGGATGGGTTGCATGGGGCACTGCAGCTGAAGTGCTCGCGGTGTGCGACAGCGTCGAGACCGAGTACGCGGCCATCCGTCGCGGTGCGGCGATCGTTGACCTGCCGCAGCGGGGAACGATCGAAGTACGCGGATCAGATCGCCTCGACTTTCTGCAGCGGATGATCACACAAGATGTCCGTGCACTTCAGCCCGGCCGAAGCGTGCGTTCGTTCTGGCTCAACCGCAAGGGGCGCATCGAAGCGGACATGCTGCTTTCAGCTGGGATCGACCGCATCATCATTGACCTTCCAAGGGCCGTTGCTGCGGCAACGGTCGCCTCGCTCGGTGCCTTTCTCTTCAGCGAAGATGTGCAAATTGTGGATGCCAGTCCGTTGCTGTACCGCGTCGGAGTCCATGGACCACAGGCTCTCGAGCTGCTGGCGGACTGTGCAGTCGACTCCGCTTCGCTCGAGAAGCTGGCACACCCTGGCGCATGCGCGGAGGCGAAGATCGCGGGTGTAGCTGCGATGTTGACCCGATGTGACACGCTTGGCACAGTTGGTATCGAGGTGTCACTTCCGTTGGCGGATGCGCCGCGTGTGTGGGATGCATGGACGAGCCTCCACGATGTCGCTGCGGGCGGGGTGCCCCGCGCGCGTGTGTGCGGTTGGCTCGCCATGAATATCGCGCGTATCGAGGCGGGTGAGCCCATGTTTGAGATCGACTTTAGCTCTGCAGCGCTGCCGCACGAGACCGGAGTGATCGCGTCTCGTGTCTCCATGACGAAGGGGTGCTATCTCGGACAGGAAGTCGTCGCGCGTATGCAGAGCCTTGGAAAACCCAAGCAAGTGGTGTGTGCGCTCCGCGTGGAGGAGGGAGCGTTTCCCGTGGAGGGATCCCAACTGTTCGTCCCCAGTGCGGATGGAGGTGCAGGTGATGAGGTTGGCGTCATCACAAGTAGCACGGTGAGTCCCATGCTTGGCTCCACGGTGATCGGATTTGCCACGATCCGGCAGGCACAGACGGCACCCCAAACGAAACTTCGTGCGCTGTGTGATGGGCAATTGGTGCATGCGACGGTGCAGACATCGCTTCGCTCTCTTCCCGCGCTCGGCGAAGGAAGTGCAGGATGATGCCAATCGCTGCGGTGCAGTCGGAGACACGAAGCTCACCGCCTGTTCTTCCCGATGAGTGGGCCATCACACCGGATGTGATGTTGTTCGCCGCCGCAGCCGTGCTGACGTTGGTTGTCAGCGTCTTTGCCGTGTGGCTGTTCCGCCGCGCAGCGCGCGAGGAGCGACGCTCGTGAACGGTGTGCGTATCACTGAAGTTGGACCGCGCGATGGACTGCAGCATGAGAAAGCGCTGGTTCCGACCGATGCAAAGGTGGCCTTTGTTGACAAGCTGAGTGACTCCGGCGTGGATGAGATCGAGGTTTCATCCTTCGTGTCCGCGAAGTGGATTCCCCAACTTGCAGACGCCAGCGAAGTCTTTGCGCGCATTCGTCGGGTGCCCGGCGTGGTGTATTCCGCGCTTGTGCCCAATGAGCGCGGACTCGACGCAGCGCTTGCGGCGCAGGCAGACAAGATCTCTGTCTTTGTTTCGGCCACCGAGGGGTTCAGTCAGAGGAACACGGCGGGAACGATTGAGGAAGTTCTTCTGCGTCTTCAGCCCGTCATTCGTCGTGCGCATGAGGCGCGGCGTGTGGTGCGCGGCTACATCAGTTGTGTGGTGGGTTGTCCGTATGACGGTCCGGTTCATCCGGACAAAGTGGCAAGTGTGGCATCACGGTTGTTGGAGATGGGGGTTGACGAGATCGACCTCGGTGACACGATTGGGGCTGCGGACGGCGCCTCGATCGAGGCGCTCTATTTGGGGCTCGCAGAGGTGGTGTCAGCGGCTGCGACCACGCTGCACTTGCATGACACATCGGGACGCGCCATTGAATGCGCCGTTCGGGCGGCACAAATCGGCGTTCGATCCTTTGATGCCAGCGCGGGCGGACTTGGTGGATGTCCTTATGCGCCTGGATCCGCCGGAAATGTCGCAACAGAGACGCTTGTCAGCGTGCTCGCTCAGAGCGGATTCGCATCCCGCGCACGGGCGGATCAACTCCGTGCCGCGGGGCAGTGGATGCGCAGCAAAATCGCATCGTGCCCGCCGTAGCGTCCTGCGATATCGGACTCCGCATCAGGGGGATGGCATTGGAAGTGGTTGGGAGGTATCCTTACCCATTCGCCGCTCACGGTCGTTCCGTGGGCCCCGACACTCGTCGGGTCCATGGCGAAGGTCCGACCGTCCGTCACTCGACGCGCGAGACCTGCATCAAGGGTGACAGCAGACACCGAGGCGCCTTCGCGCCTCGCAACGCAAGGATTTCAGCATGAGCCAGTTTCAGGCACCACCCGTTCCGGTCATTCGTCGCCAAAAGGATGCGAAGGGCCGCTCCTTTATCGATTACAAGCAGGTGGAAGAACTTCGACGCGCCATGACGCAGAACGGCAAGATGCTCTCGCGCAAGCGCATGAATATGTCGGCTGGAGATCAGTCCCAGTTGGGGCAGGCCATCAAGCGCGCCCGCTTCATGGCGCTTCTGCCCTTTACGAACGCCGCGAGCTGACGTTCGACCAGATCCATCGCATCGCGTGAATGCCCTCTCTCCACTGCCGAATGGCAGTGCGAGGTTCCTCTGCCGTTCGCCGAAGCAGTGCGGTCACAGCCTGCAACATCCATTTGGTGCGCAGGCGTCGAAGGCCATGATCAAGGGGGTGGGCTCGCAAACCACGCAACAGTGCAGCCCGGGCGAGCCGCAGCTGTCCACGCCGCAGGGCATCGAGCGCAATGTTGTGCAGCGTGATCGCATCGGTGCGATCGAGTCGCAGCGCCTGCCGAGCCGCCCGCCGTGCGCCGCGCGGCTCATCGGACTCCAAGAGCGCGCGAACAAGCCGCTGACGGATCTGCAGGTGCCGAGGGAACGTCCGTGCTGCTGCGCGCAGGATGATGGCCGCCGTACGGGGTTCGCCGCACTCGATCGCAGTGCCCGCCGCGCCAAGTGCGATCACCGCATCTTGAAGGACGAACGAATCTGCAGGCACTGAACCTTTTCCAAAGAGCTCGCGCAGTCGGCGTGCGGCCTCCTCGCGCCGCCCGAGTTTCGCGAGTACTTCGATCAGACGAAGGCGGATCGACTGATCCTGAGACCCGAGCGAGAGCACGAGCGTGTAGGTCGCGCGCGCATCTTCCAGTTTGCCGCCGCGGAGTGCGATATCTCCGATCGCCACATGCGCACCATGGTGGGCAGGTTCCAGTTCAAGGATGCGGCGATACTTCTCCTCCGCCTCATTCAGCCGACCGAGCGACTCAAGCGCGCGACCGAGCGTCAGCAGCGCCCCCGTATCGCCTGGCTGCTCTCGCAGCGCCTGCATCAGGACTTGAAGCGAACTTTCAGCTTGACCGCTCCGAAGAAGTACCGCACCGAGGCGCGCTTTGACTGCAGGAAGGCGCGGCGCCTGAGCGATCGCCTCGCGGTAGCACCAAATGGCGCGTTCCAGTTTGCCCACGCGTGCCAGGACATTCGCCATCTCCGCCAGACACACGGGCATTTCTTTGAGCGTGTGCTGCGCGATGTAGTACACGGACTCCGCGTCCTCGACACGCCCAAGCTGTCCGAGCGCATGAATTCGGAGCGCATAGGCAGGTTCGATATTGCGATCGATGCGGAGCGCTCGCTCGCAGAACTTCAGCGCTCTCTCAAAATGCCCCGCACGGATCGACCCCTGGGCCGCACCAACAAGCGATGGCACATGATTGGGGGCCAGTTCGAGCGCCCGCTCGTGCGAGGCAAGCGCGTCGGCATGACGGCCGAGCGCATCAAGCGTGACAGCCAGGTTGTGGTGCCAATCACCGCGCTCCGGTTCCGCTGCGATGGCGCGTCGCAGTTCCTGCGCCGCTTCATCCAACTTCCCGGCTTGGAAGAGACCGCGCGCGCGTTCCACTCGCTGCTCAGCGCTTGGGAAGTTGTCCTCGTCTTCGGCCACCGCTGTCAGTGTAGCCCGTCAATGTCCTTTGTCGCCCAAAACTGCAGAAATAGCCATCAGGCTTGGATCGCGCAGCGCATGGAAATCAATACACCTCGAGCATGCAGCGGTGGGTTGGGCGAACGCGCCTCTTGATCTGCTCCTCCGTCCATTCGGCGGGGTCTATTGCCGCAATGTCATCATGCACGGCGAGATAATTGCTGCCAAGTCCTGACGTGGCAAGCGTTCGAAAAATCCCCACCTGCATTCCCGCGAGGCCGCAGGCGTAGATCAGGCAGCGACTTGAATCGAGGAGCGGGCGGAGTGACTCGATGCGAGTGTCGATGAAGTGGTGCACGTGTGGACCGAGCCCAGGCGCAGGCAACGGCTCTCGACTGACCACAGGGTGATACGAGAAGTTGGGATGACGCTGCGTGAGTTCGCACAGCCAGCGGTCGTACAAAAGATCAGTGCGGTAGGGGGCGCCCATCACCAGATGAATGCGGCTCTGGCAGGGACCTGCCCACTGTTCGCGCGCTGGTGTGCCCAGGGGTGGGCCCACCAGCAGTTCATGCAGCATGCCGCGGAATGGGGCGATCCCCGTTCCTGTGGCCACAAACAGATAATCGTGCGCGGCGCGGTCCACGGGAAGCAGGAAGCGCTTTCCGTTCGGTCCGGAGATCGGAATCTCGGATCCGATCCCCTGATCCGAGAGCCAGTTGCTGCATGTGCCAAGGATCAGGAGGTGTCCGTCACCCTTTGCAGCGTCATCCTCGTCGGCGCGCTCCTCGATCGAGCGCTTGCAGGTTGTGGAGATCACACGGCCATGCCCATCCTCGCCGTAGCTGGGGCTCGCAAGTGAGTACAAGCGAACTTTGTGCGGGCGTCCCTTGTGGTCGGTGCCGGGAACACAGACTCCAAAGGACTGTCCCGCAAGGCACTGGCCTTCAAGCGGTGTTCCAGAAACATCGATGGCGATGTGCCGAACGAAACTTGCGGACTTGCCGCGGATACAAGGCTCGCTCGAAACGACTCGTCCGATGACTGGGCTGCCCGGAGCCACCAAATGCATGCGCGCTTCGGGGAGTGCTGGATCGTTGAGGTGCACCGTCATGATGCCATCCTAGGGAGGGTGGGCGCATGTGCACAGGGCAACACGGCAGCGCGGGAGGAAAATGTGCGCTGCTCTTGGCTGGACAGTCGACACTCTTGGGTACGCCACGGTGCGTTTGTGCCCGTGGTCCTCCATCGTGGCCTGTCGTGCGCCATGGCGGAGGTGGCCGACATTGCACGCAGCGGTCAAGGAGGATCGCATGGACAAGTTCCGAATCCAAGGCGGGTACCGACTTTCAGGCAGGATCCGAGTCGAGGGAGCGAAGAACGCGGCACTGCCGCTCATGGCTGCTTCGCTCCTGACCGACGGGGAGGTGGTCCTGGACAATATCGCCAGTCTTGCAGACATCCTGAGTCTGCAGAAGTTGTTGACGACGCTCGGCGTGGACGTCCGAGTGAGCGATTCGTCCATCTCCATGCAGACGAAAGATCCAAATGCCATCGAGGCACCCTACGAACTCGTACGCACGATGCGTGCGTCGATCTGTGTGCTCGGTCCGATGCTCGCGCGCCGCAAGCGTGCAGTGATTTCAATGCCCGGCGGCTGCGCATTCGGCGATCGTCCGGTCGATCTGCACCTGCGTGGCATGGAGAAGCTCGGTGCGCGTATCGAGATGCGGGGCGGCTACATCCATGCGTCTTGCGATCGACTGCAGGGTGCGACAGTGTTTCTCGGTGGCCCCTACGGCTCGACTGTGCTCGGTACCGCCAATGTCATGAGTGCTGCGACACTGGCAAAGGGACGGACGGTGATCGAGAGTGCCGCATGCGAGCCGGAGATCGTGGATTTGGCAGATCTGCTCAACGCCATGGGCGCGAAGATCCGCGGGGCTGGTGGTCCCCGCATCATCATCGATGGAGTCGATGAACTTGCCGGTGCGAAGCACGCGGTGATGCCGGATCGCATCGTGGCAGGGACCTATGCGATCGCTGCAGCCATCACCAATGGCGAGATCGTTATCGATGATTTTCCCTATGACGCGCTGCTTGCAGTGATCGATCGACTCTCGCTCATTGGCGTGCATGTTCACAAGATCGAGCCTGATGCAGATGACCGCCGCTGTACGGTGCGTGTGACCAGTGAGCGGCAGCTTCGGCCGACCGTCATCACGACGCAGCCACACCCTGGATTCCCGACGGATCTGCAGGCGCAGTTCATGGCATTGCTGTGCTTTGCGGTGGGCAATTCAGTGATCACCGAAAAGATCTATCCCGAGCGATTCCTGCATGTTCCCGAACTTTCCCGTATGGGCGCGCAGCTGTTGCGTCATGGACCAACGGTCGTGATCACCGGTGGCAATCGACTCATCGGCGCGGAAGTGATGGCAAGCGATCTGCGCGCGTCCGCAAGTCTGGTGCTCGCAGGACTCGCTGCGGAGGGTGAGACGGTCATCAACCGCGTGTACCACCTCGATCGTGGCTACAAGCGGATGGAAGAGACACTGCGTTCCCTGGGTGCGCGCATCGAGCGGTTCCGCGATTCACCTGCGCCCGTGCAGGCGGGTGCGGGCATGGCGGCGGGCGCCACACAGTCCATGCAGGAAGACGGCTGATGCAATCGCGACATTGAGGCTCGGTCGATCTCCCTCGTGCAGCAGTCCGCCGCCGTCACGCATCGGAATGCATGCGGTCACATCGCACAGCGACTGCAAGGCAGGAGGAACGCCGCTGCCCTCTGCGCCAAGCACGACGATTCGTCGCGGAGCTGATTCGATCTTTGGAAGAAGCAGTGCCTCTTCGATCGGAAGGGCAGATGGCGTGTCTTCCGCAGCGATCAGTGCGAAACCACTTTTGCGAAGCGATGCAAGATCCGATTCGAGGCTTGTGCTTTCTGCCCATGGCACGCTGAAAACACGTCCGGACGAAACGCGGATCGCCTTGCGGTGCAGCGGATCCGAGGAGCCATCACCAAGCAGAACTCCGACGCCGCCGAACGATCCCGCACTGCGAAAAAGACCGCCAATATTGTCGGTGTGCACAACACCGCTCGTGGCGATCAGATCCGCATCTGGTGGCAGTACCTGCAGCAGTGCAGGAATTCCCATGCTCACGGGGCGAACGCCAAGGGCAAGCGCCCCCTGATGCATGCGATACCCCGCGAGTTCGCTGAGCAATCGCTCCTCGGCGAGAAAGATGGCGAGTGGATTCTGTACAGCACACGCGGATGGGAGTGCATCGAGCAGCGGACGCAGAAACACGGCTGCATCAGGCGACAACAGCAGTGAGTCGACTTGAATGCGCGGCGTACAGGCAACGCCCTGCGCACTGGCGGTCAACGCGTGCAAAAAACGGTGAATGATGCGCGGACTCTCGACGCAAAAGAGCCCGTCACGGCCACGCAGGTCTGCGTCGCGAACATCACGAAATGCAGCGATTCGTGGATCGGCACGATCGTCGATGCGCTGCTCGAGCAGCGTTGCCACTCACTCCTCCGGTCTGCCGAGCAGCTCGTTCAGCAGTTCCTGCCCGGCCGACTTCTGCTTTGCAGCTGCGGCTTCCATCCAGCGCTGCATCAGTGCAACCAGTTCGGGGTACCGCTCGACCAGTTTGGGGTCTTGCTTCAACAGTTCCTGCGCGAAGCTGACAGAGAGAGACAGTTCGCCGGTGGAGCGCACCACTTCGTGCGCCGCCTTCAAGAAGCGCGCACGCTCACTCTTGTCGGCGAATGCACCGCCCAGCAGTGTCCATGGCATCAAGGTGATCTCCTGACCTGCCCGTTCGAGTTGATCACTCGCCATTTGCAGATCCGCTTTCGAATATCCGGCCATCTCCTTGCCGTCACTCCAAATTGCCATCATCAGTGCAGTATCCGACTCGATGATCGCGAATTCGCGCTTGATGCGTGCGATCAAGTCTGAAAGTGGTGGCTCCACCTCCTCATTCCATTTGTTCCGAAGGGCAGTGAGTTGTGCACTGCTGTTGTCAAACTGGGCGCGGATGCGATCCAAGGCCGGTTGTATCCGCTCCAAATCCAGTTGGCTTCCTTTGGCAAAGATGTTCTCGATCTCGTTCCATCGCGTTCGTGCGGCATCCCATCCGTCGAGCAGCGCATTTCCCTGTGCGGACCAAGCATCCCAGTCGCTGCGTGCATCGGACCAGACGCTCCGCGTGGCCGCAGTGACGGGGCTCCAACGACTCGCAATGTCATCCGACATCGCCACGAGATCGACCGCCTTGTACTGCGCCCACGCCCTTTGGATCTGATTCGAGCGAGCCTCTCCAAAGGTGGCAGCCAGCCATCCCTCTATCGGAGCCAATTCCAAGTGCTCATTGGGATCGTGCGGACCAAACTGCATTTCGCCAACTTTGGGAGGCAGGAGAAGCTCAACGGTTGACTCACCACCGAGGGGATTGGTGCGCACGCGAATCGTTGTTGTTCGAGGTAAAAAGGTCTTGGCATCGATAGAACACGTCACAAGAAAGTCATCTCCATCCTCATCCATCGTGTTTGGTGTGGTTTCCAGAGTGATGGTGTCGACATACCCAATCGTGAGGCCAGCCATTTCGATCGGCGAACCGGGTGAGATCCCTTGCAAACCGCTCAAAACCGGAAGTCGCACTTTGAAAGTGACCATCCGCGGCCCAAGCAGTTTGGGTGCTTGGGTGATGACGGCGAACAGAAGTCCGATGGCGGCGATCACAGCGACACCAAGCCGCGCTTCTTGCACCGGTGTCCACGGACGCGACACAGATCACCTCGCCTTGGACTCGCCCGCCGGCGCAGGTGCCATGAGCACGCTATTGAGCTGCTGCTGTGCCTGCTCATACTTGGCGAGCGCATCGGTGACCATGAGCTGCACGGACTCTCGGAACTTTGCATCGGTCTCATAGCGCCCTGGGTCGCGTTCCACGACGAGTCGAAGCGACTCGCCCGCTGCGCGAAGGTCACCTGCAGCGAGCACGAAGCTTCGTGCCGCCTCGTAAAGATTTTCATGAGCCACTTGATCACTGTTGGGCTGGTAGAGGATCTTCCACGGGCTTCTGCGGATCTCCATTGAGGCGAGTTTCAGCTGCGCTGAAGTGGTCCGAAGGTTGGAAAGCATTTCCGAGATATCTGGGGAACGCTCCAGCAGAAGGTCATGCACAATGTCGATCGACTTCCCGAATCCATCCACTGCGGACTCGGCCTTTCGAAGAGCGCTGTCCACGAGAGGAACAGTTTCGGCATTGATGTGCTTCAGCGCATCGTTGGCTGTTGCACTCGCCGAGTCAAGATTCGCGATCGTTGCGTCGACTTTCGGCGCGTTGCGCTGCACGATGCCCTGCACATCACCCATCGAGGCATCCAACTTCCCCATGGCGCCTTGCGCCGACGTCAGCGCGCCCCCAATCTTTCCACGCCACTCGCTGTAGTCGGTCTGCAGGTCTGCGGCAATGGTGCCTGCTTTGTCGAGAATCGGCACGACCTTCGATTCATAGTCCTTCGGCAGACGCGCCAGAAGGTCTCCGAAGTCGGCAAGGTCCTGGATAACTTGATCTGCCTTTGTCGCGTTGTAGGGTCCAAGGATTGCCGCAAGCACTCCACTGCTTGGCAGTGCAGGTATCAGGAAGCCGCTTCCGGGCTTGATCAATGGCTTTTCGCCGCCGAGGGAGGTGAAATTGAGCGTCGCCTCCGAACCAAGAAGTGTCATGATGCGGAGGACCTTGGCATCCTCATACACCTGAAGGTCTTTGTCGAGATTGATGACGACATAAAGGTCAGCCAGTACGCCGTCCGCACCCACTTTGGGGATGATCGCCTCGACATGGCCGCGTGACAGCCCGCCCACCTGGACATCAGAGCCCTCGGCGAGCCCCGTGATGCCGTCATTGACGCTGAACCGCACGGTGTACTGGCTGTTCGAGTTGAGCAGATCGAGCTTGGCAGTGATGATCCAGGCAAAGAAAAACAGCACGACTCCGCTGAGCAGAAAAAATCCGGTCTTGATGGCTGAGTCTTGCATGGGGGGACAGGGTAACCGATGGACCAAACCGCGCGTCAAGGACGTTGCTCACCCCTGTAAATCGGCCGTTTGGACGACGCGAGCAGCGTTCAGGTCCCGACGAGGGCTTCGTTGGTCGGGCTTCGCTTCAGCGCAGCGAGCAACTGTTCAATTTGGACGGGCGGCGGCATGGTCATGAGTCGACGTCGAAGTGCGGTCACTGTCTTGAGTTCGCGTTCACTCATGAGCAGGTGCTCCTTGCGCGTTCCGCTCGCAGCCAGATTGATGGCAGGGAAGAGGCGCCGCTCAGCGATCGTTCGATCAAGAATCAACTCCATATTGCCCGTGCCTTTGAACTCCTCGAAGATGATCTGATCGGCTCGGCTCCCCGTATCGACGAGGCAACTCGCGATGATGGTGAGTGACCCGCCTTGTTCGGCACGCCGCGCCGCACCAAAGAGTTGCTTTGGTACTTCGAGCGCTTTCGAGTCAAGGCCGCCTGACATCGTTCGTCCGCTTGATCCATATCGGCGTGAGTTATTGAACGCCCGCCCGAGTCTTGTCAGCGAATCCAGCAGCACCACGACATCGCGTCCCGCTTCGACCATACGGCGTGCGCGCTCGATCGCAAGGATGCCGAGCGCTGTATGGCGTTCCGTGTCCTGATCGTTGCTGGACGCCAGCACCTGCGCCGGCACATTCCGCTTGAAGTCGGTGACCTCCTCGGGTCGCTCGTCGATCAGCAGAGCAACGAGTTCCACCTGCGGGTGATTTCGCTTGATGCCGTACGCCAGGTTTTGCAGCAAGATGGTCTTGCCCGCCTTCGGTGGCGCAACGATGAGCCCGCGCGTGCCGAATCCGATGGGGCAGAAGAGGTCAATCAGTCGGCACGCAGGCGGGCAGCCCGGGTACTCGAGCGTCATCCGCGGAGCTGGATCGAGCGCTGTGAGTTCGGAAAAAGGCGTGCGCTTGGCGAAGACCTCTGGGTCAAGTCCCTCGACTTCCACGATGCGTTCCACCTGAGTGCGGCGACGACGCCCGCGACGCGTACGGACTTCAACCTCGCTCACCTCCGCGACCACACTGAGGCATGTGCGCAAGGAGAGTCGGCTTGCAAGGCTGGGTTCAACGATCGGATCGTCGGGAGCAGCGATCAAGCCATCTTGGAATTGTCTGATTCGACCCTCGGGCCCTGGGGCCATCTCGAGGATCCCTCGAACAGTCGTCATGCATTCGTCGGCGGGGCAGAACACGCCTTTCCGCCCGACCATTGCAGTATGGCAGGCGCCGAGCAGCGTGTCAAGGCGAGTGAGATCCGAACGACAGGCTGCAAATGCCCGCAGCGACACGCGCGGCAAGTCTCGCGTTGGCTTTCAGCAGTGCAAGATTTGCCTCGACCATCCGTGGCCCTTCCTCGCCCTGTGCGAGTTGTGCAAGGAGAAACGGTGTCAATGCTGCGCCTCGCACATTCTTCGCGCTGGCCAGCTCAAGCACACGTGCAAGTTGCCGCTCGGTCGATTCGGCATCAACTGCGAATGCTGCGGGGCATGGCTGCATGACCAGGACGCCAGACGTCGGCTGCAACTGCCAATGCGCGTGGGCGATGCGCGCCACTTCCGAAGCGCTTTCCGCTGTGTGGTGCAGACGAAGGGAGCGGTCGGGCTCTGCCGTAAAACGGGGAAGGAATTCCGTTTCGAACCCAATCGTGGGAATGCCGAGGGTTTCCAGCCCTTCCAGTGTGGCTGGCAGATCAAGCAAGACCTTGGCACCCGCGCACACGACCACCACGGGCGAGCGTGCCAGCGCGACCAGATCCGACGAGACGTCCATCGAGATGTTCCAGCCGCGATGGACGCCACCAATCCCACCCGTCGCAAACACGCGGATACCGGCACATGCTGCAATGGTTGTTGTCGCTGCGACCGTCGTACCGCCCGTCTGCCGCTGCGCCACTGAGACGCCAAGATCGCGAGCCGACACCTTCTTGGGATTCGTTTCGCCGGCGAGCCGTTCCAACTGTTTCGCAGAAAGTCCGACGCAAACGCTGCCGTCGATGATCGCAATGGTCGCCGGTACGGCTCCCTCGGCACGCACCACGCTCTCCATGGTGCGGGCCGCCGCAAGATTCGCGGACACATCGCGTGGCCACTCAGGGACCGCCTCGTGAAACTTCGCGGACATCTCACGGGGCTCACGCGGCAGCCCATGGGTGACGACCGTCGACTCAAGCGCGACCACGGGGCGTCCCTGCGCGATCGCATCGGCGACTTCGCTTGAGAATTCCAGCTTCTGGTTCTGCTGGAGCATGTGCTAGCGACGCCGCGTCGACAGGCGTCCGCCCAGTCTTCGCGGAGGCGGCTGCGTCGGGACCAACCCACCGGGGAATGCGGCAGCGTTCGAGGCATCCGGCTGATTGGCCAGCGGATCACGCGACTTGCTTTCCATCGACGCCTGCTTGCGCTGCGAGTCCAGTTCGCGCTGCGCCCGAATGTCGCTCGGTACCGGACCCGCCTCGAAATCGTCGTAGCTCGCCACAGGAATCTCGATGTTGGCCAGGCTCTCGATGGCGGTCAGCAACTCGCCCTGATCGGGGCACACAAAGGACCATGCCACGCCATTGCGTCCGGCGCGCGCAGTGCGGCCGATACGGTGCACATAGACCTCAGGGTCTTCGGGCAAGTCATAGTTGACGACGTGGGAGATGTCATCCACGTCGAGTCCGCGCGATGCGAGGTCGCTCGCCACGAGCACAGACAACTGACCCTCGCGGAGCTTCGTCATCACCTTATCGCGCTTGGTTTGGTACATGTCGCCATGCATCTGTTGAGCATCAATGCCATTCTTGGCAAGGAAAGCCGTGACATCATCAACCGTGCGCTTCATCCGGCAGAACACCAGTGTGAGAGCAGGCTCTTCCTTGCGCAGCAGGTGGAGCAGCAATCGCCGCTTGTCCCAGCGTTCGACCGCGAAGTAGGACTGGCGGATTTGTGAGACGGTCAGACTTGCAGCGACGGTGACGATCTTCTCGGGATCCCGGAGATACTGGCGGGCGAGCTTCTCAATCTCTGGCGAGATCGTCGCAGAAACAAAAACGGTCTGCGGATGCTGCTTCATCGAACCGAGAATCCGCCGAATGTCTTCGCGGAAACCGATGTCCAGCATGCGGTCGACCTCATCGAGCACTGCATAGCGGACGCCGTCGTACGGCAGCAGTCCGCGCTGGTGCATGTCCATAACTCGGCCGGGAGTTCCCACGATGATGGCCGGCTTTCGCTGCAGCTTCTGCGCTTGGCTGCTGATCGCCTGTCCGCCGTAGACCGCCGCGACATGATGACCGCTGTGCCGAGCGAAATCGTGGAGTTCCTTGGCGACTTGGATGGCCAGTTCGCGCGTGGGAACCAGCACGAGGACCGCCAAAGGTGCGTCCTTGGGGATGATCTGCAGCGCCGGCAGCCCGAATGCCGCGGTCTTTCCCGTCCCCGTCTTGGCTTGCCCAAGGCAGTCCCTGCCGGACAGCACCACGGGGATGAGTTGCGCTTGGATGTGGGTGGGGTGCTCGAACCCGCGGTCCGTGAGCGCCTGACAGATGTCCGCCGACAGCCCAAGCGAGCTGAAGGAGCGGTCCTGAGCAAAGATGTCTTGGGAACGCCCAGCGCCCCGACTGGGCTCCTTTATGTCCTCATTCACGTTCCTTCATGGTAGCCGATTCAGGCGGCCGATACAAACGGACGGAGCGCATGGATGCGAGCCAACAGTTCACTTTTCATTGATCTTGCCGCGCTTGACCGCAACACTCGCGCACTCCGCCGTGCGATCGGTCCTGGCTGTCGATTGTGCGCAGTCGTAAAGGCAGATGCATACGGGCTCGGTGCTGCGCGCATCGCGCGGCAACTCGAGGAGAGTGGAGCGGGCATGTTGGCCGTGTACTCCCTCTCGCAGGCCGAGGCGATTGCGCAGGCAGGTGTCACGCTGCCGCAACTCGTGCTGATGCCCGAGCGTGATATGGAGGTGGGCGGTGACGCGCACCGCATGCTGCTTGCTGGCCGCCTCGCTCTCACGGTTCATGGTTCCGGCCATGCGCGTGAGGTGGCGGATCTTGCGGAACGCCTCGGTGGAGTCACGATCCCTGTTCATCTGGAGATCGATACCGGCATGTCACGTGGCGGTGCAACTGCCGAGGACGCGGCGCGCGCCCTCGCGTGCATCTCCGATGCGCGTCACCTTCGGCTGGCGGGAGTGTTCACGCACTTCACGGACAGCGCCGGGGAGAGCGCACTCTGCCTGCAGCAAGACGCTCAACTTGAACAGTTTCTGCGCGAGCATGCTGCAGACATTCCGGCAGACACGCTGGTGCACGCGTCCAATTCCCATGCAGTCCTGGCGGATGCGAGGCTCCATCACGGCATGGTTCGCGTGGGACTCGCGTGGACGGGGCTCGCACAGGCACGGGCGAGCGATGGATGCCCCATACCGCTCGAGCCGATTGTGCGCTGGGAATCGCAAGTTGTTTTGACAAAGGAAATCGATGCGGGCGTTGGGGTGGGATATGGATCGCGGTGGACGGCGCCGCGTCGGACGCGATTGGGACTCGTGCCCGTCGGTTACTTCGATGGCTATCCGATGTCGCCCGATGGACGAACACGGAGCGTTCGCGTGTTGGCGGAAACACCGGCTGGGCCGAGCGTGCGCTCGGTCGCGGTCATCGGCGCAGTCAACATGGATCAGATCGTGATCGATCTCACGGACGTACCGGCAGTCCTTGCCTACGAAAGCGGTTTCGTTGGCATGCGGGTGGAGGTCTACGGCGGCGATCCTGCTGCGGCAAACTTTCTCCCTGCGGTTGCGGAGGCATCGGGGACGCATGCCTACGACCTGTTGTGCCGCATCAGTCCGCGAATCCCGCGCGTGCATGTGGGGGGGAGCGCGGTCGAGCGCACCGCGCCAGAGCCGATTGCCTCGCGTCTCTCGCATGGTGCGATGAGTGCGTGACGCGATCTAGTCTGCTGGCATGGGCCGGCGCGGTTCATTCTCTCTTTCGTGTGCGGCGAGCCTTGCGGCACAGCTTGCGTTCGTACCCGCAGAAACGGCGCGGCGACAGATGGCGGCGGTGCGGTTGATGCTCCCGCAGTTGGCGCCCGGAGCATTGGTGGAATGGGGCATGGTGGTGCATCGGATCACGGGATTTCATGTCGAGGGTGAGGAGCGCGGGTTGGAGGTGGTCGGCATGGCCTTGCGGAGGGATCTCTGCGAACTTGCGCTGCGTTTGAGCGCGCGTGCTCCGGAGTTGCATGGCACCGCATGGAGCCTGCGACAGTTTGTGCGCGAGACCGGTGCCAGTGTGCGAACGGTTCACCGCTGGCGAAGACTTGGTTTGCCCGCGTGCTGGATGCGCCGCAGCCGAAACCCTTCCTCCACGGTGGAGATCGCATTTCGGCGTGCAGATTGGGACGCATTTCGTGCGGGGGTACTTGGCAGCGCGCCGGCGCCACGCGCGACCGTACGGCCCGCGAAGGCTTTGCGTGGTTCGGTGGAGCGGCAGCCAAAGCGCCAACAGCGCGGTCGGAACACACGGCGCGTTCTCGCGGCGGCTCGGCTCGGCCTTGGGGCGGCGTGGTTGTCGCGTGATCTTGGCTGCAGCAGGCTTGCAGCGGATCGGCTGTTGCTTGGTGAACGCGCCGCGCTGCTCACACGTCTTGCGAAGGACTGGTTGCCGCCGCGGTCCGCGATCCCAGCCACCTTTCGCCGAGAGGATGCAGCAGCGGTGATTCTTGGAGGGGCGAGTGTTCAAGCAGGCATGCTGCCTGCTGCACACCTTCGGCAGATATCGCATTGGTGCAGCATGCTGCAAGAAGCACGCGCCGCCGACGTGCAGCGACCGACTTCGGCTCAGGAGTCTGCACGGATGATTGCGATTCGCTTTCTCTTGTGGCGTGCGGGGGAGGGTGTTCGTCGTCTTGATTCCCGGCGTCCATCCGCTCTCTCGCTTGACCGCATCGAAACGGACTTGCGTTGGGCGCGATTGCTGCTTCGCACGTTGTTCGTCGAGTCGATTCCCGAACTGGCCAAACGCCTGAAGCCCTCGCTCGGCACGCGATTGGAGGAAGATGCGTTCGCAGCTCACGTGCTGGTGTTGAGCGCCAAGTCATTGGAGTCCGTGGTGCTGCAGACGGATTTGCAGAAAATCGCGGATGGTCGCGTGCGACTCGGCGCTGCAGCGGCACTGGCGATGGAACGCCGTCTCGCCGCGGCGGAGGGGGAATCGCTGCGCGCGAACATGTCGACAGGGGGAGACATTCCGTTGCGCGAGCCGATCGATCACGCACTGGTGTGGGCGGAAATCGGCGCATCGGCATCGCAGGTCGCCGCTGCGTTGCTGCGACGGACCGCGGCCGATGATGAACGTGCGCAGCGCTGCTGCGAGTGCTGGCTGGAGCGTGCGGGCTGGGATGGAAGGATGCCGCAGACGATGCAAGAAATAGCAGAGCGCAGGCGTGTGAAGCCTGAGCAGATCGCACGCTGGTGCAGCGAGTCGAATCAGCGCTTCGAGAACTGGAAGCGACGACGCGCGCCGGCCTGACCGTACTTCTTCCGTTCCACCTTGCGCGAATCACGCGTCAGGTAAGAGCCGGAGCGAAGCACTGGTTCAAGGGCCTGGTCGTACGCGAAGAGAGAGCGGGCGAGCCCCATCACAACGGCGCCAGCCTGCCCCGTGAATCCACCACCTGCGACGGTGACGGCCACATCCATCTTGCCCTTCAGTGAGCACTTTTCGATCAGTCCAAGCAGCGCCCGCTGATCTCGATCCTCGACGAAGAACTCCTCCATCGGCCGTGCGTTCACTAGGAACTTTCCCGCGCCGGGACGAACTCGTACGCGCGCGGTCGCCGTCTTTCGACGACCCGTTCCCCAGAACCAGCCCTTCGCATCTGCGGTGCGCTTGAGTGAAAGGCGAGTGGTGCCGGCTGGACCCGATGCGGGTGCGGTACCTGTTGCGGCGGGGACGGAACCGATGTTCAGCTTGGACATGTGGATCAGGCCTTGCTCTTGAGCGTGGTCTTGAGAACGGTGGGCTGCTGCGCCTGATGCTCATGCTCGGCGCCTGCAAACACTCGGAGGTTTCGGGTGATACGACGACCAAGCCGCCCACGGGGCAGCATGCGGATGATCGCTTCGGTGACAAGTGTGGTTGGGTCGTCGCGCAGCAGTGTCTCGTAGTTGCGCACACGAAGTCCGCCCGGGTAACCGCTCCACTTGCGCAGCGTCTTCTGCTCTGCCTTCCGGCCGGTCAACACGATCTTGGCTGCATTGGTGATGATCACCGAATCGCCGCAGAGCACATTGGGTGTGTAGTCCGGGCGATGCTTGCCCATCAGCGCGGTTGCGACCTCGGTCGCGAGGCGGCCGAGCACCTTGCCCTCGGCGTCCACGATGCGCCATGGGGATGCGGTCTGGCCGGCTTTACGAAATGTGGTCTGGCGAGGCATGACAGGCGTTCCTTTGAACCCATTTTGGAAGCGCGAATGCGCCCCAAAGAGGGAAGGAAGATCGTACCGAACGGTGGGGGATTGTCAAGGTGTTGGGGGACAGCTAGCGTGGCCGAGTGATGTCCCGAACGCATTCCATAGCAGTCGCCTGGGTGGTTATCGCCTGCTGCGTGGTGGGGTTCATGGCCCTTCATGAGCTCGGGGAGGAGGAGCCAACCGCTCCCGAGAGTCCAAGCACGGTGCGTGTCTCGGCCCGTGACGAGATGGTTGGGCGCTTCGTCATGTTCATCCAGCAGTTTGGGGGCAACGCCGGAGCGCTCGTGGGACAGCAGATCGAGCCGCTGACCCGCGAGTCGGCGGGCACGGCATCAAACCTCTGTGCGACGATCCTGTTGGCCCGTGTGGGCGCGACTTCGCCGCAGCCTGCGGAAGAGGGCGGCGACCTTTCGCGCGCGGTCGAGCAGGCGCATGCTCTTGTGGCGCGACTGCGTGAGAATCAGGATGGTTCAACCGCGAGCGAGTTGGCGGTTGCCGAGGCTTCCGAGCGTGTGATCGCGCTGCTTGCCACGCGCGCTGCAGCAACGCCAAGCGCGGACGCGGGTACTGCGACCGCGGATGTGTCAGCCGAGGATGCGGAGACGATTCGCGCATCGCTTGGCTGGTACGGACAGCTGCTGTTGTCGACATGGAGTCGGAGTGATGCCTTCGAGGCCGGGCTTGCGCGGGGCGCGTGGGTGCTCGGTGTTGCTGTTGGCATGTTTGGTTGTGTCGTGCTGGTTGCGGGGTTCGGCGGTGTGATCTGGTTGGGTGTGGTCGCGTTCAGGGCTCTGACGCGAAGTCTTGCCGAACCGCTGCCGGCGCGGACGATGAGTGGTGCGGCACTGCCATGGACCTTCGCCGCCTGGCTTGTGGGCACCACGCTCCTGTCAATCCTCGGCGCAGTGATCCTCGGTGCCACAGGGCGACTCTCTGGAACGCCCGCGCTGGTGCTGCAGATGCTGATCATGCTGCTGCCACTCACTGCGTGCTTGGTACCCGTCTTTGCAGGGGTTCCGTGGAGCGTTGCACGCCGAGAGATGGGACTGCATGCTGGAGCGGGTTGGCTTCGTGAAGTTGGCTATGGATTTGTGGCGTATGCGACTGCAATTCCGATGCTCGTGGTGGGCGGTGTGCTTGCGTACGTTCTGGCGCTGCTGATGCCGACGAAACTCGAGCAGGCATCCCATCCCATCCAGAAAGAACTGTTTGAGGGTGGGATGGAGGAGCGGGTGATGTTGTTCATCATCGCTGCCGTGCTCGCGCCAGTCGTCGAAGAGATCGTGTTCCGTGGCGTGTTGTTCACACATCTTCGCGAACTGTCGCAGCAGTGGGGGCGCTGGATCGCCTTCGGCCTGTCGGCGCTCGCATCAAGCCTCATCTTCGCGGCCATTCATCCGCAAGGTGTCGTGTTCATCCCCGTCCTTGGCGCGCTTGCCGTGGCGTTCTGCCTTGCACGGGAAGTGCGCGGCAGTCTTCTCTCATGCATGGTGGCACATGGCCTCAACAACGGGTTGGTCGTGGGCCTCAATGTGGCGATGAGCGCCTGAAGCGACAGGCGGACAACTGCGCGGGGCGGGCGACTGCCGTTTACTCGAGTTCGATGGTCCAGTAGGCCTCGTCGAGGAAAGCCTTCCAACTTTGGTACTTGGGGCTGCCCAGTCGCACCGCGATCGCCGGGTTGCGCTTGGGGCGAACTGCCGGGCGAATCAGGTGCATCCGTGCCTGCACAGGTGTGCGGCCGCCCTTGCGCGCATTGCACTTCACGCACGCGCAGACCAAGTTGGACCAAGAGTTGTCTCCACCTTGCACGCGCGGCACCACATGATCGAGCGTGAGTTCACGAGTGGAAAAGTGCTTGCCGCAGTATTGGCACTGGTTGCCATCGCGCGCGTAGATGTTGCGGCGGTTCAACTTGACCTGCTCGCGTGGGATGCGGTCGTAGCCGAGGAGTCGTATGACTTTGGGAACGGCGATCACCAGCCGTGTGGTGGCGACCCAGTCATGCTCCTCAGATTCGTGCGCACGCTGGTACTCCGATGCTTCTGCCCAACTGTGAAGGTCGTAGGAGACATAGTTGCCATCCTCGACGGCAATAATCTCGGCGACCTGATTGGCAAGAAGAGTGAAGGCGCGTCGACCACTGACGACTCTCAGAGCCGTGTACACCTTGTTGAGGACAAGAACTTTCGAATCGAGTCCGCTGGCGATTGCCGTCACGCAAGTACCTCCGGCGCCTTTCTCCTGTTGTCGAGCGCCGCTCCACAGTCTAGCGGAGGAAAGCTCCTTTGGCATCAGGTCGGCAGCGGATCCCCAGGAACGCACAGGGGGATATGCGCCGGGACATGCTCGTTCAGCAAACGTTCAACCAGCGCGTGGGGCATCTGTCCGCTGCCCCAGGGCACGAGGCGAATCTCCGCGATCTCTCCGTCGTGCTGAACGGGTTCGATGTCCTGCAGGATGCAGAGGATGCAGCGTGATCCGAGCATCGTGAATGCGCGCAGGAGATGGTCCTCCAGATCGCGCAGCATGGATGGCGCTATCAGCGCGGCGGGGTGCAGCACGCTGCCAATCCCCGCGGACCCATACTGATGCCACAGGCGCATCTGTCCGGAGAGATCGCTGAGCAGTTGCGCGTGATGCGGCAGCACGGCACAGCACGGCGCGTGGGGACGTGCGCCTTCGCTTCCAGCCGTGCACTCGGCTGCGAGTCGCTCGGTCCAATGTTGAAAGGCCTCTTGTCCCACGCGCATCCAGTTGCGCGGGTCGGGAGCGAAGGGCTGTGAAGCGAGTGAGCCGCTCCAGCAGAGCCAGGGCGTGGACGCACTGGCTGAAATAGGCGGGTGGCGCCACGCTGCCGACTGCGGATTCCCCGGCACGAGCGCAAAGCACCGCGAGTCCGTGGAAGTCGCCCTGTCGATCTGTGCGCGAATGATCTCCGCGCGCGGATGAGGCGACTTCGGTGCGTTCACTGTGCGCGAGCCAATATTCCAGAGCTGCTGTGTTGGATCACTCGGCTGCACCATCGGAGCGCGTCTCCTTGAGACGACGCGCCTTGCCGGTGAGTCCTCGGAGGTAGTACAGCTTCGATCGACGGACCACTGCGCCGCGCAGTACTTCGATCTTCGCCACGCGCTTGCTGTGCACGGGGAAGATGCGCTCGACGCCTTCGTTGGCGACGATGCGGCGCACGGTGATGACGCGATTCACGCCGCGACCCTTCGTGGCAATCAGGATGCCTTGGAACACCTGGATGCGTTCCTTGTCACCTTCCACGATGCGATAGTGCACATCGATGGTGTCACCGATGCGCAGGGTTGGGATCTCAGAGGCGGGCTTCAGATGCGTGGCCTCCACGCTCTCCATGATGGCAGTGCGATTCATGAGTCAGTTCCTTTGCGGGCGTGATGTGCCCGCGGACATATGGCCCGCGCAGCATGGGGCGGATCGCCGTGGGGCGATCGCTTCCAGGCCAGTGGAGCGCTGCAACGTTGAGGCCTCGTCCTCAAGAGGTTGCCCATGGAGTGAAACGAGGTCAGGACGGCGTGTGCGCGTCCTGTGTTCGCTCTCGGATCGGCGCCATTGGGCGATGGCCTGATGGTCGCCGGAGAGCAAGACTTCTGGAACGGCCCGCTCGCGCCAAACGCGCGGACGGGTGTAGTGCGGACAGTCGAGCAGCGGTTGTCCGTGCTCATTGATGATCGAGAAGGAGTCTTCTGCGGCGCTCGCTTCGTGCCCGAGCGCGCCGGGCAGCAGACGCGCAATCGCATCGACAAGCAGCAGCGCAGGGAGTTCACCTCCCGACACCACGAAATCACCCACGGAAATCTCCTCGAATCCCAGCGCATCGATGGCGCGCTGGTCGACACCTTCGTAGTGCCCGCACAGGAGCATCACGCGTCCCGCCGAGGCGAGTTCGCTGACGAGCGATTGTGTGAGTGGTCGACCCGCCGGAGCCAGAAGCACGCGGCGTGCACGCCGCGCATCGAGCGCCTCCACTGCCTCCACGGCTGCAGCGAGGGGTTCACACATGAACACCATGCCGGGCCCGCCGCCGAAGGGTCGGTCGTCGACCTTTCGGTGCGGCAGTTCCGCCCACTGACGAATGTCATGGACGTGGACCGACAGCAGGCCGTCGCTGACGGCACGACCGAGGATGCTGCTGCTCAGTGCAGCCGGAAACATCTCGGGGAAAAGCGAGAGGATGTCGATGCGTGGAGCCATCGGACGCCTCGGAGGTCGTTGGAATCAGCTCTTCGCTTCGCCCTCAGCTGCGGCTGGGGCCTTCTTCGGCGCGTTGCGGCGCGCTTCGAAGCGAATGGCTGCCATCGACGCAATGCCCTTCGTGCCGACGGTGGCAGGAAGGCCAGCACGCTTCAGCAGCGACACGACCGTCTCGGAGGGTTGTGCACCAACGCCGAGCCAGTGTGCAATCCGCTCTGCGTGCAGTTCCCACTGCTTGCCCTCGGGTGCGGTGGGGCTGAACCAACCGAGCTCCTCGATGACGCGACCGTCGCTCGGGGATCGCTTGTCAGCGGCTGCGAGGCGGAAGAATGGCGAGTGAGTACGCCCGAAACGCTTGAGTCGAAGAACCACCATGGGAAACTCCCGTGTCATGCCTCCCGCGGTCGGCGCGTCGTCCGCTCGGACGCCGCCGTCCGGGCTCGCCGTTGGACTCGCGGGTGGAACCGTGCGAGCCGTGCGACGAGCCTTGGGGTGGCTGGTTGCGAATCGCAAAGCATAGCAGAAGCACTGCTACCCTCCAAGCGATGAGTGGATGGTGGATTGCGGATCTCTGGCAGCGCGGCGAGTCGGTGCTGCTTGTGAGTTGGCTCTTCTGGGTGGTCGTTTCCATCGTGCTGCATGAACTTGGGCATGGTTATGCGGCACTGTGGCAGGGTGACACGACGCCGCGCGAGAGTGGGCACATCACGATCAATCCCATCGTGCACATGGGTTGGATCAGCTTGATCGCGCTCATGTTGCTCGGCATCGCATGGGGGCTGATGCCCGTGAATCCGAATCGATTTCGACATGGACGGCTCGGGTGGGCCCTGGTGGCGGCAGCCGGACCTGCGGTCAATCTGCTGCTGAGTGTGGTGTGCGTCGTTGGCTGTGCGCTTGTGGTTTGCTTTGGAACCTTCGGCGAACCACTGCGCAGCAACATCACTGAGTTCTGTCTGATGGGAGCGTGGTTGAACCTCTACCTCATGTGCTTCAACTTGCTGCCAATGCCGCCGCTCGATGGTTCGGTGATTCTCGCCGGATTGTCTGCGTCTGCGCGGCGCTTCTACTCGCAGCCTGCCGTACAGCAGTTTGGCCTGATCATTCTCTTTGTCGTGCTGTTCTCGGGCGGACTGACGACGCCGCTTGTGACAGCATTGCAGCGCACGACCGTCTTTGCAGTTGGGCAGGTGTCGCAGGTGCTGGGCGGTCCACCGGCACAGTGATGGATCCTGCGGATCAATTGTGCGGTAACGCGTGCGTCAGACGCTGACGGGCGCTCGAGCGTCGTGCACGATGCGCCCATCGACGAGCGTGCAGATCACGCGTGGCGGTGCACGCAGCCAGTCGCACTCCAGCGGGTTTCGGTCGAGCACGACCATGTCCGCATGAGAGCCGCCTCCCAGTGTGCCGACCCCATTCCACTCTTCGAGGCATCGCGCCGCCTCGACCGTGTAGCCATCAATCGCTTCAGCCGGGGTCAAGCACTGATCCGTGCCCTGCACCCGACCGCTGCGCGTGATGCCAGTGATCGCAGAGCGCATGCCATCGATCGGCGATGCAGACACGATTGGCCAATCCGATCCGAAGGCGAGGCAGGCGCCGGCCTCGCGATAGTCGCGGAATCGGAAAACACGGTTCATGCGCTGTGCGCCGAGCCGATCGAGTGCAACGGGTGCGTCACCAAACTTGTGGAAGGGCTGCATGCTGACGCGGCGCCCTGCAAAGCGGGGCAGGGAGGCTGGATCAACGGTTTGCGCATGTTCGAACCGAACGCGTCTTTGCGGATCGCAGCGCTCTGCACAGGCAAGCGTTTCGGCGAGCGCACGGTCGCCAATGGCATGCACCGACGGCGAGAAGTCCGCAGCGAGAACCTCACGCATCCACGCTTCGAGCGTTCCTGCGAGCGCATGTTCGACGAGCGTGCCACGCCCTGCTGCGTTCTCATAGGGATCAATCATCGCTGCAGTCGCCGCACCGAGCGTGCCATCGGCGAATGACTTGAATCCAATCACGCGGAGCGATTCACTTTGTGCGATGCGTCGCGCGCGATCGAGCGGTAGCGCACCCGTTCGGTCGAGCACCGTGACGGCCACGCGCACGCCGAGAGACGCCTCGTTACGCAGTGGTGCCATCAACTCTTCGACTTGTTGCAGGTACTCCATGGCGCCAACGGCAGTCACCCCGAGCGAAAGGAGGTGGCGACAGCCTTGCTGCAGCGCGCGCCGCTGCACATCGATTGGTGGAGGCGGAATACGAGGGACAAGCAGTTGCCACGCAGCCTGCTCAAGCAAAAGCCCGGTCGGCTGACCATCTGCTGACCGAACGATCGTTCCGCCTTCGACTTCGCGGGACAGATCCAGTTCCGCCATCGCCGCCTTGTTGCAGAGAGCGACATGTTGATCGCACCGCCAGGCGACTGCGGGGCGGTCCGCGGCTGCTTGCAGCCAGGTTGCATCCGGTTGGGCGCCGCCCCAGAGAGATTCATCCCACCCGAATGCTTCAAGCCACTGATCTGCCGAGAGCCCCGCGTGTCGCTTCGCAATGCGTTCCATGAATTCGCTGCGCGAACTGGTGCCGCCAAGATCGAGGCGAGTGAGCGACAGTGAGCCGAGCGTGAGGTGCAGGTGCGCATCGATGAGCCCGGGCAGAATCCATCCACCGGTGAAACGGATGTCTGCCGACGACGCGTCGTCGTGCAAGCATTTCACGCGTGTATCGACGATGTCGATCGCACGCCGCCATGGATCGCCGTGATTGCCTGTCCAGATTCCTTCAGCGTGAATTCGCATCACTCGGCCAAAGGGTACGGGGAGTCCATCATGCAGTTCGGAGCACGCGTACGATTGCAACATGAAGACTCGGCACCAAAGACGGCAGATTGTGCGCAACTCATGCGGTCACTGGATTTCCGGCGTCGCTGCATGCGCCATGCTGATTGGGTGGGGGATCGGCTGTGAGCGTGCGCCTGCACCGAAGCCGCCCGCCCCGCTGACGTCAAATGCGAAGAACCCTCGTGCACCTCAGAGCAGCGCAGCCCCGGTGAGTGCTCCGCCGGCCGGTGCGGCGTCGGCAAGTGCGGCTCAGGCGAGTGCCACGCCGTCAGGTCCAGGGCAGCAAAGTGCTCCAGTGGAGGCACAGCCTGCAGCGGCGGTTCGCGTATCCAGTGCGACCAGTGATCCAAAGTTGATCGAGATTGGCGGACTTGTGATGCCCAAGCCCGTGGCGTGGCAGTGGCAAGCGCCGACGGTGCAGTTCCGAGCGCTTCAGTATGCAGTGCCGACAAAGGCAGCTGGTGCAAGCGATGCCGAGTTGGTGTTCAGCGTTTTTGCGGCAGGGGATGGAGGGCCCATGGACGCGAACGTCAAGCGGTGGATCTCGCAGTTCCGCCGCGAGGATGGATCACCGGCTGAAGCCGTCATCGCCGACTCGACGGTCAACGGCATCGCGGTCAAGACGATCGAACTGGCGGGGCTCTATCAGGGCATGGGGCAGGCGGCGCCGCGGCCTGGCATCCGTCAGCTGGGTGCCATCCTGCGAACCGGAAATGGAACCGTGTTCATTCGGCTTGTGGGACCTGACGCGACTGTCGAGTCGTGGCGGAGTGAGTTCGATGCCATGATCGCAGGCGTTCAATCGCAGTCGTAAAGCCGCTCAACGAAGCCGGATTTGGCTGAGATCTTCGGCTGGTTGCGGCCACTGCATCTTGAGTTCGGCAAGGGTGCGCAGCAGCACCTCGCTGACAAGCAAATTTCGGAACCACTTTCGATTGGCGGGCACGACGATCCACGGGGCGTCATCGGTCGTTGTCTCGTTCAGCATGAACTCGAAGGTTTCTTGGTACTGCGACCAGCGCTGCCGCTCGTTCACGTCGTCGATGGAGAACTTCCACTGCTTGGTGGGATCTTCCAGACGATCCTGCAGCCGCTTGAGTTGCTCTTCCTTGGTGATGGTCAGGAAGAACTTCAGGATGATCGTTCCCTCATCCGTGAGCATGCGCTCGAAGTCGCGCACATGTCGGCAGCGCTTGGCAGCTGTCTCAGGATCCATCGTTCCATGGACACGGCGCACAATGATGTCCTCGTAGTGGCTGCGGTTGAAGACGGCGATTTCGCCCTTGGCCGGGCAGCGCGAGTGGACGCGCCAGAGATAGTCGTGTGCGCATTCAACGTCGGATGGCTTCTTGAACGAGTGAACAAAGACTCCTTGCGGATTCAGCGCAGTGATGACTCGGCGAATGACCCCGTCCTTTCCCGCGCTATCGATGCCCTGCAGCACGATCAGCAGCGCACGAGAACGATTCGCCCAGAACTTCATCTGCAGCTCTTCGAGTGCGGCAAGGTTGCTCGCAAGCTGCGCCTCGCCCGCTGGCTTTTCAAGACCACCGCACTCTTCGCAGTCCCAGTCGCGCAGGGAAGCCCTCGTCCCTGGCTTGACGAGGAAATGGGAAAGATGGAGCGGATTCATCGTGTATCCAGGCGCGGCTGCCGAGGCACGGGGGTATGTCCGATGCCGTCTTTTCCCCTTGGCGACCGGGGCAGCCCAGACACGCGCGATTGGATTACGCGAAGGTCGCGTTCACTTGGTTCCAATTGACGACATCCCACCACGCGGCGAGATAATCGGCTCGGCGGTTTTGGTAGTTCAAGTAATACGCATGCTCCCACACATCGACGCCGAGCAGTGGCCGTCCCACCACATCAACAAAGCCCTTCATCAGAGGGTTGTCCTGATTCGGAGTGGAGCCGATGGCGAGCGATCCGTCTCCCTTTTTGACGAGCCAGGCCCATCCAGATCCGAACCGCTTCATGCCTGCTTCCGCAAAAGCCTTCTTGAACGCATCCAGTCCGCCAAAGGTCTGGTCAATCGCAGCGGTGAGTTCGGCACTTGGCGCGCCTCCCGATCCCTTGGGTGCCATGATCTTCCAGAAGAAGGAGTGGTTCCAGTGACCGCCCCCATTGTTGCGCACGGCAGGGCGAATCGTTTCCGGAATGGATCCAATCTGCAGGCAGATCTCATCGAGCGACCACTTGCCGAATTCCGCTTGTCCATCGAGCGCCTTGTTCAGGTTGTCGACATACGCCTGATGGTGCTTTGTGCGGTGAATGTTCATGGTCTTCTGATCAATCGACGGCTCGAGTGCGCTTTCGGCATAGGGGAGATCAGGCAAAGTGAATGGCATGGTGTTTTCCTTCGTCGTCGGGGGCGAATACGTTTGTGCGGCGCTCTGTACGCCGCGCACAAGACTCGAAACGGTGTCCGTGGAAAGTAACGCAGAAGCGCCGAGCCCTGCAAGGAACGCCCGTCGTGTCGGGTCTCCTCGTTCGGCAATCGGTGAACGCTCGGGATGTCCTGGGTTGATTTCCATCAGACCTCGAAAGGGTAGGCGATTGCATCAGGTTCCGTAGGCAGCGCGCATCGGAGCCGCATAGGCTGATGGACCATGCGCCCCGTGCAGCGTGTTCTTGATGCGGCAACAAACCGTGCTCTGGAGGCTGCGCGCGTCCTGGAGGATGTGGCGCGTTTCTTGCTCGATGATGGAGAGATTGCTGGTGGCTTTAAGCGAGTAAGGCATGAGGTCGTGGCGGCAGTCGATGGGGCGTCCCACGCGGCTCGGATCGGTGCACGTGATGTGGAGCAGGATGTCGGTGTTTCCATCGAGGGTGCGCGCGAGTCGGTTCGTCGAGGGATCGCGGATGTCGTGCGTGCCAACGGTTCCCGGCTCGGCGAGGCGCTTCGCACGCTTGAAGAAATGTTGAAGACGACGGGTGATGATGCGTGGAGCCGTCTGGAGTCGGTGCGCTATCGGAGCTACTCGCTCACGGGTCAGCTTCTGGAACGCCTGCGACCCGCAACGGCGCGACAATGGGGAGTCTGCCTCGTCCTGACGGAATCGATCTGTGTGCGCCCTTGGCAGGAGGTGGTGGATGGTGCGCTTGAAGGCGGCGTCGCATGCATCCAACTGCGAGAGAAAGGATGGACGAGCGTGGCGCTGCTCGAGCGCTGCGAATCGCTGCTTGCGCGCGCGGCAAAGCATGGCGCGACCATCATCATCAATGACCGCATCGATGTGGCAATTGCTGCCGGTGCACACGGCGTACACCTCGGTCGGGATGATCTGCCGCTGCGAGCGGCGCGGAAAATCGCCGGCGGTTCGCTGATCATCGGTGCGACGGTGCACGACCTCTCTGAGGCAGATGCGGCTGTTGCCGCAGGGGCTGATTACTGCGGCGTGGGAGCGATGTTCGAAACTGCCGTGAAGCCCGAGCGTAAACCCGCCGGACCTGCGTGGATTCGGACATTCGTGGAACGCCACCCCCAGACGCCGCATCTGGCGATTGGCGGTATCACTGCTGAGCGTGCTGCGGAGCTTCGCGCCGCTGGTTGCCGCGGCATCGCAGTGTCATCGGCGCTCTGCCGTGCAGCCGATCCGAAATCTGTCGCGCGCGAACTGACGGCGCTCTTCCCATGTCCGAGCGAGTGACGGCTGCGCGACTCGAACTGCTCGGCACGGGCACGAGTTCAGGTGTTCCTGTGATCGCATGCGATTGTGCCACCTGCGTCTCCGATGATCCGCGCGATCGGCGTCTGCGAACGAGCGCTGCGCTTCGATTCACCGATCCGCAAGGTCAGGAACGAATCTGGTTGATCGATGTTTCGCCCGATCACCGTGAGCAGGCACTCCGAAGCAAGATTGCGCGGTGCGATGCGATCCTGATCACGCATGCACACATGGATCACATTGCTGGTCTGGACGAGGTGCGCCGTTACAACGTGCTGATGCGCGCGCCGATCGAGGTCTTTACGGATGCCCAAACGATGACCGATGTCGAGCGGGTCTTCCGCTACATCTTCCGCAGGCATACGAACGCGAACGACTCATTTGTGGCGGATCTCATCCCACACCGCGTGATCCCTGGCGTTGCGGTGGAGCGGCATGGACTTCGCATGCGGCCGTTCACGATGCTGCATGGGCGTCTGCCCGTCCTTGCCTGGCGCATCGAGGCGGTCGATGGTGGGGATGGGGGCGGACTGTTGCCGTTGGCGTACTGCACCGATGTGTCTGCTGTGCCGCCGGAGGCGTTTCAGTGGCTCGGTGGCTTGCAGACACTCGTCCTCGACATGCTTCGGTTCCGGGCGCATCCCACGCATTTCACGGTGGATGAGGCAGTCTCCATCGCGGGGCAGCTTGCCGCGAAGCGCACCGTCTTCGTCCATATGACGCATGACATTCGCCATGCGGAACTGGACCCGCGGCTACCGATGGGCATGGCACTGGGCTTCGATGGGCTGCAGTTGCCCGCGTGAGCCTTGCTACTATCCCGCGCTCCCCATGGCACAGATTCGCGAAATCAAGAAGCGCATGGTCGCCGTCAAGACGATCCAGCGCATCACCAAGACGATGCAGATGATCGCGACGGCGAAGTTCACCGCTGCGCTTCAGCGATCCAAGGCCACACGCCCATACACCGATCGCATCCGCCAACTCGTGGGCGAGGTGTCGGCGGCGGCAGGCGAGGTTGAGAACCCGCTGCTGAGTGGGGCACGCAAGTCAGGGCGAGAACTTGTGCTGGTGGTCACGAGCGATCGTGGCCTCTGCGGTGCGTACAACGGCAGCGTGCTCCGACGCGCCATGCAACTGATTCGCGCGCGTCGTGGCGAACAACGTGAAGTGGTGATCGAGACCGCCGGCAAGAAGGCGAGTTCGTTCTTCAAGTTCCAGCGGATCGATGTCGCCGAGCGGCACAGCTTCGGTGACAAGCCGGCCTTCGAGGCTGTGGCGAGCGTGGCGCAGCGCTACATGGATGAGTTCACTGCAGGCAAAGTAGATGCGGTGCACGTGGTTTTCATGCGTTTCATCTCCGCCGCGAAGCAGGTGCCGGATGTCATGCAGTTGCTGCCGCTGAGCCTGGAATCGGAGGCGGGTGCAGCGAACGCGCCAAGCGCGGAGACTGCGCCGAAGGGCGCTTCGACGGTGTATGAGTTTGCGCCGAGCGCATCCGCGCTGCTCGATGAACTGCTCCCAAAGTCCGTGAAGGTGTCGCTGTTTCAGGCACTGAACGACGCGATCGTGAGTGAAAATGTGATGCGTATGGTGGCCATGAAGGCAGCCACCGACAACGCGGGTGGTCTCGGCCGAACGCTCAAGCGCAACTACAACCGCGCGCGGCAGGCGAAGATCACGACGGAGCTCACGGAAATCATCGCCGGCGCTGCAGCGCTCGAGTAATGCCGCACGTGCGCAGGGCGCACCGAGGGCTCACCGTACAGGCTTGTCCGGAAGTTCAGGCGCGTTTGTCGGAACGCCCGTCGCGACATCATTGCCGGCCTTCTCCCAGGCCTTCAATCCCCCTTCAAGCGTGAGGACGCGGTCGAAGCCGAGTTCAAGCAGGCGCTTGCTCGCTGCCCTCGCCAGGACGTCGTTGTAGTCGCTGTCGTAGACCACGACAGTCGTGTCCTTGCCAAGGATGCCCTTCGCCTCCAGCGTCATGTCCTCGAAGGGCAGACTGACTGCGCCAGCAATGTGTTTCTGAGCGTACAGCTCGCGACTTCGCGGATCACAGAACATGCTCTTGTGGCGGCGCGCGAACACGCCCGTGGGTTGATTCATGGTCCGCAGCGCGTCGTAGGCGGTGACATAGACCAAATCCTTGTCGCTCGTTTTCCGATCGCACGCGAAAGACGCTGGCAGCAGAAGCAGAAAGGCCAGAAGGATGGTGAACCGGCGCACGCTGACAGCCCTCGGACAAAGCGCGGCGGGGTATCGTGGTCGAGCCATGATGTCGTGGAAGCATCCGTGCATTCGGGCAGTCTACGCGGGGTTGGGTGCCGCTCTCCTGGGGCTGCCATCCGCTGCGCTGCGTGAGCCGGCGTCCCAAGCACCGACCGCGGAGCCCGCGAGGTGCGAAGTGCTGCCGGCCCTTGCGCGCATGTCTGACGGAAGTGATGCGTTGGTCGTTCGCTTCGCGATTGCGCCACAGTGGCATATGTATTGGAGCAACCCAGGCGATTCTGGTGCCGCGACCAGTGTGATCGCGGCTCTGCCGCAAGGATGGACGGCCGGTGCTCCTCGGCTGCCGCGGCCGCAAATTCTTGGTTCCGCGGATGAACGTCTTTACGGGTATGAGAAGACCTTCGATGTGCTTGTACCAGTGGTTGCACCTGTGGGTGGCGCACAGCCATCGATCCTTGTTCGCGTTCAGGCCGGCTGGATGGTGTGCAAGGATCGATGCCAAACCGGCAAGGCAAGTCTGTCGGTACAGGTGAGCACGGAACCCGTTCCCTATGCACCAACGCTGCTTCGCAGTTATCCACTCAAACTCCCGCCGAGCGTGCGTGCCCGAATCGAGGATCCGCACGGGGAGCGCGCCCTCCTGCTGACTTTTGCGCCAGCTGCGATTCCGAAGCGCCCACTTCGATTCGTGCCTGATGCAGTCGCAGGGCTTGAGTGGATGGGAGGCACAGGACCCTTCTCAGCCGTGGAAGGTGGGCGTGAGATGATCTTGCGCCTACCATTCCGGATCACCCCAGGTGATGCGTTGGATGGTCCACCGCGTCTTCGTGGGCTGCTGCTTGCGGGCGACCGTGAAGGGGACCCGGTGTATCAAGTTGACTTGCTGCCAGCGGATGTTCCGCTGACAGGAAGGTAGAGAGACCAGCGGGCAAGGCCCAAACACATGAGCTGGCGAAAGACCAGCACGACTAGGAGCACTTCATGCGATTCACCAACACATTCCTCACCGCCGCCGTTGTCACCTGCAGTGCACTCCTTCTTGCTGCGCAGCAGGGTGATCCACATGCAGGTCATGATCACTCGAAGCACACCCACGACAAGGCGGAGATTGCGCATGAGGCGCCAGCGTTCAGCCTGAAGGGCGTGGATGGAAAGACGTACACCTTGGCCGACTACAAGGGCAAGGTCGTTGTGCTCGAGTGGTTCTGCTCTTCGTGTCCCGCGAGCGGTCGTGGCGAAGGTTCGTTCTGGGGGAGTGGCAAGGCGGCGTCAACGATTGCAGCAATGCGGAAGGCGGACCCCGACGCCGTGTACTTCGCGGTGAATTCAACGAAGGATGGCCATAACGGCATGAGCAATGCGGAAGAGGGAAGCGCGAGCGCCGAAGTCATGTCCAAGGCAGGTGCATCCGTTCCGGTGCTGCTCGATGCGGACGGCAAGGTCGGGAAGGCGTACGGTGCAAAGACCACGCCACACGTCTTCATCATTGGAGCGGACGGTAACGTTGCCTACATCGGAGCGCCCGTGAGCCCGGACGGGAAGACGAACTATGTGGTGAATGCGGTGACGGCACTGAAGGCCGGCAAGGCCGTGGAGCCCGCAACCACGAAGAACCAAGGCTGCGGCGTCAAGTACGCCAAGCAGTGATTGTCAGCGGTCAGCCGAGTGCCCGGCGTCAGCCGGGCAGGCTGACCGGCATAATCACGTAGGTGAGATCTTCACCGACCTTGAAGACACCTGGTCGGTTGGGCGCTTTCATTTCGACGGCGATCTCCGAGCTGTCGGCGATGCGAAGGACGTCGGTGACATAGCCGGGGTTGAAGGCGATATCGATCTCCTTGCCTTCCCACTTTCGGATCGCGACACGCACTTCCGCTTCGCCCATCTCTGCGGCGCGTGAAGAAATCGTGAGCGTCTTGTCGGCGAAAGAAAACTTCACGCCCTTGCTCTCTTCATTCGTCAGCAGTGCCGCACGCTTGACCGCTGCGGACAACTCTGCAGTGTCGAAGCTGGCGCGGCGGTCGTGATCCTTTGGAATGACATCGTCGAAGGGGGGAAAAGTGCCCTCAATCAGGCTTGATATGACTGTGGCTGTTTCGCCCACCTCAAAGCGAATGCGATTGCGGTTGCGGCTGACTCGCACCGCAGTATCGGGATCATCGAGCAAGCGGTTCAGCACCTGGAGCGTCTTCGTTGGGATGATGCACGCGGAATCGCCATCGGCGGATCCCGTGCACTCGCCCTGCACAAGCGCGAGGCGTCGGCCATCGGTGGCGACCATCCGGAGGCGTCTTGCCTTGCGTTCAAGCAGCACTCCGTTGAACGCGTACCGCGAGTTGTCCGCCGCCGTCGCGAATGCGGAGCGACCGATCATGCGCCGCAGGTGGCCTGCTGCGACCTCAAACTCTGGCGCGGATGTCTCGGCATCTGTCTCGGCAGGAAACTCGCGGGGGTCGTACCCGAACACACGGAACTTCGCATCCTCGCCGCGCACGGTGGCGACCTGCTTGTCCATTTCGATCGTCAGAGTCGAGTCGTCGCAGGATCGGACGATCTGCGAGAGTTTGTCTGCGGGCACGAGCGCGTCGCCGTCTGCGTGCACCTCGACGCTCGACAGCGTGAGCGACAGGCGAAGATCCTGATCGGTGGCGCTGAGCCGAAGCGTTCCGTCACGGGCAGTCAGTTTGACGCACAAGAGCACCGGAACGGTGGTCCGAGAGAGCACCACGCTTGAGGCAAGCGTGAGCGCATCGACAAGCGCAGAGCGGTCACAAATGATCTTCATGGCTTCTTGGGTTGCAGCGGGCATGATCAGAATATATCGGTTCTTTCGGTGAGAACCCGGCGCCTATCCTTTGAGCATGCTGCACACGGTTGTCCGCTGGATTCGCAAGGTGTATCCCGGGGTTGTCTTCGGCGGCTACTTGATCGCCTTCATTCTCGCCTTCACGATGGTGTTCATGCTCCCCATCGGTGCGCTCGGCATGGTCTTCCTCGCGGTGATGGCGCTGATACCGGTTGTGGCGCTGCTGGCGGTGGTCAAGGCGGTGGAACGCCCACTCGCGATCCGCAAACTGCGGCGCGGCGTGTGTCCGGCGTGCGAAATGGCCTCGATTACTGCACGGGACCCGGTCGTGGGCGGTGGGGGAGCGGGCTATGCGTGCGGCGCATGCGGTGCACTCTTCAGTGCTCGCGGCGATGACATCGAGGCAGAGGCGGAGATCAGCGCAGCAGCAAACTAGCGATGAGGTGCGGCGCTGTGCGGCGGCTTCGAGGTGCCGATGCCAGTTTGCACATGGGCAAGGACATCGCTGACAACGCGCCCAAGCTCCGACTTCCCGTAGTAGATCGTCACTTCACCTGCTGGCATGACTTCAATCACCATAGGACTTCCGCCGCTGCAGATTGTGATGCCATGACGCGGCGCTGAACCTGCCGTCAGCACGGCAAGCGTGAGATCACGGAGAATGTGAAAGTCAGCAGGCAGGAACACCAGCGGATCTCGCGTGTTCAGCTCCACTGTCGCGGCACTGTCGATCGCGCGCCACTTTTCATTTGCCGCCATTGGCTCCGCAACTGCCTCAAAGAGTTCGCGCCAATGCCCGACCGGAATCACATTCGCCTGCGTGAGATGCAATTTGTGAATGATGGCTTCGATGCTTGTGGCGAGAACCGCACGCGTGAGCCTCGGCATATCGGCGGGAAGCTTCGCCGCATGCGCGTGATCCGAGGCAGCGATATCCATGCAGCCACTGTGCTCCCCTTCGGAAATGGAGAGGCGAAGTTCTTGCTCTGTTCGTGAGGCCACCTCGACGCCGATGGGCTTCAGCAACCGCCACGCTTCTTCGAATGAAACAAATTCCACGTCTGGACCTTTCACGTGGCACGATACCTTGGCGAGGCGATCTGTAGCATCTCCGACGTGAGAACGGTGCTTTTTGTCTGTACAGGGAACACCTGCCGCTCACCCATGGCGGAGGCAATTGCCCGTACAGAGATCGAAGCGGGTCGAGTCGGGGGTAACCGGGTGAAGATCTTCACAGCCTCTGCAGGAACATCGGCATTCGATGGAAGTCCCTGCTCAAGTGAGGCGATCGATGCCCTCCGCCGCATCGGTGTGGAACACGAGGGGCGGAGCAAGCGACTGACCGCACAAATGATCCGCGGCGCAGATCTGGTGTTTGGGATGACCGCGGGACATGTCGCTGCGGCGCGCGGCCTTGTGGCTGGCGAGTCCGAACAGTTGGCGAAGATCCACCCGCTCGATCCGCAGGCTGATGTCGAAGACCCGATCGGGCTCGGACATGTGTCGTATGACCGACTCGCACGGCAGTTCCGTGACTTGATCCCCCGGCGACTTGCGGAGATGCTGCCCGCATGAGCGAGTCGCCCAAAGGAGTGATCGCAATCGGCAGCGACCACCGTGGATCCGCTATTGCCGTGGCGATCGAGCAGCAGTTGAAGTTGGACGGCTTTGATGTCGCGGTACTCAGCGATACAACCGGATCGCCCACGGATTACCCGGATGTCGCATGGCGTGTCTCGCAGGAGATTGTGTCGGGGAAGGCTGCGCGCGGGATCCTGATTTGCGGAACAGGTATTGGCATGGCGATCGCAGCAAACAAGGTTCATGGCATCCGTGCCGCACTCGCACTCGATGAACTGAGCGCACAGTTGTCTCGAACGCACAACGACGCCAATGTGCTGTGCCTCTCGGCGGATCTGCTTGGGCAGACTCTCGTCAAGCGGATCGTCGACGTGTGGATGAAGTCCGCCTACGAGGGTGGACGTCACGCTCGGCGACTTGCGAAGATCGGGCGCATCGAGAAAGGCGAGGATCCGAAGGGCTGAGCGCGCCTTGCGCGTTCAACTCCGGGCTGCGATCAGGCGAAGCAGCAGCCGGACGCCCCAGCCCGTTGGACCGCTGCCCGTGAGATCGCTGGGAGTGTCAGGTGCGGCGACGCCAGCGATATCCAAGTGCGCCCACGGGACGTGAGGCGGCACGAAGTGCGAGAGGAACGCCGCGCCTTGAATGGGATGCGCCATGCGAGCGGGATTGCTGTTGATGAGATCCGCGTGCTGGCTGCGCATGTACTCGCGGTGCGCGGGCCAGATCGGTAGCCGCCACACGGCTTCTGCGCTGTTGTCGGCGGCACGTTCCACTTCCCGTGCGAGACGATCATCGCTGCTGAAGTAGCCGGCGCTGAAATGTCCGAGGGCCACGACCACGCCGCCCGTGAGCGTCGCGATATCGATGACCGCACTTGGGTCGAAGGTCTTGCAGCCCCAACTGAGTGCATCAGCCAGCACGAGCCGTCCCTCGGCATCGGTGTTGGTGACCTCCACGGTCACGCCGTTGTGCATGCGGATGATGTCGTCCGGTCGATACGAATCGCCGGCCACCATATTTTCGGCGACCGCAAGGATTGCGGTCACTCGAACCGCGGGGCGCAACTGTGCGACCGCATGCATCACGCCGAGTACGGCCGCGCCGCCACACTTGTCGTACTTCATTCCTTTCATGCCATTGTTCACCTTCAGCGAGTATCCGCCCGTGTCGTAGGTGATCGTCTTGCCGACGAGCAGCAGATGCGTATCGCGGTTGCCCCGCGCGCGGCGCGGCGGGTTCCACTCGAGTGTCACAAGGCATGGGGGGCGCGTAGAGCCCTGTCCCACGGACAAGAGTCCGCCCATGCCGAGTTGCCGCGCTTTCGCGGCGTCGATGCGCCGCACGCGGAGGGCGCCGCGCCCGATGCGTGCTGCTTCCGCAGCGATCCACTGCGGGTGTGCGATGTTTGGCGGGGTTGCAGCGATTGCGCGAGCAACGTTCACGCCTGCAGCCACCACAAGCCCCTCGTTCAGGCCATCACGAAAGTCGCGTTGCGCCGACCAGATGCGCAGCGGAGGCAGTCGCGGTTCGCGGCGCGATGCGCTGCCGTCGAGTCGATCAAATCGCCACGTTCCGATCGATAATCCCTCGGCAACGGCGCTGCCAGCTTCGAACTCTCCGATGGAACGCACGCCACCTGTCCAGTCGGGCCGCAGGCAAATGGCCTTGGCCCGCATCTTGACAAGCGCACGGCCGAGCTTTGCAGACACTGTTCGCAGGCGCTGTGGATCGAACCCATCGCGTGCACCGAGTCCGAGCAGCAGCGTCCGATCATCTGCGGCGTGCACGCTGCCTGCCTCGCCTGTGAAGGCGCCGACACGAAGTGAATTGCGTACACCCTCGTGCTCCTGGAGGTCCGTGGGCAGGCGCAGCGCGCCCTTCCCGGACGCAGCGAATACCGGAAACACATGAAGCGAACGGGGCGCATCGGATACGCGAATGGACGTGTGCATGGGCGCAGATCCTAGGGGCGCGGCTTCGGTGTGCGGTCGCTGTTCCCTATCCTTCGTGGATGGCTGTTTCGACGGTGATTGTGGTGGGCGGCGGTCATGCGGGCGTGGAAGCCGCATGGGCTGCAGCGAGCGCACTTGCGGCGAAGTGCAAGGACCCGGCGCGCGTGCTCCTTGTCACCATGGATGCGTCGACCATCGGAGCGATGAGTTGCAATCCTGCGATCGGTGGGCTTGCAAAGGGGCAGATGGTGCGCGAGATCGATGCGCTCGGCGGCGTGATGGGACGCGTGACGGATGCGACGGGGATTCTGTTTCGCGTGCTGAACGCATCAAAGGGACAGGCGGTGCGTGGCCCGCGTGCCCAGTGCGATCGTCATCATTATCAGGCCGAAGTGCAGCGGCTGCTCTCGACTCGCGCGGGCGATTTGGTGCCCATCATTGTTGTCGAGGGATTGGTGGAGTCGGTGGATGTGCCGTGTGCGGATGGAGAGTCTGGCGGCGTACGCGCTCTGATGCTGCGCGCTGGGGCGAGTGTGCTGCACGTCGATGATGCGGCGCTCGAGTGGAATGCCGATGCGGTGGATCGCATGTGGCAGGGCGAGCGCGGCGATGGTGTTTTTCCCCGCATGCCTTACGGGCGTGGTGCCGAGCGGCGCCCCCTGCACGAGGCACTCTCGGGCGTTTCCGCCTGCGGTGGAGGATCGCTTCGAGTTGATGCCGATGCAGTCGTTCTGACGACGGGCACGTTCATGCGAGCACTCATGCATACGGGCGAGCGCAGCGTGGAGGGTGGACGCGTCGGTGAGGGGACTGCCGTGGGCATCTCAGGTGCGCTTCGAGCACTTGGCTTCGAACTGGGTCGACTCAAGACCGGCACGCCACCGCGGCTTGCGCGAGATTCGATCGATTGGCAGTCGATGGTGGCACAGTGGGGCGATGAGCCACCGCTGCCGTTCAGTGCAGGCACGCCACAGATGCTGCTCGCAAGGCGTTTCCCCGCACTGCCACAAGTGGAGTGCCGGGAGACGCACACAACGGCGGTCATTCATGAAGTGGTCCGCAGCAATCTCCACCGAGCACCGATGTATGCGGGCTTGATGGAAGCGGAGTCTGGGCCGCGGTACTGCCCGAGCCTGGAGGACAAGGTGGTGCGCTTTGCTCAGCGCGAGAGCCATCATGTCTTCCTCGAACCAGAGTCGCTCGCCACCGACGACATCTACTGCAATGGCATTTCGACATCGCTTCCTGCGGAGGTGCAGGAGCAGATCATTCGTGGCATTCCAGGCTGTGAGCGTGCACGGGCGAAGCGGTGGGGATATGCGGTCGAGTACGACATGGTCTGGCCGCATCAGATCGATTCGACGGGCGAGACCAAGCGCATTCGCGGTCTGTTTCTGGCGGGGCAGATCAACGGCACGAGCGGCTACGAGGAGGCGGGTGCGCAGGGACTGGTGGCCGGGTTGAATGCCGCTCGACGTGTGTGCGGTTTGGACGAAGTTCGGATCGAGCGTTCGCAGGCATATCTCGGGGTGCTGATGGATGATCTGGTCACCCGACAGCCGCGTGAGCCATACCGAATGTTCACCAGCCGTGCGGAGCATCGACTGCTGCTGCGTGCAGACAATGCGGAGGATCGTCTGACAGCGCAGGGTGTCGCATGGGGGCTGGTGTGTGAGCAGCGCCGCCGGTGGAGTGATGAGCGTGCGGCAGCGCTCGCCGATGTACGCAAGCGGCTTTCCGTCGCTGTTGCGCCGCCTCGTTTCGGGCAGGGGAAGCGGCTGGCGGAGGTGGCGCGCAGGCCCGAAGTGACTGCGGATGAGTTGGTGGAATTACTTGCCACGGTGGAACGTGCTCCTGCTGCACCGCGTGCAGTGATGGACCGTGCGATCACGGATCTTCGCTATGAGTGCTATCTCCCGCGGCAGCGGACGGAACTCCGGCGTGCGAGTGCCGGTGAGCACTTGCCGATTCCTGCAGAACTCGACGTGCGTACGGTGGCTGGACTCTCGGCGGAGGCACGCGAGGTGCTCGGGCGGTTTTCTCCTCGCACCCTCGGGCAGGCGGGTCGCCTGGCCGGCATGTCGCCCGCCGATGTGTCGATTCTGGAAATCGCGATTCGCCGCCTTCGGCGTGCTGTCTGAGGCGTTTGCCGTATCGGACTAGCCTGCCGCTCATGGAATCTTTGTCAGATCCTGCACGAGCAGATGCGCCGCGGCCTCTGCAGCCAACGTGCGCGAAGATCGTGTGCACGCTCGGACCAGCGACGCGCGATGCATCCACCATTGTGCAGTTGATTGAGCAGGGTATGAATGTGGCACGCCTGAACTTTTCTCATGGCGCGCATGCGGACCATCAGCACATCATCAACGAAGTCCGTGAGGCATCGCGTCGCACGGGTCGACCTATTGCACTGCTGCAGGATTTGAGCGGCCCGAAGTTGCGTTTGGGTGAAGTGCCCGCGGCTGCCGCGATGCTCATCAGTGGAAGTGACGTATCGATTGGTATCGGGCCGGGATTCGGTGGCGTACCGCACTTGCCCTGCGCGTATGAGGCGCTGGCGAGAGATGTGCGCACCGGGAACATGCTGTTTCTCGATGATGGAAAGGTTCGACTTCGGGTGAAAGAGGTGCGCGGTGATGATGTGCTGTGTCACGTCGAGCATGGCGGCATGCTTCGTTCGCGAGTTGGCATGCATCTGCCCGGGGTGGATGTCTCCGTGCCCGCACTCTCCGCGAAGGACATCAATGACCTCGCCTTTGGACTGGCGGCAGGAGTTGACTTGGTCGCTCTTTCGTTCGTGCGAAGTGCCGAGGATCTCCACGATCTGCGGCGGCGCATTCAACGGGAGAGCGGCGGTCGCTTTGTTGCGATCGTGGCAAAGATCGAGAAGCAAGAGGCAATCGAGGCGCTTGAGGGGATCGTGGATGCGTCCGATGCAGTGATGGTGGCTCGCGGTGACCTCGGCGTCGAGATGCCCCCCGAGGAGGTTCCGATGCTCCAGAAGCGAATCGTGCAGGTCTGCAACAGGATGGGCAAGCCTGTCATTGTTGCGACACAGATGCTCGAGTCGATGACCACGAGTCCACGTCCCACGCGTGCGGAGACGAGCGATGTGGCAAACGCCGTCCTCGATGGCGCGGATGCGGTGATGCTGAGTGGGGAGACATCGATCGGCAAGTTTCCCGTGGAGGCGGTGAGGGCGATGGGTGCGATCATTCGGAGGGCCGAGCACGGCCGCAGTGATCGAATGGAATCGCTTCAAGCGGATCCCGCTGCGGTCGGTCGAGATGCGGATGCGATGGCGCGTGCCGCATGTTTGCTCGCACGAGAGACTCGCCCTGCGGCGATCGTGGCAGTGACAGACGGTGGGCGTACGGCTCTGCGATTGGCGAGGTGGCGGCCGCTGAGCGCGATCATCGCATGCACGCCAAACGAGAGCACTGTGCGGCAGTTGTCCCTCGCGTGGGGTATTCGTGGACTCCTCGTGCCACATAAGGCTTCGAACGGACATTCAAGAACCCAGGCAGTCTGTGCCTCACTGGTGCAAAGCGGCATGGTGCGGCAGGGTGATCTTCTGCTGCTGCTTGAGGGGGGAAGTGGACCGCAGCAGGAGGGGCCTGTCCTTCGTGCTCTGCGCGTGACGGCGGGTGGTCTCAGCGACCAATGACTTGGAGTCTGGCAAAGAGGGTGAGTGGTCACTGATAGACTGCGAGCGGAGCGGGAGGATTGTCCACCCGCATCTGCCGCCGTAGCTCAATTGGTAGAGCACATGATTTGTAATCTTGAGGTTGTCGGTTCAAGTCCGATCGGCGGCTTTTCTCACGCGCTCACTCGGTTCCGTGAGCCGTGCCAAGGGAGGCAGCGTTGACCCTCAGTGGGCGTGTGAAACTGTGGCTCATGGCAGCCGTCGTGCTGTCCACGTTTGGCATGTCGATCGTTGGATCTGCGGTCACCCGTCGAGTCGTCCTGCAGGGCATCGAAGAGCGTGTGCGTGCGCTTGCTGGTATTGTCGCGGCGGGAATATCGCCCGATGAAGTCGCATCAATTCCGCCGGGTGATGCTGCGGTGGGTGACCCCGCGTTTCTTCGTATCGAGGAGCGTCTGCATTCCGTGGTGGAGGTGAATGCAGACGGGGCAAGTCCCGTGCGCTTCTGTTACCTCCTCGTTCCAACGCGCACAGGCGCCGTGAGCGGGTGGGATTTCGCGGTCGATGGAGAGCCAAGGAGCAGCCCCGCGTGGGACTCACCAGGTCGTCCGTTTGTGGTGAGCTCGAGCATCGGAGATTCCGCACCGATAGCCACTGCTAGAGTGATTTCGGGCAGGCCCTTTGCATGCTTCATCGAAGACCCGGGTGGACAGTGGATCACGGGTTTCGCGCCGATCCGCACGAGCCGCGGGGATGTGGTCGCGCTCGTTGGTGCAGATATTCCCTACGGGGCGTACCTCGCCGAAGTCGATCAGTTGCTCCTGGTATCGCTTGTGGCATCTGCCCTGATTTCACTCTTGGTGTTTGCAGGTGCTTCCCTTGGTTTCCATCGGCTCCTTGCACCTCTTGAGCGTGTTCGGGCATTCGTCGCAGGAGTGAGCGAAGGTCGTGTGGAGCAGCGTCTCGCCGCGGCACCTTCGCCAGAGTATGCAGCGTTGTACGGTGCACTGAACTCGATGGCGGACACGCTGCAAAAGCGTGAGGAGGTGGTGCGGCAGAACCTGCAACTTGTGCGGGACGTGTCCAAGCAGCAGGAGCGACTGAAGTCGATCACGCAGGTCGATGAGAGCCTCAATCAAATTCAGGACATCGACATCCTGATCGAGCGAATTCTCGCGGAAGCGCGCGTGCTGACCCGCTGTGACGCGGGGAGTGTGATGCTTCGTGAGGGCGATGATCTGGTTCTGTCATTTGTGCAGAACGACACACTTGCCAAGCGACTCGAGCAGGGCAAGTCCCTCATTGTGAAGTCGCTGCGGATTCCAGTGCATGGACGCAGCATTGCCGGCTACGCCGCAAGGAGCGGGCATACGGTGGTGATCGACGATGCCTATGCGATTCCTGCAGACAAACCATATGCGTTCAATCAGGAAGTGGATCACAAGTCGGGCTACCACACGAAGTCGATCTTGAGTGTGCCGCTGCGCTCGTCGGCCGGTCGGAACATCGGTGTACTTCAACTTCTGAATCCTTTGAATGAAGATGGCACACATCGGGTGGGTTTCTCGCCAGCCGATCTGGAGAGTATTGCGCACTTCGCCTCGGCCGCGACGGTGGCACTCGAACGCGCAGCGCTGACGCGTTCGATCGTGCTTCGGATGATCAGCATGGCGGAGATGCGAGACCCGAGCGAGACAGGTGCGCATGTCAACCGCGTGGCCGGGTACTCGGTGATCCTGTACGAGCAGTGGGCACGTCGTCATGCGCTGCCCAAGGATCGGATTCAGCGCGAGCGAGATCTCCTCCGCATCGTGGCAATGCTCCATGATGTTGGCAAAGTGGGTATTCCCGATGCAATCCTGAAGAAGCCGGGGCGGCTGACCTCAGAGGAGTATGCGGTGATGAAGACACACACGATTGTGGGAGCACGACTGTTCGGTGATCGGGAGTCAGCGCTCGATCAGTCGGCGATCGATGTTGCACTTCACCATCACGAACGTTGGGATGGGGGCGGATACCCGGGTGACGTCTCCGTGGGCGACGACCAGACGGGTGGCGCCGCAGCGCGGGGTGGGGAGGGTGCGCGCATGGCGGGCGAAGCAATTCCGCTCTTTGCGCGGATTGTGGCAGTCGCCGATGTATTCGACGCACTCTCATCGAAGCGCAAGTACAAGGAGTCGTGGCCAGAGGAGCGTGTGCTTGCTGAGATGAAGGCCAACGCAGGAACGCAATTTGATCCGGAACTGGTGGACATCCTCTTGGAACGCATCGAGGACATTCGTGCGGTGTCCTTCCGCTACGAGAGTGATCCGGAGCCAGCGATACCGCCAACGGTGTCGGGCGGCAGTGTGCAGCCGGCGCAGCAAGTCGCGGCGCCGACACGCGACCCCTCTCCGCCGCCCGTGGCTCCGTCCTAGCATCACGCTCTGGCGCATGGAACTTCAACGCCGATTTCTGGGTTGGTGCGAGGAGCATGGTCCCGCCCATGTGGCCGCGCGTCTGCTCTTGGACAGTTCGCCTCGCGGCGTTGATGGCGGCTTTGATTTGTCGCGCACGCTCGTTGTGACGGCGACGGGGCGGTCGCGGCGTCTGCTGAATCTCTCTCTTTCAGAGGCAGCACAAGAGCGAGGCCAGCCACTGATTCCGCCCGCGAGGTGCACGGTGGCATCGTTTGCTGAGCGGGCCACTTCTGCGGCTCAGGCCGCCCGTCCGTTACGTGGTGTCGAGTGGATGCTTCTGATGCACGAGGCGCTCCGCCGTTTGCCGAACGATGCCGCAGCGCTGCTGATGCCGCAGGTGATGCGGGGCGAGATGGCCGAGAGTCCTGTGATACTCAGTCGAATTGCCTCAGCACTCGACAATGTCACACAGCAGTTGGTGCAGTCCGGACGATCGGCTGCGGAAGTTGCGCAGTTACCGTGTGTGTCGCCGCTTCTGGCGGACCGCTGGAATGCGCTGCAGGCATTCCACCGGCAGTGCGATGTGGTCGCAAGCGAACTCTCGCAGGTGCACGGTGTGGCGCTTGTCACGCCATGGCAGTGGAACGATCAGGTACTGCATGCCGCGCCGCATGGGGAGCAGCATGGCAAGGCGGCGTTTGAGCGCGTGGTGCTGCTTGGCGTCCTCGATCTCACGCCAATAAACAGGCGTGTGGTGGCGTCTCT
>VGYQ01000005.1 GCA_016872915.1 Planctomycetota bacterium | reverse complement strand
AGGCGCTGCGCCGAGGCCGGCGCTCCCCGCCGCGGGCGTTGGCGGCTCGCGGCAGATGCCCGCGGGCATCCGCGTCGGCACGGTCGTGCGTCATGCGCAGTTTGGCGTGGGGCGCATCACCGCACTGCTGCCGCGCGGCAGCATGACAAGCGTGGAGGTCGATTTCCGCCCCGGAGGGCGAAGAACGCTCGTGCTCGAGTACGCGCGTCTTGAAATCGTGGCGGGTTCGTGACTCGGCGCGCTCAGTGCGCCGCAGTCGGTGATCCACAGATGCCCGTCTGCCAGAACACGAACGACCACTGATCCGCCTCATCCTCGATGCGGCGCGCGAGCGGCTTGCCTTGCCCGTGTCCCGCATCGCGGTCCACCCACAACAGCACCGGTTCGCTGCGATCATCGCTCGCGGATGCAGCTTGCATCAACGCCGCCATCTTGCGCGCATGAAGCGGATGCACGCGCGAATCATTCTCGCCTGCGGTGAAGAACACCGCGGGATAACGCGTGCCCGGCCGAACATTGTGGTAGGGGCTGTAGGCGTAGAGCCACTGCGCGGCGGCGGCGTCCTCGCTCGATCCATACTCGGGCACCCAATACTTTGCGAGCAGGAACTGCTGGTAGCGCATCATGTCGAGCAGCGGAACGGCGCTGATCGCAGCCGTGTAGAGATCCGGTCGCTGCGTGATCGCAACGCCCGTCAGCAGACCGCCGTTCGATCCACCCTCGATCGCCAAGTGTGCCGAGTCGGTGATCTTCTGATCGATCAGCCACTGCGCGCACGCATGGAAATCATCGAAGACATTCTGCTTCTTGCCGAGCATGCCCGCGCGGTGCCACGCTTCGCCGTACTCGCTGCCGCCGCGCAGGTTCGCGACCGCGTACACACCTCCACGCTGCAGCCACGGCCACAGGGTCGCAGAGAACGCGGGATCGAGACTGACATTGAACCCGCCGTAGCCGTAGAGCAGCGTGGGCGTGCTGCCCGCGTGCTTCATGCCCTTGCGCTGCACGATGAACATCGGCACGCGCGTTCCATCCTTGCTCGGTACGAACACCTGCTTCACTTCGATTGCCGATGGATCGAAGGGAATCTCGGGACGCGCCCACAGCCGCGTCGTTCCTGACGCGAAGTCCGCCGCGTAGATGGAGCGCGGTTCGTTGAAACTTGTGAAGGACACGAAGCCACTCGTGCGTTCATCGGTCGTGCCGACGCCCGCCGTCCCGAGCCCCGGCAGTTCCATGGCGCCGACGGCTTCGCCCGTGGTTCGGATCCGCTCGAGTCGCGTGGTCACATCCTTCGAGAATGTGAGCACGAGCAGGTCGCCCGCGCGCGAGGCGCCTTCGAGCACCATGTCGTTGCGCGGCGCGACGACCGTTTTCCACGAGGATCGCTGCGGGGAACGAAGCGCCACGGCGACAAGCGTGCCCGTTGGTGCGTCGAGCGTCGTTCGCATGAAGAGCGTGTCACCCACGCTTGCGGTCGGCCAGAATGTCGCATCGAGTCCTTCGGCCACCACCTTCGCAAGCGGTGCTGCAGCGGGCATGCCCGCGCGCTGCCACGCCTCGGTCTCGAGTACCGACAGATCATTCGCTTGCCAGCCGCGCGAGAGCGAGAGAAAGATCCAGCGCCCATCGCGGCTGATCGATGCGCCTGGAATGCGGCTCGGATCGGTCTGCCGCGCCAGCAGTTTGTCGTGCCGCGGGTGCTCGCCGATGGTGTGCCAGCGCACCTCGCGTGAGTACGGATCCGCCGCATCGGCGAGCGCCGAGTAGAGGAACGCATCGCTCGTGGGTGTCCAACCGCCAAAGGAAACCTTCCCCGTGATCTCATCGCTGATCCAACGACCGCTCTCCGCATCGAGCACGTGCAGCACGCTCATCTCACTGCCGGACTTCGAGAGACCAAACGCGACTCGCTTGCCGCAGGGAGATGGAACCCACCAGTCAAGGCTCGTCAGTCCGCGCGCGTCGAGCGCGTTGACATCGAGGAGCGTCCTTCGCTTTGCGCGATCGGGACCGCTCGGTGCGGCAGCAGGTGCGCTCGCGGCGGGGGACAGAGCGCCGACATCTGCCCCGACATACAGCACAGGCTGATTCTGCGAACCTTCGCGCTCCGTCCAGAACGCACTGCCGCCTTCGCAGACGGGCATTCCGATTGAACCGATGGACATGAGTGGTCGAAGTTCCGAGGTCAGTTCCGCATGGCAGGGGAGCGAGCGCAGCAGGTTGGTGGTGCGGTCGTTCTGGATCGTTGTCCATGCGGCGACCTCCTGCGAATCCTTCTCGAGTTGCTCGAGCCACCGATAGGGATCGTCCACCTTGCGTCCATGAATCATGTCGCTGACAGGCTCGCTGCGTGTCGAAGGTGGCACCGCATTCGCGGTGACCGCGGACAGGACAAGCGCGGTTGCGCAGAGGCAGATGAAGAGCAGCGTGCGGACCATCGGATGCAGTGGGTGCTGGGCGAGCGCTGCGCGGAAATCAGGCGTGTACGAAATCATCCGGATCATCTCCTGTGTGGTTCTACTTGCGGCCTGGGGGGCCCGAAGCCGTTCGCATTCGAATCGTCTCGGGCATGGCACGGATGCCATCGAGCAGCGTGGGATCGCTGATGGGTTCGACATCAAGGATCACATAGCTCGTGGAAGGATTCGACTGCAGATACTCCGCGTTGATGTTGATGCCCGCGCGCGCAAGCAGCGTGTGCATCGTGCCAAGGACGCCAGGCACATTGCGGTGAACGTGCAGAATGCGCAGTTGTCCCTCGCGGAGCACGGGCAGGTCGACCTGCGGGATGTTGACGCTCGTTTCCGTGGAGCCGCGTTCCCAGAAACGGGCCAACTTCTCCGCCACTTCGAGTGCGATCAGTTCCTGGGCCTCCTCTGTGGAGCCACCGATATGCGGCGTCAGGATCGCCGTGCCGCACGCCTGCAGCGGCGACACGAATCGGTCGCCTGCCTTCGCCGGTTCGTCGGGGAAGACGTCGAGTGCTGCGCCACCAAGACGACCATCCTGCAGCGCCGCAGCAAGTGCACCGGTATCCACCACACTGCCGCGCGCGTTGTTGATGAGAAAGGCGCCTCGCTTCATCAGTGCGAGTTGTGCGGCTCCAATCAGACCCGCTGTTTGCGGCGTTTCAGGCACATGCAGCGTCACGCAGTCTGCTTCACGCAGGACTGCCTCAAGGGACGGTCGGGGCGATGCGTTGCCAAGCGGCAGTTTGCGCAGAATGTCATGAAAGATGACTCGCATCCCAAGCGCCTCGGCGAGGACGCTGACCTGAGAGCCGATGTGGCCGTAGCCGACGATGCCAAGCGTTCGCCCGCGTACCTCATGGCTGTTCGCAGCGGACTTGTCCCAGTTGCCCGCATGCAGCAGCGCTGACTTCTCGAAGAGTCGGCGGAAGAGGCAGACCGCTTCGGCGACCGTCATCTCCGCCACGCTGCGCGTATTGCTGAAGGGTGAGTTGAACACAGCAGTCCCGGCGGCGGCTGCCGCCGTGAGGTCCACCTGATTCGTTCCAATGCAGAAGCAGCCCACTGCAAGCAGATTGGGCGCCGCAGCGAGGTCTCCCGCCCGAAGCTCGGTCTTCGATCGGATGCCCACAAGATCAGCGCGCGCAAGCGCCGCGTGCAGCGCGCTGCCCGCCAGTGCGCCGGGAGCGCGTTCAACTGCGAATCCCGATTCGGTCAGAACAGCGTCGGCTGCTGGATGGATCGACTCAAGAAGCAGCGCGAGCGGCATGGCGCAAAGGGTAGCGGTCTCGTCTGAGCGTGGCGCAATTCACCCGACGACATCGGGCAAACCAAAGAGATCCTCTGTGAGATTGACGGGGCCTTCGTCGGTGATCAGCACATCGGCCTCATAGTGAACGCTAAGCGATCCATCTGCAGTAAAGATTGGCCATGCATTGCCCTCGGACTTTGTCTCCGTCGAACTGACGGCGATCATCGGCTCCACGGCGATCAGCATGCCCGTCTTGAAGGTGGACCAGGCTTCGTTCCATTCGCCAGGGAAACTCGGCACAACATTGGAAACGAATGGCGCATCGTGCAGCGTGCGTCCGTAGCCGTGCCCACCAAGTCCGCGCACAAGGCAGAAGCGGCACTCGCCCTCGACATGACCTTGTACCGCGCGCGCCCAGTCGATCAGCGGACGACCCGCCACCATGGCTTTCACGCCTCGACGGAGACTCTCCTTGCCGCATTCCATCAGCGCATGGGCGAGTTTGTCGCCCCCGCGCACGAGGAATGTCCACGCCGCATCGCCGATGAACCCGCGGTGGCGCACGCCGATGTCCACCGACAACAGATCGCCTGCCTGCAGCGGGCGATCGGTCATGTCGTGTGTGCCGTGCACAACGCAGGCGTTCACGGAGAGGCAGGAGTGGCTTGGGAAGGGCGGATGCCCGCGTGCCCGGTAGCCGATGAAACAGGATCGGCAGTCCAGCTTCTCGAGGGTTCGCCCGACGAACGTGTCGATCTCGGCAAGCGTTTGCCCCTCGCGCAGGAATGCCGCGAGTGCCTCATGTGTGCGGCAAACGCAAGCGGCCGCTGCGGTGGCGTCTTCGATGTCGCGCGCGGAGCGGTGCATGCAGCGGGGGAGGCTAGCGAAGTCGTGTGCCCACGCGCACACCGCGGGCAAAGACAGCGTCGGGCAGTGCGCCGCTGACCTCATAGGCGAGCGTGCGTTCGTCCCGGAATGGCCAGAGCACCACATCGGCGCTCTTGCCGACGGCAAGCGAACCGCACTCGCCCTGCAAACCAAGCACGCAGGCGGCGTTCCACATGGTGGCGATGAGTGCTTCGCTTGGCGTCAGGCGGAGCTGCCGAACGGCGAGTGCGATTACGAGCGGCATCCCTCGCACAGGCGCACTGCCCGGATTGGCATTGGTGGCCAATGCGAGCGCAGCGCCGGCATCGATCAGTTCGCGCGCGCGCAGGTAGGGCGTCCCGAGGCAGAACGATGTGGCGGGCAGACCCACCGCGACAGAGCCGCTGTTGGCGACCGCCGCAATCTCTCCGTCCGTGCACGCTTCGAGATGGTCGAGACTGACCGCACCCATCTCCACGGCGCGTTCGACCATGCCAAGCGAATGAAACTGGTTGGTATGCACACGCACGGGGCAGCCGAGTGTGCGCGCCCGTTCGAAATAGGCGGCGCAGTCCGTTGCACTCCACGCGCCTTGTTCGCAGTACGCGTCCGCCGCGATGCCCGGCATCAGACGTGCCGCAGCTGGCAGCGTCTCCGCAATCGTGCGCGCCACAAAATCGGCTTGATCTGGATCGATGGCGTGAGCTCCGAGAAACGTCGCCGCTATGCGCTGCGGCGTGAGCGCGCGCGCCGCATCGATGGCACGCAGCATCTTGATTTCGCTTTCGGTATTCAGTCCGTAGCCAGACTTCACCTCCACCGTTGTAGTCCCGTAGTTCGCCATCTCCGAAAGTCGGCGCACGAGCAGCGCAGTCAGTTCTTCCTGTCCCGTCGCGCGCACGGCGCGCACGGTGGACATGATTCCACCTCCCGCGGCAAGAATGTCCAGATAGGAACGCCCCGCCAGTTTCATGGCCCATTCATCGGAGCGATCGCCCGCCCAGCACGCATGCGTGTGGCAGTCCACAAACCCTGGTGTGACGACGCAACCGCCCGCATCGATCGTTGTGCAGTCTTTCGGCAGCGCGGATGGTTCACCTGCCGCAAGTGCCGTGATCCTGCCGGACTCCCACGCGACGTACCCGCGTTCCATGATGCCGAGATGCAATGGCGTTGGACGCCGGATGAGCGATCGTGCGCCGCCCGGCGAATGCATCGTGAGAAGTCGCGCGTTCACGAGGGCGGTGGCTGGCATGTGCGCAAACGGTACCGTACTCAGCATGCGACTCTTTGTTGTTCGTCATGCGCGTGCCGAGGAGCGTTCCGATGCGCAATTCCCGAATGACTCGCAGCGACCGCTGACGAAGCAAGGGATCGATGAGTTCACGCGTCTTGCTCGGCGTCTCGAGCGCGCGTGGGACGCACCGGCGGTCGTCCTTGCCAGTCGATTCGAACGCGCTTGGCAGACGGCCCGTATTTTGCGCGACGAGGCGAAGTGGCCGAAGGCCCAGCGCTGCGAGATGCTCGAAGCGGACCATGCGGGCGGCATCGCGGCGGTCGAACAGGCGATTCTGGAGCACGCAGGTGATTCGCTTGCGGTTGTCGGACATGAACCGACGCTCAGTGAATTGGTGAGCCACCTCATTGGCACGGACCTGCCGAGTGTTGTGATGCGAAAGGGCGCCGTCGCCGTACTTGATGTTGCCATGACACTGCGTGGTGCTGGGGATGTTCCCGGGCTGTACGGCAGCGCCACGCTGCTGGCGCTGGTGGATCCGCGGGCAATCGGCATCCGTGAGTGAATTCGCCGCCGCGCCGGAAACCGATAGACTCTGCACCTCCCCACCGAACGGAGATACGCCATGACCACCCGTCAAGAACCCACCGTGAAAAAGACTCAGCTGCTGGAAACCATCTGGGATGGCAGCGTGCTCATTGCACGACCCGCTGGTCCCAACATCGGTCAGCGTGAGGCGCCCCTCGTGGCGCAAGATCTCGATCCAATCATGAAGGGTGCCGGCAAGGCGATGAAGTTCATGGTGCTTGATCTCTCCGCGGTGCAGTTCATGAGCAGCATGGGTATCGGTACCTGCATCAACTGCCGCAACGGTGCGGCGGCGCTTGGTGCGAAGCCCGTGCTCTACGGTGCAAACAAGGAACTGCGCACTCTGTTGACGATGATGAAGATCGACAAGCTTTTCACGATTGTTGATTCGCGCGAGTCGCTCAACAAAGTCGTCGGCTACTGATCCACCGCCGACGCGTGTGTCATGACCGTGGCATCGGCGCCTGCATTCCAGTCCGAGTCTGGAGGCAGTGTGTCGCCGGGATCAAGTTGGATCACCAAGACGCGTGCGTCTGGGCAGAGCTGCATGAAAATGGCTGCCGTACCAAGCCGCCGCTGAACGTGGAACGCGCCCACGAGATGGATGAAGGGCGTCCCCGATTTCCATGCGCGCGCAAGCGACATTGCCATCGTCAGGTCCCACACACGCTGCGATCGGTGCACGGCGTCGACCTCCGCATCCGTCGGTGGCTCGGCGTGCGCATCTTCATCCGTGGAAGCGTCCGCCCGCATTTCGATCATCAGTTCGCGTAGGCGATCCCAGTCTCCATCGCGCGTGATGGCACTGTCCGCATCGAAGAGTGCCCGCTCCTCGGGCGGCAGGGCCAGCAGTCCATCGGTGCCGTCGCGGAACGCCTGTGATACGTACTTTCGTGGCGCGTTTGCCGCAATGACCGTTCCGCCGCACATCCGCGCAGCGTCTATCGAAGGTTGGTACCAAGGCAGCCATGAATCCTTGCCCGCCCAGTCGCGCGACTTCGTGGTGTCGATGAAATCGTCGAGGGCCATTCGTCCCGCGAGATAGGCATCGACTTCCTCCTGATCGTCGCGCTCGAGCATCTCCAGTCCGACCGCACCGCCCGGATGCGCACCCAGGAAGGCGGCGACCAGCGCATGCTGCGCCTTGTGCGCGACCGCATCATCATGCGTCTCTCCCACGAAGACCGCATCCGCCGCGCGCACACGAAGCAGCAGTTCATCCCATGTGATCCGTGAGCCAGTTGCGTCAAAAGTGGGACAGGCCTGCGGTGCGCGGGCGGCATCGAACGCCTCACGCGGAGTCGGGGTCGCCTTGCAACCGCCCATCAGTGCAGCGAGACCAACCACGAGGATCGTCCAGCGTCCGCGGATTCCAACCCTCCATGCCGCGCCTCGCAAAAACAGATCCAGAAAGTCGGATCTCTGAGTGGAACTGCGCCGCATCGGCCATAGCCTATGCACATGGCGAAACGCCGCGCACGCGAGATGGCCGCAGGTCTGCTGTGTGGGTTCCTCTGCACCCCGGCTGTTTGTGCTGACTCGGTCGTGCGGGTGTGGCTCGATTCGATCCGCGATGTGCGCACCATGGAGTCGCTCAGCGACGACATGTGGTCCCACGGGATTTATGGCGGATGCGCGGAGTATCTGGTGACTCCCGAACAACGCGAGGCGCTCGGACGAACGAACCTGAAGTGGTGCGTTTTTATCGAGGATGTCGAGTCGCTTGTGCGGGCAGAGCATGATCGGCTTTCTCGCCCGCCTCAAGAGGGCGGCGTCGCCGACGATGCGTGGTTCAGTGACTTCAAGAACTTGGCGGCCATCGAGGCGCGCCTGGAGGCGCTCGTGGCGCTTCGTCCTGACCGAGCATCCCTGTTCACCGTCGGAACCTCCATCGAAGGGCGAGTCATCCGCGGCATCCGCATCAGTGCACTTCCCGTTGGCACCGTCGCTCCTGCGGTGGTTCTCAACGGCACTCAACATGCACGCGAATGGGGCGCGACCATGACATGCATGTACATGGCGGATCGGCTCGTGGAGACTGCGGACAGCGATCCGGTCGTGGCGCAGATTCTCGCGCGCACGGAAGTGCTGGTCATCCCCGTTGTGAACGTGGACGGGTATGTGTTCACCTGGGCGGACACGGCCAACCGATTGTGGCGCAAGAATCGCCGCAACAATGGTGATGGCACTTTCGGCGTCGACCCCAACCGAAACTGGGGCTACCAGTGGGGTGGGGCGGGTGCGAGCAGCAATCCCTCGAGTGAAACCTACCGCGGCCCCGACGCATTCAGTGAGCCGGAGACACAGGCGATGCGCACGTTCTTCGAAGCCCGACCCAACATCGTCTCCAACATTGATATCCACGCGTATTCGCAGTTGGTGCTCTCGCCGTGGGCGTACACCACGGATTTCTCGGCAGACGCCGATGTCTTTCAGTCCATCGGATCCGATATGAGCAGCGCGATCACCCAAAGCGGTGGTCTGAACTACACCGTCGGTCCCGCTGGCACCACGCTCTATCTCGCCAGTGGTGGATCGGTGGACTGGGTCTATGGAAGTCGCGCGGCACTCGCATGGACCACCGAAGTGCGGGACACGGGCGGCTACGGTTTCGTGATGCCACCGAGCGAAATCCTGCCGTGCGCACGAGAGAACTTCGCTGCCACACTGGTGTTTCTTGACCGCACCACACGAGCTGCCGCCATCGTGCCGCAGGTTGCGCCACCGACCATCGTTGCCGGAACGCCCACGACTATCACCGCCAAGATTCGCCCATCGCTTGCCGGATCCGTCTCCGCACGGGTCCTTCGCTGGCGCGTTGGCTCTGGCGCGTGGAACAATGTCGTGATGTCATCGCTCGGCAACAATCTGTTTGCAGCCTCGCTCCCTGCTTTCCCGTGTGGAACGAGCGTGTCGTGGCATCTTCTTGCAGTGGGCATCCCAGTCGATGCGGTGTGGCCATCGAATGGAGTCGAGCAGCCTTTTCAGTCGGTGGCGGCTTCCGAAGTCGTCCTGACCAGTGTGGATTTCGAATCGGCGCCCGGCTGGTCATTTGGTATTTCAGGCGATACCGCGACAGGTGGCGTGTGGACGCAGGGTGATCCGATCGCCACCAGCGCGCAGGCCGAAGATGATCACTCACCTGCGCCCGGCACGCAGTGTGCCTTCACGGGGCAAGGTGTCGTGGGTGGCGGAGCAGGCGCAGCCGATGTGGACGGTGGTACCACCACGCTGCAGTCTCCTTCGCTTGGAACGATGACTGCGGCGATGGAACTTCGCTTCTGGTACTGGTACTCAAACAATCTCGGCGCGAGTCCGAATCAGGATGAGATGCCCGTGCAAGTTCAGGGGAGTGGCGGCGTGTGGACGACCATCGCAACAATTTCATCGAGCCAAACGGCGTGGCGTGAAATGCGACTCCCGCTGAATGGGGTCGTGCCGATCGGATCGCCGGTCGCCGTGCGATTCCTGGCGCAGGATCTCGGTGCGGGATCGCTTGTCGAGGCGGCTGTCGACGACGTGCAACTTGTTCGCCTGGGCTGCCTCTTCGCGCCCGCGGACTTTGACAACAGTGGGTCAGTGGATGGCATCGATCTTGCGGTGCTGCTGTCGCAGTGGGGATCGAGCGGCAACGCGGATATCAATTCAGATGGAACGGTTGGCGGCCCGGATTTGACGCTGTTGCTTGCGTCGTGGGGCTGATGGAGCAAGCGCAGGGGTGGGAGACTTCGTGGGACTGAATCCGCAGACAGCACTGATGCTCTCCGACACGGGCCCGCTCGCACGGCGCCTTGGAGGTTTTGAGCAGCGACCGCAGCAGATCGAGATGGCGGCTGCAATCGAGCGCTGCCTCGAGCGCAAAGGGCGTCTGATGGTCGAGGCAGGAACGGGAGTCGGAAAGAGCTTCGCCTATCTCGTTCCGGCCATTGCGCGCGTTGTGCAGCAGCGCGAGCGTGTTCTCATCTGCACGAACACCATCGCGCTTCAGGAGCAACTCGTGGACAAGGACATTCCGCTGCTGCAGGCGGTGCTGCCCGAGGAGTTTTCGACGGTGCTTGTGAAGGGGCGGAGCAATTATGTGTCGCTGCGGCGGCTTCGCATGGCGGTCCAGCGTCAGGAGCGTCTTCTGCCAGTGGAGGATGATCGTCATGCACTCGCGGCGGTGGAGTCGTGGGCGCAAGACACTGTGGATGGCAGCACGGCGTCACTCCCGGTCCTTCCGCCCCACGGCGTCTGGGAACAGGTGCAGTCCGACGCGGGGAATTGCATGGGGCGTCGCTGTCCGACCTATGAGGAGTGCTTCTATCAGCGTGCACGCCGCCGCATGGAGGGGGGTGATCTGCTGGTCTGCAATCATGCGCTCTTCTTCAGTGATCTCGCACTCCGCGCGGGCAGCGGGCGCGGATTCTTGCCGCCTTACCAGCATGTCATTCTCGATGAGGCGCACGCGATCGAGGAGATTGCCGCCGATCACTTTGGTGGATCGCTCTCGGAGACGGCAGTGGCAGCACTGCTTCGAACGTTGTGGAATCCTGTCGTTGCACGCGGAGTTCTTGGGCAGATCACGCTGCGCGATGGCGGTGACGAATTGCTGCGATCCGCCGCGCGTCATGTCGAAGTGGCGCGGACCGCAGCCCAGGCGTTCTTCGGTGCATGGTGGCAATGGCGGGGCAGCCAACCGGGCGAAGGTGAGTGTCGTATCCGAGCGCCGCATGCCATCGAGGATCGGCTCACGGTGCCTTTGCAGGAACTCGCTGCAACTCTGCAATTGGTACGCGAGCGCGCAGGCGACGATTCCGCAGCGCAGGAGATCAGTGGGCTTGCTCAGCGCGCTGCATCCATGGCCGCTGCATGTAACGCGTTGGTGTCGCAGTCGCTTCGCGGCTGCGTCTATTGGATGTCGACGGCGGCAAAGCGCCGCGGACGCTCAGCTGCACGCCCCGATATCACGCTCACTGCGGCGGTCGTGGATGTCGCTCCTGTGCTGGGGGAGCACCTCTTCGGGCAGGACGTTTCCGTAGTGCTGACTTCAGGCACGCTTGCCACGGTTCGCGGCGATTGCAGCGCATCGGCCCGCGCGCTTGGGATGCAGGACCCTGAAGTACTCACGCTCGGGAGCCCCTTCGACTACGCGCGGCAAGTACGCCTGTACATCGAATCGGAGTTGCCCGATCCCCGCGAGGAGTCACATCTTGCGGCTCTCGCGGCACGCATTGAATGGCATGTCGCCGAGACAGGTGGCGGTGCGTTCATCTTGTGCACCAGCTTCCGCGCGCTGCAGGAACTGGTTCAACGCACGGAGCCGTGGATGTCGATGCACAACTTTCCCGTGCACGCACAGGGCGCAGGCGTACCGAACGCACTGCTGCTGAAACGCTTCCGGGAGAGCAACCGCAGCGTGCTGTTTGGCGTCGCCAGTTTCTGGCAGGGGATCGATGTGCGGGGCGATGCACTTCGGAATGTCATCATCACACGGCTGCCCTTCGAGGTTCCCGATGCGCCGCTCGTGCAGGCGCGGTGCGAGGCGATCCGCGCACGCGGCGGAAACGCGTTCGCCGAAGACTCGCTCCCCCGCGCGATTCTGCGATTTCGGCAGGGGTTCGGTCGGCTCATCCGTTCCGCAACCGATACGGGACGGGTGGTTGTGCTCGATCCGCGCATCGTGCGCAAGTCCTATGGATCCCAGTTCATTCAGGCGCTGCCGAGCGGCATCGATATCCGCATCATGGGTGCGGATGGCGAGGAGATTCCCTTCGACCCTGACGAGTTGCAACACGACTCTGAAAACGAGGGTTGAATCTGCCGTTGATCCTGCACGACGCGCGGCGCACCGCGGACGGCGATCAGGTGCGCAGAATCTTCAGCGTGTCATAGCGACCACCAAGCACCTTGGCGGCACAGCCCTTTCCGGGCGCACTCAGCCAGCGGTCCATCAGTGTCGCGTACACGCTGCGGAAGTCCGTGGTGAATCGGAGGTCGCCGTCATCGAGGTTGGTCAGCGACGGATGTGTTCCATGAACGCCCGCCTGCACCTGCGTGCCGATGAGGAACATCGGTGCCGCCGTGCCATGATCCGTTCCGCCGGATGCATTCTGGGCAACCCTTCTGCCGAACTCGCTGAAGACCATTGTCATCACACGATCCTGATTGCCCTGGGCTTTCATGTCATTCTGGAACGCGCGCATTGCCTCGCCCACTTCGCGCATCAGGTTGCCGTGCGTGCCGGCCTGCCCGCCATGCGTATCGAAGCCGTTGATCGACGCGTAGTACACGCGGGTCTTCATACCGTCTCGGATCATCGCGCCGATCGACTGCATCTGCCCGGCCAGCTTTGTCCCTGGGTAGTTCACCAGCGGCGACTTGGCGATCGCTGCGCGCACACGGTCGCTCGACAGTTGCGCATCCAGAGCGGTGCGCATCAGGAATGCAGCCTGCGAACCTGGGTCGATGCCATCGAGCGCGCCGGCTCGGTTTGCGGCGTCGTAGCTGGCCGTCAAGCCTCCGGGCAGTTCCTTGCCGCTCCACTGATAGAGGCGAGCATTCTCGAATGACACGGGATTGGCCTTCGCGCCCATCATTGCAAGCGGCGCACTGCGACCGATCGCCACTTCGGCGTCGGCGGCGGGTGACCCGCTGCATGAGCAGTCGATGTAGCGGCCGATCCAACCGTGGTCGCGTCCGCCTGGCTTGCCCGTGTGCCAGATATCCATGGAGGCGAAGTGCGACCGGTTCGGGTTGGGGTAGCCAACGCCTTGCACCACGGCAAGGCAGCCGCTGTCGAGCAGATCGCGGAAGCCCTCAAGTCGCGGATGCAGACCAATGCCTTGCGTGTCGTCCAACTGCAGTGCCCCGTCCTTCGTGGTCGGTGTGCCGATCGCCAGCGAGGGGCGAGCGCGGTGGTACGCATCCGAGCCATACGGCACCACAGTGTTCAGTCCATCGTTCCCGCCGCTGAGTTGCACGACAACCAGTATGCGATCCTCAGGCTCACCCGGACGGCTGGACAGGCGCGGATCTGGCGAGAGCATTGCCATCGCGGACTGCTGGATGAACCACGGCAGCGTCGATGTGAGCGAGGCGAGCGTGACGCCCTGCTGCAGGAAGATGCGGCGCGAGAAGGGGGTGTGTTCCATACGGCGACTCCTGATAGTGCGGCTTCTGCGTGAACTCAACAGAGCTGATACTCGGGCAGTGCGGTGACAAGACAGAGTGCGCGCACGAGGCGACGCCCCTCGAGCGGACCACCGAGCGCCTCCATGGCGCTGCGGAACTGTTTTCGGCGTTCGGGTGTCGCGTCGCAGGCGAGCACCAGATCGAGCAGCGCGTCCGCGTCGCGTGATGCGTCGCCCGCCGTCGCGGAATCGAGCGCGGCGCGGATCGGTGCGGGATCCCACGATCCAAGATCAGCGCCACCCTCCGGACCCGCGCCCGTGATCAGATACACGAGCAGGTTCTGCCGAACAAAGAGCGTGGAGGTGTTGATCCAGAGTTGACCGCCGTCCCAGCCCTTCACGCTCGGCGGCATGAACAGGCTCTGCCCCATGAGGTCTGTGGCAGCGTTCACGGTGCTCATGTTGCGCACAGGTACGCCCAGTTCGCGGGTGGCACCAACAACCAGTTGCACGGGCGACTTGATCATGCTCGCGCGATTGGCAGGGTCGTAGAAATGCCTGCTCAGCAGCAATGTCCGCAGGACCGGCTTGAGGTCGTACTGTCCCTCGCGCATCTTCTTCGCCAGCGCATCCACCACGCGCATTTCGTTGCGGCCTGGTATGCCCGGCGCATCGTTCACCAGCGCGCGGTACAGCTTGGCGCAGATGTAGAGCGATGGCTCCTTGCGCGAGAGAATGATGCGCGCGAAGTCATCGCCATTCCAGTTTCCAGTGCTGCCGAAAATCGTCTTCGGTCCATCATCGTGACGGTTCGTCTCAAACGCGAAGGTGTCGTCATCGAAGGTGTAGCCAGTCAGCGCGCGCGCGCCTTCTTTGATGTCATCCTCGGTGTAGCCATTGCCCTCGCCGAGTACGAACAGTTCCATCAGTTCGCGTGCGAGATTCTCGTTCGGCCGCCCCTTGCGGCTCTCATCATTGTCGAGGTACTTGAGCATCGCAGGATCACGCAAGATGCGCATCACCAAGTCCGCGAAGTTGCCTGTCGCATGCTGCCGCAGCATCTGGTTCTGCAGGAACATGTGGTAACTGTTCTCGACGCCGCGATATCCCGTGGCGAAATGTCCATGCCAGAAGAGCGTCATGCGCTCCTGCATCGGGCGTCCGGTCTCGATCATGCGCTGCAGCCACCACTGTTGGATCTCGCGAAGTTGTTCACGGTCCTCGCGGTCCCTCTCGTTTCGCATCTGCTGCAACTGCTGTTGAAGGGCCTCATCCTTCATGCGGCGTGCGCGTTGGCTCACTTCCCGCTCCTCGGCAGTCGGCGGACGACGGATGTCCTTGTCAAAGGTCGAGTCGGGAATCTCCACAGTCGGCGTGCGCTCGTAGTCGAGCAACAGTTCCACCGCACTGGCCGGCTTCATGGCTGCAAGCGCCTGGACCTGCTCGGGTGGACCGCCGAAGCCTGCACGCCGCAGCAAATGGCGCGCCGCGGCCGCGTTCCAATCGGAGGTGCGAATCGGTTCGAGGCTGAAGTCGGTCATGTCGCTGGAAGACCTTTCGTCCCATACTTGTCCCTCGTTGCCATCCACAGGACAGCAAGTGCAACAATCGGCCCCCAAAGGAACCCCGTACGGCCGCCGATGAACGCCTGTGCATAGAAGGGGGCAGCGACCATGATGAACGCGGCCAATACCACCGCCGGGATGCGCCCGCGCAGCAGCAGGGCGAAGGGAAAGACAAGTCCGTAGAACCCGAGCAGTGTCAGGTAGGTCCAATCCCCTGCGTTTGGGATGCCTTCGGGTGCAAGCCGAACCGCCCACCCCAGGGCGAGACCGCTGAGCGCCGCCCAGCCTGCGGAGTGAGCCGTCAACGAAGCGGGACGGGACAGTCCATCGACGGTGGGCGCGCTTCCTTCGCGTGCATGGGCGCCAATGGTGAACGTCAATTGAACGGACCACAGTGCCAAGAGTGCGCCATCACGCACTGGTCCGCGCAGCGCATCCGACCACCACAGCGCGATGCCGAGCAGTGTGAGGGCGAACGCCACGCCAAAAACCGCGAAAGACACGCGAGAACCACTGCGCAGACGCGCGCGGTGGAACGTGAGATCGAGAAATGGGCATGCGATGAAGCCAAGGGCAACGGCGGGCGCGAGCGCGATCACATCACCGGTAGGCAGCGAACCGCTTGCATCCAACGGCGGCAGCGCACCGCCGCGCAGATGCGCCGCGACTGCACATGCCGTTGCGATCGCAACCACCGCGGAGATCCACAGCCACGCCTGTTCACGAAGGAGTCGTGCACACAACAGCCCAGCAAGGACAACGGCGAACCCACCGACCGGCGGCAGCATCCAGCCGGCAAAGAACGCCTGATACGTGATCGTCACCAGTGAGAACCAACCGCACAGCGGCAGCAGTCGTTCCCGAAGCGCACGCACGCGCTCCGTCGACTGCAGCAATCCGAATCCTGCACAGCCGACAACATTCGGCACGAAGAAGATCCAGAAGCCGGGCCACCCATATCGCTCCAGCATCACAAAGGGGAGAAACATCCCGATGCACCAAGTCCAACTGGCGGAACAAAAGAGCCCCCAGCCGATGGAGGCGGAGAGTGTGGATCGCTCACTCATCGCGGTGAATACTCGGAGGGCCCTTGCCAGCCTTCTTTTCCCACACACCGTCACCCGCCCGCTCATACTTCGTGAAGCCAAGACGGTCGAGATTCTTGTTGGACAGTCGCGACGCATCGCTGCCGAACTGCATCTGGCTTGCGACAGGGACGCGGCGAACGGGTCGACCATCCTCCGGGTGTTGCGTCAACGCCGCCTCGGACATCGGCTGAAAGACTTCAAACGCCTCGCCGTCGCTTCCGTCAGGATTCACGACGCAGTAGAGGTAGGTCGGCATCGGATACCTCGAGTGTAGAACGAGCAGCGTCGAGCATGGAGAGCGCCTTCGCAATATCCGCGTCGCGGCAGCGTCCCGACTCGCGCTCGATCGCCAAGTGCACGGGCCGCCCACGCCAGCGCAGCGGTCCGATCACACGAAGGAAGTCTGCCCACGGAACCACGCCCTCACCGACCGGGACATCGCGCCCCCACGTGCCGGCCTGCGCGGTGGGCTGCGCGTCTTTGATATGCACTTGGCGAATCCATGGAGCGAGCGCCTTCGCAGACTCCAGCGGATCACCCATGCCATAGAGCACCATGTTCGCGGGGTCGAAGTTGACGCCCACATCATGTGGTGCGAGCGCTTCGAGCGCTGCGATCAGCGTCGAGGCGCTTTCCTGTCCTGTCTCCAAGGCGCACGCGACTCCATGCCGTGCGAACGCATCCGCGATCCGTCCAATGCGATCCAGCATCGTGCGCCGCAGGGGATCTCCTGCGTCGTGTGGCAGGAAGCCGCCGTGAAATGTCACGAGTGAAATCCCGTGCTGCTGCGCGAGCGCGGCCACTTGCAGGGCGCGATCCAGATTCGCACACCAATGCGCATCGCTGCGGACACCGCCAGTTGCGGCGATCGACTCGAGGGTCGTGTAGTCCTCGCCGGCCATCGCAAGCATGCCGCTCACGACCTCTATGCCCGCATGACGAAGCACCTCAATGCCACCTCGCCACAGTGGGTCGGTGGCGCAGGGCACCAGCGACAGCTGAATGCGCCTGACCCCAAGCGCCTGCAGGCGCTCCGCCAGCGCGTGGGGCGATTCTGGGCGCAAACTCCAGGAACATACTGCGATTCTTGGGTGAGGCTGCATGGAATGCCGATGCTATGATTTGGGACTCGGAAACTGGATCGAAGGACCCATGACCACGCTGAATACAGAGCCCGTCCCCATGTCTCTCGCCGACAAGGCGGAGGCGTTCATCTCGCGGCTCTCGACGCGGAACAATTTTTGGCACCGTGTCTGCTCGCTGATCTGGCTGCCCTACGCATTTCGATCGGGCATCACGATGAAGGACATCGGCAAGGATCGCTTTGTGGCGATTCTGCCATTCCGTCGGATCAACCGCAATTGGTACAACGCGATGGCGGGCGCCGCGCTGTTGGCCAACAGCGAAGTGGCGGGCGGTATGTATCTGTTTTCGCGCTGCGGGGGCGACTACATCGTCGTCTGCAAGAAACTCAACTACCGATTCTTGCGTCCGTGCATCGGTCCTGCGATCTACAACGTGACCTGCGATGAGGATGTCTCTGCAAAGCTTGCAGCGGGTGGGGAGTTCAATGTGGACATTCGCCTCGAGATCGTGCAGCAGGTGCCGACGGTGCGTGGCCGCACGGTCCGTCCCGAGAAACGTGTGGGTCGTTGCGACGCCACCTTCCACTGCGCGCCGAAGTCGATGATTCGCGCGCGCCGGCAGAACGCCGACTGAACCGCGCGGGGATGTCCGCTGCCTCCTCCCAGTCGTGGAACAACCCGCAGGACGAGGTCGCGCACCTACGCGATCTTCTCGAACGTGCCAACACCGCCTACTACTGCGATGCCGATCCGTTCATGGCGGACAGCGAATACGACCAGCTGCTGCAGCGTCTCGCGGATCTTGAAGCGGCACACCCGGAGCTTGCCGATGTATCGAGCCCGACGCGGCGCGTTGGTGGCGCGGCGATCGACGGTTTCTCTTCGGTTCGGCATGCTCGTCCGATGCAGTCCATCGACAATACCTACGACCTCGATGGGCTTCGTGCCTGGGCTGCGCGGTGTGAGAAGTTTCTCGGGCGTGCGTCTTCGCTTCTTGCAGATCCCAAAGTGGACGGGGTAGCGATCAGCCTGCGCTATGAAAACGGTGTGCTCGTGCAGGCGGCAACGCGCGGCGATGGTGCCGTGGGCGATGATGTGACGAGCAACATTCGCGCCGTGCGTGCCGTGCCGCTGCGCCTGCGAACCACCGCGCAGGGTTCAGCCACGCGGCTCGAAGTGCCGGAGGTGCTGGAAGTCCGCGGCGAGATCTACATGCCGCTGGCGGAGTTTCAGCGGATCAATGCGGAGCGCAGTGCACGAAATGAGCCGGAGTTGGCGAATGCGCGCAACGCAACTGCGGGCACGCTGAAGAGCCTCGATCCCGCGGTGACGGCCGCTCGGCGGCTGTCGTTTGTTGCGCATGGGCGCGGCGAGCAGCGGGGCGGTCGGGAGTTCACCACGTTCAGTGCCTTCATCGCAGCCCTCCGAGCGTGGGGCATTCCGACCAACAGCGAGAGCCGCGCATGTGCAAGGGTGACGGATGCGGAAGAGGCGATCGCTTCCTTTGAACGCCGCCGCGAAACCCTCCCGTACGCCGTGGATGGGATGGTGGTGCGTGTGGACTCCTTCGCCGATCAGGAAGCGCTCGGATCGACAGAAAAGTGTCCGCGCTGGATCATCGCGTTTAAGTATCAGGCGGAACGCGCCACCACGCGTCTTGTGCGCGTGGACTGGCAGGTGGGCAAAGGCGGCACCATCACCCCGCGCGCAGCGATGGAACCCATCTGGATCGCGGGATCCACCGTACGCCACGCAACTCTCCACAACATCGATGAAATCACGCGCAAGGACATTCGCTTGGGCGATCTTGTGGAAGTGGAGAAAGCGGGCGAGGTGATTCCGCAGGTGATCGCGCCCGTGGTTTCGGCGCGGACAGGGAGCGAGCAGCCCATTCATGCGCCCACGAAGTGCCCCTCCTGCAGCAGCATGCTCGAGCGCGAGGGGCCGAAGGTCTTCTGCGTGAATCCCGCGTGTCCTGCGCAATTTCGAGAGCGAGTGAAGTGGTTCGTTGGGCGCGATCAGATGGCGATAGACGGCCTTGGTGAACGCCTCATCGACCAGCTGATCGACGCGGGAATCGTGCGCGGGTTCGCGGATCTCTTCCGCCTCGATGCATCCGCCGTTGCGGTGCTCACCTCGGAGGCGCAGTTGGCGAGCGGGAAGACGTCGCAGCGAAAGTTGGGCGACAAGACGGCGCAGTCGATCGTGGCAACAGCCGCGGAGGCAAAAGGTCGCGGGCTTGCGCGACTGCTTGGATCCATGGGCATTCGACTGCTGGGCGTGACGGCCGCCAAGACGCTCGCACGCGCGTACCCCGATCTCGCGTCACTGCAGGCGGCAAGCGCAGCGGACCTTGAGGCACTCCCCGACATCGGTGCGCGCACCGCAGAGATCTTTGTACAGAACCTCAACTCGCCGCTCGTGCGTGCGGCGTTCGATGATCTTGCGGCCGCGGGCGTGGATCTCACAAGTCGTGACTTCGCCGCTGCCGCGGCTGGAGCCGCCGAGAGCAACGGTGCGTCGGCTCTGCGGGGAAAGACAGTCGTTCTGACGGGAACCTTTGCCGGTCATGATCGCCGAACGCTCACAGAAATGCTCGAGGGACGCGGCGCGAAAGTGACAGGAAGCGTTTCGCGCAAGACGGACCTGCTGATTGCCGGCAGCGAAGCGGGGTCGAAACTTGACAAGGCACTCGAACTCGGCGTGGAAGTGTGGGACGAAGCGCGGATCGATCGGGAGCTTTCGGAGTAGGTCATCGCGTCCGTCCGCATCGTGTGCGGCGCGAACAATCGGGCTCGGCTTTGCTCACAGGCCAGACGCTGAAGCCGGTGCGGCCGCCGGCGCACCCGCCGGGAGGCCCTGCGGGAGTTCCGCAGCCGGTTGGTTCGCTCCATCGGCGCCGCGCAGCACCATGCGTGCCTCTTGCTCGCTCGCTGCCGCGCGCGCGCCGACCGTACCGTCGTTGCTCATGGAACCGATCCACCAACCGCTTGTGCCATCCCCCTCGGCGTGCGCGGCGATCAACATGCCACCCGCGTGCACCACCGGTCCGTGCACCTCGCGCCAGATGCCTTCGATGCCGAGCGTCTGCTCCACGACATCACCACGCGCATCGACGCACAGGAGCCGCCAACGCACGGGAGCCGCACGATTGCCGTTGCCTGTGACCTGCAGATTCCACGCCTGCTGTCGCCACTGAAAACTCGGGAGGTTGACGACTTGAGAGCCGGGGAAGATTGACCCCCCGATCATCCACGCGAAAACGCCCGCAAGCACCACAAAGATCACGATGCGGATCGCGAGGCTGCGAAGACCGAGAAGAAGTTGCAGAAAGGCTGCCACTCGCGAGGGGATGCTACGCAATTCCGATGAACGGCTTGCGCGAGACCTGACTCGCCAAGGCGCATCACCTTGGAATCCACCCCTGCAGCAGCGCCATGCCGACCAGAGCGGCAAGCGCGATCCGCCACCAGCCAAACAATGCGAACCCGCCGCGCCCAAGGAAGCCCACGAGCCAGCGAATGCTCAGCGCGGCACTGATGAATGCGGCAACAAGCCCAACCCCGATCGGCACCCATCCACCGAGCATTTCCACCGATCCACCCTCACTCAGCATCTTCGAACCCTTGTATGCGCATGCCCCGCCGAGCGTCGGCAGTGCCAGCAGGAACGAATACCTCGCTGCCTCCCGCGGATGCATGCCGCAGGCGAGCGCCGCAACGATGGTGACCATGGACCGCGAGGTGCCTGGCACCATGGCGATGCACTGCACGAAGCCGATCGCCACCGCCGCGAGCGCTGAGATGGAGGCACCTGTCGGCCGCGTTTCTGCAATGGCCGCTGACTCGGCAGCGCGTCGGCGCACCACGGGCGCAATGAGCAGCATCGCCACACCGCCCGCTGCAAGCGCAGACATCACCGGCACACTTCCAAAGAGCAGCTGTTCGATCCGCTCATCGAAGAGCTTGCCGATCACCGCTGCAGGCACAAACGAGAGCAAAAGGTTGCGTGCCAGGCGAAGATCCGCCTCCATCGATATCAGTGGCAGCCGATCAACTCCACCGATCCAACCGAAGATGGCGCGCAGCATTCGCAGCACATCATTTCTGTAGAGGCCCAGGACCGCCAGGACCGCTGCGCCCTGCACCACGATGTTGAATTGATCGATGGCGCTCCGGCTCGCTTCCGTTTCGGCCAATCCGAGCGCGCGCGAAAGCAGAATGAGATGCCCTGTGGAACTGACGGGCAGATACTCAGTGATGCCTTCGACAAGGCCGAGCAGTATCGCTTGCAGCAGTGTCAGTGTGAACTCCCCTGTGGATTTCGCAGCCACGGCAGCAGGGCACGCACATCGCGTCCCGCAGACTCGATGCCGCTTGCATGCAGTTCGCGGCGCACTTCAGAAGTCTTCGGCCATCCCGCCTCCGTTTCACTTGCAAGGCGCTTCGCAAACGAGCCGTCTTGCACCGATCCGAGCAACGCCTTCAGCCGTGCACGAAGCGCATCATCAACGATGCGTGGTCCTGCATCCACGGCCCCGAAACGAGCAGTGGGCGAAATGGCGCCGAGCATGCCATCCAGTCCGCGATCACACACAAGATCTGCGATTTGCTTCACTTCGTGCGCGCACTCCATGTACGCCACAAGCGGGGGGTAGCCGGCCTCCACAAGCGTCTCGTATGCCGCACGAATCAATCCCATCAGACCGCCACACAGCACCGCTTGCTCACCGAAGAGATCGGTCTCCGCTTCGGCTGCAAAAGTTGTTTGGACGACGCCAGCTCGCGTGCAGCCGATCCCGTCCGCCCAGCCCAGCGCAAGCAGTTCAGCGGCGGCTGCGTCCTTCGATCCTGCGACTGCAATGAGGGCTGGAATGCCCATGCCTTCGACGTAGCGCTGACGAAGGGCTGTGCCTGGGCCCTTGGGAGCAACCAGCACGGCATCTCGGTGCTTGGGCAGCGACACCAGATTGAAATGCATTGAAAATCCGTGGAGGAAACCGATGACCGCATCTGGTCGCATCGACTCGAAAAGTGGAGGGACAAGCTTCTGGTGGAGGGTGTCTGGCAGGGCGGCTATCACCAGGTCCGCCTCGGCAGACGCGGTTGTCGCAATCTCCGGGCAAAAGCCATCATTCTCGGCACGCGCGAAGCCACGAGACTCTGGGGAGGAGCCCACCCGCACAGAAACCCCAGAATCTCGCAGATTCAGAGCATGAGCGCGCCCTTGGTTGCCATAACCAATGACCGCAACTGTCTTTCCCACAAAGGCTTGCCGTGCGGCAAAAACTTTGCTTTCGCTCAAAACTTGACATTCATTCACGATATGAGGCTAACAAAAGAACAATCTGACTTGCATCTTCGTAATTGAAATGCACATTGCAGGTGTGGCGTTCCATTTGTGCCACATTTGTTAAGCCTCTGTTTCCTAATTGGACGATAACCATGGTCATGGCCCCCCAAAGTGCAGCCGATCGACGCGCAGCCGATCGCTTCTCGCCACAAGTGGGCTATAGCCGCGTGGTCGTTTCTGTGGAGAAGCCCAATCGAGTGCAAAGTGAATTCGAGGGGCATGCCTACGACGTGTCCGTCAATGGACTTCGGTTTGAGCTTGATGAGCCACTCGAAGAGGGCACCCCAATCGAGGTGGAACTTCACTTGCCTGGCATGCTCCAGTCGATTCGGTCGACTGGGCGCGTGGTGCGCGTGCTCGATGACCTCGATGATGCGGGTCCGCAGCGGATGGCACTGACGTTCCGATCCTTCTCCTCACCGCTTGACGCATCGCGCCTGACGAAGCATCTGGCGAGCGGATACTTCGGGCCAGAACGCTGACGCGCGGCGCGGTCCTTTGGTCGCGCGGAGAGTCTGATGCCGATCGGTTCGGAAGCGCAGTCGCAGATCGAGGCCATCCTGGGGCACCGTTTTTCCGACCCAACGCTGATCGCGCGTGCGCTGACGCACTCATCCTTTGCCGCGGTGCGCATTGACAGCAACGAACGTCTCGAATTCCTCGGCGACAGCATTTTGGGGTTCGTTGTCTGTGAGCATCTGTTCGTGCGATACCCCGAGGCGGATGAAGGAACGCTCACCAAGATCAAGTCGTATCTCGTGAGCAGAGCCAAGTGTGCGGAGTACTCGGCACACCTCGGGCTCTCGTCGCTCATCGTTGTTGGAAAGGGATTCGCGGGAAGCGCCCTCCCTGTTTCGATCGCTGGAAGTTGCTTCGAAGCTCTGATCGCTGCGCTCTACCTTGATGCAGGGATCGATGCCGCACGGAGGTTTGTTCTCCGAACGGTCGAACCGCATGTCGATGCGGCGTATCGCACGGGTCATCAAATGAACTTCAAGAGCGTGCTCCAGCAGGTGGCGCAGGCGATGAGCGCGAGTGTTCCGGTGTACTGCGTCGTCGATCAGCAGGGGCCTGATCACTCGAAAAACTTCGCCGTTCGTGCAGAAATTGGCGGACGCGCATTTGGGCTCCAGTGGGGGCTCACAAAGAAAAGTGCCGAACAGGCGGCTGCGCTTGCCGCGCTGCGAGAACTCGGACTCGTCGAGGGTGAAGAACCCGAAATTCGTATCTGCTTTGAGCGCCTTGCCACCCCGACTCAGGACAGCGCCGACGCGAGCACTGCGCACACATCGGCGGGCAGCGCATCCCCATCGACGGTCAAATCAGCGAGCGATTCGTAGCGGGGACTCCGAGCAGCATGGAGCGACGCCAGTTCCTGCTCGAGAGGAGCGGTGCTGAGCCGAGGTCGATCGCCCGTGTCGGCACTGAGGCGTTCCATCAGTCTCGGCAGGGAGGTTCGGATCCATGCCACTCGCCAACCCGCCATTCGCGCACGCTGAAGTTCGGCGCTGCAGCGGGGATCGATCGGTGCTCCACCTCCGATGGCCACCACCGCGCGCTCACTGGCTCGTGCCTCAAGTCCGGCAAAGAGATCGTGCATTGCCTCTGCCTCAAGTGTGCGCCAGGCAGGTTCCCCTCGCTGTGCAAAGACAGTGCGAACAGATTGCAGCCCGGACCGACTCAGCGCATGGTCGTCGAGATCATCAAAGGTCCACCCCAATGCCTTGGCGAGCATGGAGCCAACGGTCGTCTTGCCCGCCCCCCGCATGCCAATGAGAACAATCCCCCGAAGCGGAGGTGTCATTGTTCAGCGCGGATTGATGCGACGGCCGACGCGGCGCTTGCGGTTCACGATCTTGCGACCTGCGCGGGTCTTCATGCGGGCACGGAAGCCCACGGAGCGGACCTTCTTTCGGCGGCTGGTCTTGTGTGGGTAATGCATGGGGGCGAAGATGATAGCGGATGATCCGTCCGCGGCAAGCGATGGCCTCAGGCGGGCTGATGGCGAACCACGCGACCCTCGATCAGGAAGATCACATCATCAGCGACATGCGCAGCAAGATCCGCGATGCGTTCAAAGCGCTGTCCGATGCTGAGAAACTCGATGGCGAGTCCGGCTGAGCCTGGATTCTTGGCCATCTGATCACGAGCCCATGCGAGCACCGTCTTGTGCAGTTCATCGATCCGCTGATCGGAGCGTCGCACTTGGCGACAGAGTTCCGCATCCTCATTCCCGAGCGCCGAGAGCACATCACCCAGCATCGTGCGCGAACCGAAGGAGAGATCGACCAGCACGGGTGGTAGTTCAACGGCCTCCATCTGACTCAACTTGATGATGCGCTTGGCGATGCCACGGGCAAGGTCGCCGATGCGTTCGAGTTCGCCGCTGATGCGGATCACGGCCAGCACAAAACGCAAGTCCGTCGCCACGGGATGAGCCAACGCCAACAGTCGCATGCACTGCGCTTCAATGGCAACCTCCATGCGGTCGATTTCGTCATCACCCTGACGGACCGACTGTGCAGAGTCGAGGTCGGAGTCGACCAACGAGTCCACGACAGTGTTCACGCGCTGTTCCACGAGTACGCCCATGCTCAGCAGCGAGCGGCGCAACTCCACGATCTCATTCTGAAGGTTGACTGCCATCGTGCCCTCCCTGGTGCTCAGCCGAATCGGCCAGAGACATAGTCCTCGGTCTGCTTCTGTGTCGGTGATGTGAAGAGCAGGTCGGTCGCGCTATTTTCGACGAGCCTGCCCTCGAAAAAGAATGCCGTCGTATCGGAGATACGCGATGCCTGCTGCATGTTGTGCGTCACGATTACGATCGTGTAGTTGGTGCGCAACTGTCGGATGAGTGCTTCGATCGAAGCCGTGGAACGCGGATCAAGCGCTGAACATGGTTCGTCCATCAGCAAGACTTCGGGATCCACGGCGAGCGCCCGCGCGATGCAGAGTCGCTGCTGTTGCCCGCCCGAGAGTCCCAGTGCAGGGCTCCCAAGCCGATCCTTCACCTCGTCCCACAGTGCGGCGGCCCGCAGCGCCTTCTCGACGATTTCATCGAGGTCCGCGCGCGCGAGGCGATAATGAAGCTTTGCGCCGAAGACCACGTTCTCTTTGATCGACTTTGGAAAGGGGTTGGGCTTCTGGAACACCATGCCCACGCGCCGTCGCAGCGCGACAACATCCACGGTGCGCCCGAGCAGATCGCTGCCGTGCAGCGTGAGCGTTCCGTCCGCGCGCGCGCCCACGATCGAATCATTCATGCGGTTCACCCAGCGCAGCAGCGTGCTCTTGCCGCAGCCTGAGGGGCCAATGAAGGCACACACTTGCCGCTCGGGGATGTCAAGATCGATCGCTTGCAGCACTTGATGCCTGCCGTACCACGCGCTGAAGCGCCGCATTGCAACGGCGGCAGGGGGAGTTGGCGCGGCGGCGCCCACCGGTGGCATGGCGGAAGCAGCAACGGGCAAGACCGCGCTGCTGTCACGGCGCTCGGGCGGTGCGGACTCGGCAGGCTGCGTCATGGTGGTGTTTTCGAGTGGCACGGGCTTCAAGACTGAAGTGGCTTCTGGAATGACTGTCGTACGAAGATGGCGAGGGCGTTGAAGGTGAGCAGCACGGCAAGTTGAACGATGATCGCCGCGGCCGCGATTCGGTGGAACTCCTCCTGAGGACGCCCCGACCAGTTGTAGATCTGCATCGGGAGAACGGTGAAGTCACTCATGAGGTTCGTTGGCGTCTGCATCACCATCAGGAATCCGCCGATCACAAGCAGCGGGGCTGCCTCGCCGAGGGCACGACTGATGGAGAGTATCGCACCCGTCATCATGGTTGGAAGTGCAGCAGGCAATGTGACGCGCCACGCCACCTGCCAGCGCGTTGAACCGAGCGCCTCCGCAGCCTGCCGCAGCGACTTCGGCACGGCCCGCAGCGCCTCTTGGCTGGCGGTGATCATGATCGGAAGCACCACGAGCGCCAGCGTGAGACCGCCCGCCAACACCCCGGATCCGAAGGGAATCTGAATGAACCACAGGCTGTCCGGGTCGCCCGGCGAGAGAATGCGCATCGCACTCCAGTCGACGGAGAACGACAGCGGTGTTTCACCAGAACGAAATCCGAAGCAGCGCACAAAGACGGCAAGCGCAAGCAATCCGTAGACGATGCTTGGCACGCCGGCCAGGTTGGAGATGTTGAGTTGGATGATGCCTTGCAACCTCGACTTCTTCGCGTACTCCTCGAGGTAGAGCGCCGTCCCGATCCCCATGGGGATGGCGACGAACGCGCAGATCGCACAGACCCAGACGGATCCCGCAAGCGGTGCCAGAATCCCGGCACTGGCCGCCTTCCGCGAGGCGAAGGATGTCAGGAACTTCCATGAGAGCGATCCTGTTCCTTCCACCGCGATGGACAGCAGCAGTGACGCCAGCGCAGTCACGGCGATGAACGCTGCCAGTGCGCACGCGATCAGCACGACCTGGCTCATGCGTGTGCGCGAAGTGAGTGGCGCTTCGGGGCGCGTCATTCGTACACCTCGCGGTATCTGCGGAGGATCAGCGCACCGATCCACGTCATGACAAAGGTGAAGGCAAAGAGCGTGAACGCCACGGCGTAACTCGACTGGTACTCCACGCCCCCCGCGGGCGCGTCGCCGAGGAACACCTGCACCATGTAGGCGGTCATCGTCTGCACCTGCGCTGCGGGATCGACCGTGAGTTGTGCCACACCGCCGCCCGCCGCGAGCGCCACGATCATCGTTTCGCCGATCGCGCGCGTGATTGCCAACAGGAACGACGCCACGATGCCTGACAGGGCCGCCGGGATCACCACCCGAAGAATCGTCTCTGCCTTTGTCGACCCAAGCGCGAGCGAGCCGTCACGCAGCGACTGTGGAACGGCACGGAGCGCGTCCTCCGCGAGCGAACTGACGATCGGCAAGATCATGATCCCGACGGCGATGCCTGCACTCATGGCGCTGTGCGTTCCGAACGAGCCCGAAATCGGCTGCAACAGATTCGGTGTGATGAATGTCAGAGCGAAGAAACCGTACACAACGGTCGGGATGCCGGCCAAAATCTCAAGCAACGACTTGAGCAGGCTCCGTACACGCCGCGGTGCGTACTCACTGAGATAGACCGCAGTCAGCAGCCCGAGCGGCAACGCGAACGCGGCGGCAATCGCCGTGACGAGCAGAGTTCCAGAAACCAGCGATGCCACGCCGAATCGCGGCGGGTTGCTGAGCAGCGGACTCCACATCGAGTCCGTGAGAAAGTCCTTGACAGGGACAAGGAGTTGTCCATCAGCACCGCGCATGGTGAAGAACTTCCATGTCTCGTGGACAAGGATCACGATGATGGCGAGCGTGGTGATCACGCTGAGTCCGGTGACGAGGAAGAGTGCACTTTCCATCAGCCACTCAAAGACGGCGCGCAAACGCACGCGCACGGGACGCGCCCGTGGACTGATGAACGGCGTTGATGCAGGCAGCGATGTCATTGAAGGCTCAGTCGATGGGCAGTGCGGAATTACTCGGATCGGCGCGTGGTGTGATCGCTTGGCAATGCTGTCACTTGTAGATCTTCTGGAACGTGCCCTCGACTCGCTTGCCGTCCTTCACGAACTGCGTGCCCGTGCGCCGTGCAGCCCAGTTCGCCGATGACTTGGTCAGTTGATCCTTTGTCAGCGGCAGATAGCCGACTTCCGTAGCCAGGTCCGAAATATTGGAAAGGTAGAAGTCGACATACGCGGCGACTTCCGGGCGCGCAGCGTCCTTGGCGTTCACGTAGAGAAAGAGTGGGCGGGCAAGCGGGTAGGTCTCGTCGAGTACGGTGGCGGCAGAAGGCACCACGGGCGTTCCGGCGGCACCAAGCACCGGCACCGATCGCAGTCGGCTCTGATTCTCCGTGTAGAAGGCGATGCCGAAAAAACCGATGGCATCGATGTCCCCTGCGACACCGAGCACGAGCACGTTGTCATCCTCGCTGACGCTGATGTCCGTACGCACCTTGGCGTCCTTGCCCATGACAGCGTCCTTGAAGTAGTCGAACGTCCCCGAATCTGTACCGGGGGAGTACCGCTTGATCGCACGGTCTGGCCAGGATGGATCGACCTCCTTCCACGTGCGTGGTCCGCCCTCCGAAAAGATGCGGCGGGCTTGCTCGATCGAGATGGACTTCATCCAGTCGTTCTTCGGATGCACCACGAAACACAGGGTGTCGATCGCCACGGGTATCTCCATGAAATCGATCTTTGCCTCCGCTGCCATGGCCACTTCACTTGGTGCGATCGGGCGTGATGCGTTGGAGATCGTCGTCTCACCATGACAAAAGCGCTTGAACCCGCCGCCCGTGCCTGAAACACCGACCGTGACATTCACCCTTGGCGCGATCTTGGCGAACTCCTCCGTGACGGCTTCCGTGAGAGGGAACGTCGTGGATGAACCATCGATTCGTATGGACCCCCGAAGGGCCTTCGGGTCAGGCGGTGACTGCGACATGCCAGTCGCAGCGACAAGGAGGGCGGTTGTTGCCACCGCCACGGCTGCTCGGACGAATGATCGGGGCGATCTCATGGGTTCATGCTCTCTCACTGGGGCTTGCAGATTGTTCAGATCCCGTTCAATTGGCGGAATCCACGCGGGATTCGCATGGTGAAAACGGTGCCGCCATTTCTCGGACAGTCGACCGATACGGAGCCGCCGTGCACCATGGCGATGTGCTTCACGATGGCGAGGCCAAGCCCAGTGCCGCCCGCCTCGCGGCTGCGTGCGGCATCCACTCGGTAAAACCTCTCAAACAAGCGCGGCAGGTGCTCGTCCGCCACACCGGGACCCTCATCGCGTACTTGGATCTCCGCGCAGCCGTTCACCAGATCGCCGCTGATGGCAACGGTGGTTCCCTCGGGTGAATACTTCAGCGCGTTCGAGAGCAGATTCAGCACGGCTTGGGAAAGCAGGCTTGCGTTGACGGTGGCGTGCAGGTCTTCCGGCACGCTGTTGTGGACGGTCATGCTGCGCGCCTGCGCCATCAGCGCCACTTGTGAGCAGGCGTCCTCGACCACGCTCCGCAGCGGCATCTGGGCGAAGTCGATGTGGGTTGCGACACGCGGCTGATCGAGAAAGGCAAGCAGCAGGATGTCTTCGATCAGTGTCGAAAGCCGTATCGTGCTGCGGTGAATCACACCGAGGAAGTGACGGACCTGCTCGGGATCGGTGGCACCGACATCGAGCAGCGTTTCCACATAGCCCTTGATGCTGGTGATCGGAGTGCGCAGTTCGTGTGACACATTCGCGGCGAAGTCTGCGCGGACATTCTCCAGTCGCCGCAGGCGCGTGACGTCATCGAGCGCGAGCAAAACACCGCCACTGCTCGGTCCACGCAGAGGTTCGCCCGCCACCATCAGTGACTCGGTGCCGGTGCCCGTGAGGCGAATCTCCGCGATGATGGGTTCGGGCGAGACGGCCGCGCGCTCGGCGAATGCCAGCAGTTCCGGTTGGCGGATCACTTCGGCCAGAAGTCGTCCGCGGTAGTCGGTGGTCTGCAGTCCGAGCATGCGCTCTGCGATCTCATTGGCGCTGCGGACACGAAGTTGACCATCGAGTGCCACCAGCCCCGTCTGGATCGCACTCAGCAGCGTCTGCAGATCGTCACGCTCCATCTCAGCGCGCGCGAATGCCTCCGCGTAGCCCCGCTGCGCTCGGGCGATGCCGCGCTGCAGTCGCAGGGTTCCCTCGTGCAGCGAGTCGGGCAGCGAGGCACCGAGTTCTCCATCACCGATGCGAGCGAGCAGCGCATACAGAGTCATGACGCGCTCACGCTCCATACGACTCGTGATCCATGCCACCGCGCCAGCCGCTGCGGCCATGCCGACGCCCACGAGCGGTACAGGGCCGACCCCCGCAAGCAGGCAGATGGTCAGCACCACGAATGCCGACCCTGCAGCAATCCGGTAGGGGCGCCAATGCGTTCCGTCAGCAAGGCGTCGCATGAACGGACTGTACCCGCTTGGCGCAGGATCATTCGGCGTCGACTGTTTCGCCGTCGGCGAACCGATAGCCAATACCACGCACGGTCTCGATCGCCTCACCGAACTCGCCGATCTTGCGACGTATCGCGGTGATATGAACATCGATCGTGCGCTGCGAGAGAACCGTCTTCGGTCCATGAACCGTCGCAATGATCTGATCCCGAGTGCGCACGAAGCCGGGCTTGCGTGCAAGCATGGCAAGCATCGCGAACTCGGTGGTGGTGAGTGGAACCTGCTTGCCATTCACCGAGACTTGATGGCGTTCCTTGTCGATGATCAGGTTGCCACCACAGCGAACGATTGCGGATTCTGCGAGTTCGTCGCGTATCGGCGTGGACACACGCCGCAGGACATTGTGGATGCGCGCCATCAGTACGCGGGGACTGAACGGCTTCGTGACGTAGTCGTCTGCACCGAGTTCGATGCCGGTGACGATGTCGCTTTCGCTGCCCCGCGCAGAGAGCATCACGATCAGAACGCCCCGCGTCTGTTCGCTCTCCTTCATGCGCTTGCAGACTTCGAGTCCGTCGAGGTCGGGAAGCATCAGGTCGAGGATCATCAGGTGTGGAGTAGCTTGGCGCGCCAATTCGAGTGCGCGACGGCCCGATCGTGTGACGGCACATTCGAACCCCTCACGCTGCAAATGAAAGCGGACCAGTTCCGCGATTTCCTGCTCATCCTCGACGATTAGTGCTGTCTTCTTCGACGTCATGGGAACCCTGGCATTATCGCGACTGTTGTTGGCGCATCTTGGCAACGCCATGTGAAGATTGAGTGAATGCTTGAGACGTGCCGCGCAGCAGGATTCCGTCCTGCCCTGGTCCGTGGCGCCTCCCGGTGACGGCCGGCAGGGTGATTGGAACGCCATCCATTGCCAGTGCACCGAGGACCGCCATGGCGGTCGACTCTCGCGCTTCCGGGCCAATGCCGAGCATCTGCGTGGTTCGTATGGGTCGGCCGATTGCCCGCTCGATGGCCTCCATCAGCGGTTTGTGGTGAACGCCCCCTCCGGCCGCAAAGACCTCCGTCCGCTCTTGAGCGCGCGGGGGCGAGTCGCCGTTGATCGTCCGACCGAGCGCGGTTCCGATGGCCGAAGCCGCAGTGGCCAGTGCATCTTCGCTTGGAAGCTCGCGAAGGATGAGAGCCGCCTTCGCGACAACTTCGTCGGCGGTTCCGAGCGAGCGTCCCGACCGCGCTTGCGCGGTGAGCACTGCTTCAAGCTCGCGCTGCACAGCGACCGAAGTGGTCCCGCGCGAGGCACGTTCGCCGTTCCGATCGAAGGCCTCGCCGATTCGCGTTCGCGCAAGATGATCGAGCAGTTGGTTGCAGAGGCAGACATCGAAACCGCGCACACCCTCGATCCACGCTGTCTCGCGAGCGCTACCGCTTCCCGGCGGCGCCGGTGGCAGACGGGTGGCGTTCACAAAACCACCCAAGTTCACGATCATGCGCGCGCAGCGCGGTGATCGGAAGAGCATCCAATCTGCGAGCGGCGTGATAGGTGCGCCTTGACCGCCCAGTGCGAGATCGCGTGCGCGCAAGTCGAAGAGCACATCACAGCCGAGCTCGGTCAGGAGCGGAGTCGGATTGATCCACTGCAGACTCGTGGGTGGTGCGTGGAAGAGGGTCTGCCCGTGCACGACGATCAACGTGGGCGAACCATGTTTGGCCTCGAGTTCGCGCATGGCGGGGAGGTGTGCGAGCGCGAGTTCACGCGCGAGGTTTGCAAAGTCTGCCGCGGTGGTGGGCTCCTGTCGCTGCGCCGCGCGCAGGCGCCCGCTCAGCGCGCCGAGGGAGGCCGTGGCCGTGCCGAGCAGGACTGCGCGTGCGCGGAGCCCGCGTCCAACGACGTGCACTGCCGCGGCATCGACAGCATCGATGCTTGTGCCTGTCATCGCACCAAAGATGAGTCGCGGACCGCGTGGCGGCATCCGTGCAGTATCGCAGTTGCTAGACTCCTGCGCCAATGAGCAAGAGAATCTTGATCACGGGTGGGGCGGGTTTTCTCGGTTCCCACCTGTGTGAACGACTGCTCGCGGAGGGGCACGATGTGGTCTGCATCGACAACCTCTTCACCGGTCAGAAGTTGAACATCGAGCACCTGCTCGGGCAGCCGAACTTCGAGTTCGTGCGCCACGATGTCACGGAGAGTTTCAAGTTCGAGGTCGATGAGATTTACAACCTCGCGTGCCCCGCGGCGCCAGGGCATTACCAGCACAACCCGATCAAGACGCTGAAGACGAGTGTGATGGGCACCATGCACGCGCTCGGGTTGGCCAAGCGTTTGCGCGCGAAAGTGCTGCAGGCATCGACGAGTGAGGTCTACGGCGATCCGGATGTCCATCCGCAGCCCGAGGACTACCGAGGGAACGTGAATCCCATTGGGCCGCGCTCGTGTTACGACGAGGGAAAGCGCGCGGCCGAGACATTGATGTTCGATTACTGGCGCGTCAATAAAGTCCGCATCAAGGTTGTGCGCATCTTCAACACATACGGGCCGCGCATGCATCCCTTCGATGGTCGAGTGGTCAGCAACTTCATTCGTCAGGCGATTCGTGGTGAACCGCTCACGCTGTATGGCGATGGCATGCAGACGCGGTCGTTTTGTTATGTGGACGATTTGGTGGAAGGCCTGATGCGGGCGATGGCAACCGAGGATGATTTCACTGGACCCGTGAATCTCGGCAATCCGGAGGAGTTCACCATCCGTGAATTGGCGGAGCGGGTTGTGAAAGCTGTCGGGGGCTCGGCGCGGATTGAACAGGCTCGTCCGCTTCCCCAAGATGATCCGGCGCAGCGCTGCCCAGACATCACTTTGGCAAGGCGGGTGCTCGGGTGGGAGCCGCGCGTGAAACTCGCCGAGGGGCTGCCCCGGACAGTGGAGTGGTTCAAGAGCGTCGATATGACGCAGTTCCGCGCCCCCACGCCGAACTATTGAGCGGTCTGTGCTTTGGTGCGGTTGACCGGCCGTGGCGCAGGTGGTGGCCTGTTCCTTTAGAGCCTGGTCCAAGCGCTTGAAGCGGGCAACTTGGCTCGGCTTGCTTCTGGCGCGAAGAGCTGCATGAGGCCGCACTTTGCACAACAAACAACATCAAGTTTTGGGGTCGTCCACCACTTTGTGGAGAGTTGAGGAAGGTAGTTCGGCGCGTAACCGCCACCTGAGCTCACCTTGGTCACATACCGCTCGGTGCTGCCGCAACTGGGGCAGGCGCGGGGGATGCTTGGTGGGAGAGGCATCGGCGGCGCAGGGTAACTGCGATGATCTGAAGTCGATCTGGCGCAAGAAAAACGGCCGTCTTTGATGGCGACACCGTTGCAGGCGGATAGTGTGCCAACAGAGGAACAGGGCTGAAAAATGACCCTAAAAAAATCCGAACAGATTGTTGACGGATGCCGATAGAACAGATACCGTACAGAAACCAAACGAAGCAAGGATGCTCCAGGTCGCAGAATCGCGTGGATTCCAAGCCTTGGGCGGAAAAGAAGGAGTCAGTGGACAACATGATCGCAGCAGCACCAAACGGAGTTCAGGGAAACAAGTCGCAGGCGGGGAACACGGTGGCGGGGGCCACAACAGGGGGTGCCGCGGGGGCGGCAAACAAATCGGCAACGCCACGGGCTGGTCTCGGCGCGCCTTCGCGCGGCAGTCTGGATACAACTGCAGCAATGCCATCCGCCACACAATCATCCGCAGCCTCGCCGTCATCTGTTGGTTCATCGAGTGGAAAATCCAGCGCGAAGGAGCCAGCAGCTGCGGCCGGACCGGCAAACGCTGCGAAGGTGCGCGCCCTCGAAACTGCGGTCGGTCATATCGAGAAGACCTTTGGGAAGGGCTCGATCATGCGATTTGTGGGCGACAATCTGCCAGATATCCAAGGGATCAGCACTGGCGCTCTGAGCCTCGACATTGCTCTCGGCGGCAAGGGTCTGCCGAAGGGGCGCATCGTCGAGATCTTCGGCCCAGAGTCATCGGGCAAAACAACGCTCGCGTTGACGGTCATCGCGAACGCGCAGAAGGGTGGAGGCAATGCGGCGTTCATCGATGCGGAGCACGCGCTTGATCCCTCGTGGGCAAAGCGGCTTGGCGTCAAACTCGAGGACATGCTTATTTCACAGCCTGACACCGGTGAACAGGCGCTCGAAATCTGCGAACTCCTTGTTCGATCGAACGCAGTGGATGTCATCGTGGTCGACTCCGTTGCGGCGCTGATTCCTCGCGCTGAAATTGAGGGGGAAATGGGCGACAGTCATGTGGGCTTGCAGGCGCGCCTGATGAGTCAGGCGATGCGCAAGCTGACTGGAGCCATCGCCAAGAGTGATGTCATTGTGATCTTTATCAATCAGCTGCGCGAAAAGATTGGGGTCATGTTCGGTAGCCCAGAGACGACAACGGGTGGTCGTGCGCTCAAGTTTTACTCGTCGGTCCGTGTGGATATCCGCCGCATTGGCGCCATCAAGGACGGTGAGCAGAACGTTGGGAATCGTGTTCGTGCGAAGATCGTGAAGAACAAGATTGCCCCGCCATTCCGAGAGGCAGAGTTCGACATCATGTTCACCGAGGGCATCAGCACTTCGGGCGATCTGCTCGACCTTGCGGTCCTACACGGCGTGTGCGAGAAGTCAGGAGCATGGTTCAGTTTCGGGCAGGTTCGCCTTGGACAAGGGCGCGAAGTATCAAAGGCCTTCATCCGAGAGAATCCAGACCTGGCGGCAGAGATTCGATCTGCGGTAGTCGCGAAACTGGCGAAAGATCCAACGGCACCGGCAGCTGCAAAGCGCGGCGCCGGGGCTAACGACGATTGACGGAACAACAAGGCCGTTGGAGGCGGTGCGCCCTGCTCATGGAGCACTGGGGCGGGTGCGTCCTCCATGCATGTGGGCGCTCACTGAGCTGCAGGCCGTTGCAGGTGGGTGCCCATCGTGGATCACTCGGCGGAAGGGGCCAGTCGCCGAGTGGTCCATCGAATGCATCAGGATGCACTCCATGCGTCTCCCTGCTAGACTTTCGATCCGCTGCGGGCGTGGCGGAATTGGCAGACGCGCAAGATTCAGGTTCTTGTGGGGTAAAACCCGTGGAGGTTCGATCCCTCTCGCCCGCACTCTTGACGCAAGGACGCGCCGCCGGAAGGCGGCGCGTTTCATTTGGACACTGGTCTCCCGTCCATGATTTACCTCGACAATAACGCCACAACGGCTCCCTCGGTTGCAGTGGTGGAGGCCGTCCACTGCGCACTCCATGAGAGTTGGGGCAATCCGTCGAGCGTGCATTCCTTCGGTGGTCAGGCACGCGAGCAGATTGATCGGGCGCGGACTGAGGTGGCGCGCGCCATTGGCGCCTCGACTCGCGAGGTGGTGTTTACCTCTGGAGGGACTGAGTCTTGCAATCTTGCACTGTGTGGTTCACTCGGACACGAACCAGGCCGTCATGTCGTGGTCACGGCACAGACGGAGCATGCGGCCGTCCGGGAGTGTGCGAACGCCGTCGAGAGTGGTGAGTGGCGTGCGGGGTCGGACCGAGGCGAGGTGGCTTGGGTCGAACTCGATTCGGAGGGCCGCGTCGATCTTGCGCAGTTGGCTCGGCTGCTTGGCAATCGAGCTCGCGAGGTGGCGATCGTTTCACTGATGTGGGCCAACAATGAGACAGGTGTGATTCAGCCCGTCGAGCAGATTGCGACCATCTGCCGCGAGCATGGGGTCCGATTTCATACCGATGCGACGCAGTGCCTTGGTCGGGTGGCGATCGATGTCTCACGAATCGGATGTGATCTGTTGAGCGTGTCTGCACACAAAGCGCACGGGCCAAAGGGGGTGGGTGCACTGTATTGCCGGCGCGGCGTTTCACTCGTGGGACAGGTCATCGGAGGTCCTCAAGAGCGCGGTCGCCGCGGCGGAACGGAGAATGTTGCTGGCATCTGCGGATTCGGTGCAGCGTGTCTGGAGGCATCGCAGTGGCTCGAGCGCGGCGACATGCTTCCAAAGCAACTCTCGCAGTGGAGAGATGCCTTCGAATCGGCGGTGTTGGCTGCAGTCCGCGATGCCGTGGTGATCGGTCAGCGGGTTCCACGCCTTTGGAACACAAGTCTGCTCGCTTTCCCGCGGCTGCAGTCGGAGGCGCTGTTGGTGGAACTGGGGCGACTGGATGTTGCGGCGTCGGCAGGGGCCGCGTGTTCGTCCGGCTCACTCGATCCGTCGCCTGTGCTGTTGGCGATGGGGATCGACCGCCACGTCGCGCATGGCGCTGTGCGCTTCTCGATGTCGAGGCTGACAACGCAGCGTGAGATGGATGATGCGGCGGCACGCGTTGTGCAGGCGGTTCAGTCCGTCGCCCGCGCAATGCCCTGACGCGTTCGATTACACGCCTCGAGCCGCGCGGTAGCGGCTGATGAGTTGCTGCGTGCTGCCATCGTGCGTCGGCCGGGGCGACGGTCCACTCAGTTCGGGGATGATTCGCTGCGCAAGCACCTTGCCAAGTTCGACTCCCCACTGATCGAAGGAGTTGATGTTCCAGATCGTTCCCTGTGTGAAGACTTTGTGCTCGTAGAGTGCAATGAGACTGCCGAGCATCGCGGGATCAAGTTTCGGACACAGAATCGTGGTCGTCGGTCTGTTCCCCGCGAACTGTCGGTGAGGCGCAAGCCATGCGGGACTGCCCTCCTTCTCGACTTCCGCCAGTGTCTTGCCGAATGCGAGCGCTTCCGCCTGTGCCAGAACGTTCGCCACGAGCAGATCCTGATGATTGCCGATTGGATTGTGCGAGTGGCAGAATGCGATGAAGTCGCAGGGCACGAGCGGTGTTCCCTGGTGAATCATTTGATAGAACGCATGTTGGCCGTTCGTGCCAGGCTGTCCCCACACTGCAGGGCAGGTGGACCACGATACGGGCGCCCCATCGAGGGTCACATGCTTGCCATTCGATTCCATTTCGAGTTGCTGCAAATAGGAACTGAAGCGATCGAGATACTGGTCATAAGGCAGTACAGCGAGCGTTTGCGAGCCGAGGAAGTTCACATTCCAGATTCCCACAAGCGCCATGAGCACGGGGAGATTCCTCTCGAGCGGTGTCGTACGGAAATGCTCATCCATTTCATGGAAGCCACGAAGCATGTCGCGAAACCCATCTGGTCCGATGGCGAGCATGGTGGAGAGTCCGATCGCAGAGTCCATCGAGTAGCGACCGCCCACCCAGTCCCAGAACCCGAACATGTTTGCGGTGTCGATGCCGAACGCTCGGACTTTCTCTGCATTGGTGGAAACTGCAACGAAGTGGCGAGCGACTGCAGCCGCATCTCCGCCGAGTCCACGGAGCAACCACTCGCGTGCGGTGTTGGCGTTTGCCATGGTCTCGAGCGTGGTAAATGTCTTGGACGAGACGATGAACAGCGTCTGCGCAGGATCGCAGTCGCGAGTCTTCTCTGCGAAATCCGTCGCATCCACGTTGGACACGAATCGCACAGAGAGATTTCGCTGCGTGTAGGGCAGCAGCGCGTCGTACGCCATCGCTGGGCCGAGGTCGCTGCCGCCGATGCCGATGTTGACGATGGCGCGTATGGGCTTGCCTGTGTGCCCACGCCACTCGCCCGTGCGCACGGCTGTGCTGAATGCGGCCATTCGATCGATGACCGCATGCACATCAGGTACCACATTGCGTCCGTCGACAAGAACTGTGGCGCCGCGTGGGGCACGAAGTGCAGTGTGCAACACAGCGCGCTGCTCCGTGATATTGATCTTTTCACCGCTGAACATGGCCTTCGTGCGCTCTGAAACACCGCATGCTCGCGCGAGCGCGAGCAGCGCATCGAACACGGCGGGAGTCATGCGCTGCTTGGAGTAATCCATGAAGATCCCGCGCGGACCCTCCACACTGAACCGCGCCGCACGACCGGCATCTCCCTGAAACAGATCGCGCAGGTGGATCGCTCCATCGGTCTTTGCGAGTTGCTGCAGGGACTTCCACTCGGGTCGTGCGTCCAATCGGAGTGCGTTCTGCGACGTGGGCTGTTGAAGGGTGCTCATAGGGGCAATATAAGGACAGCCTTGGTTGGAGACCTTCACGAAACTGCAACTTTGCAGCGCGAAGGAAGCGGTGTTCTCCTTGCTATTCTCTTGATCATGAAATCCACCGCGCTCCTCAGCATGACTGGCCAGTCGATTTGGCTCGACAACATCACCCGCAAGCTGCTCGATTCAGGACAACTTGCGCAGTGGATCCGCGATCTCTCGGTCGTTGGTCTCACTTCGAACCCATCGATCTTCGAGAAGGCGGTGACGGGGTCGAGTGATTATGACACGCAGGTCTCGGCGCTTGCGGCGAAGGGACTCCCTGCTGAGCAGGTGTTCTTTGAGTGCGCCATCACTGATCTCACGCGAGCATGCGACCTGTTTCGCGGCGTTCATGAACGCACGGGCGGTCTGGACGGTTGGGTGTCGCTCGAGGTGTCGCCACTTCTTGCGAATGACACGAAGGCGACTCTTGCGCAAGCACGCGAACTTCATGCGAAGGCGGGGCGTCCAAATCTGTACATCAAGGTTCCAGGAACGCCCGAGGGCATTCCCGCCATCGAGGAACTGACTTTCGCGGGGATCTCCGTCAATGTCACGCTGCTGTTCTCGCCGGAGCACTGCCGCGCCGCGGCGGAGGCATACATGCGAGGTCTTGAGCGGCGCCTCGCCGCGAAACTGCCGCTCGGCGTTGTGAGTGGCGTGGCAAGTCTGTTCGTCTCTCGGTGGGATCGCAAGACCGCACCGAAACTGCCCGCGAATCTGAAGAACACGGTTGGCGTGGCTGTGTGCCGCAAGTGCTACAGCGAGTACTGCGCGCTGTACTCCAGCGATCGGTGGCTCGCCCTCGAGGCGGCGGGTGCGCGTACGCAGCGGCTGCTTTTTGCCAGCACGAGCACCAAGGATCCAAGTCTTTCGCCAACGCTGTATGTACAGGCGCTCGCTGCTCCGCGCACGGTGAACACAATGCCAGAGGAGACACTGCTTGCGGTAAGCCGCGGCATGGATTTGCCAACAGTGCTTGCGCCGACTGATCGCTCCTGGCAGGCGACGCTCGATGCGGTCACCAAGGCGGGCATCGATCTCGATCGCTGCTCGGCGGAGTTGCAGATCGAGGGGCGCGACGCGTTTGACAAGAGTTGGAAGGAACTGATCGGCGCAATTGAGGGCAAGACCGCAGCACTCGCACGCTGAGCGGCCGCATGCGGAACTCCATCGCCGTTCGCGCGGCGTTCGTTCAGTTGGTCCAAGCCGCCAGGAGCGCCGAGAGATCCGCGCCCGACACGAGGCCGTCTTGATTGATGTCCGCGGGGATGTTGAACGTGCCCCATGCGGCGAGCAGCAGCGAGAGGTCGGTGCCGTTGACCGTTCCGCTGCGATCAATATCCGCCCAGTTGTAGGTGCCGCCACGCGACCATGCGGACGCTGGGACCACCGCCTTCGCCACACTCGGACCCTGCCATGATGCGATGAGGCCTGCACCACCGCTGTACTCGAAGAACTCGACTCGAATGGCGTGTTTCCCGGCAGCAAGTGCGATCGTGCCGGAACGCTCGAGCATCGCATGCAGGCCGTCGTTGTTCACGACGACCGTGTCTCCAATCAGGAGTCGGGAACCATCGTCCGAGTTCGTGAAGAGAGTCCAGAACCCGGATGTCGGAATGTTGATCCAACCTTGGAAGACGGCGCCCACCTCTTGGGCGCGTCCACTTGTCGCAAACGCTCCCCCCGTGCTGGCAAAGTTGATGTCGTTCAGGATGCCACCTGCATACTGTGTGAGTGTGGTGAAATCAGGAAGGACTTGTGGTGCCACGAGTTGGTAGTAGCTGACGATCACCCCCGGTGCGGAGTTGCCGGGGTTCTCTGGGTAGCGTAAGGCGGCCACGTCGACCGTGATATTGGCGGAGTTGCTCAGTCCGCTTGCTTCCACGACGGTGTATGCGAAGGTGAGTGAGGTGGTGGTGCCGCCTGGAGCAGTGAACCGCACGATGCTGCGTCCATTGGGTCCTGCGCCTGGTACGACGACTGCGGATGCGCCGCCGCCGGGCTGCGCGACCGATATGGAAGTGATCGGATCGCAGTTGAGTGCGAGGTCGTTTGCGAGCACATCGATGTCGATGACCGCTCCTGTCAAGCACGTGGCGTAGTCCGGAAGCGCTGCGGGTGGCTGCACGGACGACGAGAAGTTGCATGCGCCTCCGCCGATATACGAAGTGATCGAGCCGATGCTCATCGGATGGAAACGCATGTCCACATTCGACATGCCCCCATCGCAGATGTGGCAGTAGCTCATGATGGTGCCCTCATCGTTGTTTGCAGCGGTGCAGTCCTGGGGATCCGATCCGCAGCCGTCCGCGGGGGGGGTGTAGCTGTGCGTGTGCGGCGCGCCGTAGTTGTGACCGAGTTCGTGGGCCACAACCATGATGTCCCAGTTGTCCCAGCTGTTGTCGACCAGCGGATAGGGGAACCAACCGCCGAGATTTGCGGACAAGGAGTACGCGAAACTGCCACAGCCTGCATTGAGCCATGCGACGCCGCCACCGAGTCCACGACCCGAGAGGAAGGTGGCGGAGTTGCGCTGCACGGCTGGAGGCGTCGCTTCCCAAACAGATCGGAACTGGGAGAGCTGCGCATTGGTGGATGCTCCATCCCACGGGTCGTTTGCCGTTGGCCAAAGTCGAATCAGGCAGGGGGTTGGGCGCAGTCCAACATCGCGCGAATAGATGTCAGTCAGTGCGCTGAACAGCGTCGCGACGTAAGCCGCTGCTGCGCCCTGATTGCCACCGAAGAGCAGAAGGAACTCATGGTCGGTTTCAACGGCGATCCGCGATTGCCGACACGTGCCAGATCCTGCGATGCTGCCCTCATCGCCGCCACCATCCCCACGCCCTGCACCACCTGCGTTGCCGCGATCGTCGGGGGGCAGCAGGGTCTCGCAGCTCCAGTCTCGAGTTCGCAGCGTTCCTGGCGGAAGCGCGCTGTGGCGAAATGCGACGATCGGTCCATTCTGGTCGGCCGCGCCGCTTGAGATGATCCAGCGTCCTTCCGCAGTGATCACGAATCCAATCAGAAAGCTCTCATGTCTGGCGATCATGACCCACGAGGATGGATCGCCGACGAGCGAACCACCGAAACAGGTGAGCGCTGGCAACGCGAGCGGAACATCCACGATCTCCCCCTTGGCATTGAGCGATGCCGAAACCACCTGCGTGCCTTCGAACGGACTTCGGCGGTGCACCAGGGCATCCACAGTCTGTCCGGGCGCAATCGGAAGACCAGTCAACAGCGCATCCTCCGCCGCAGAGAGTGTCTGCCAGTTCTTCTCGTCCACTTCAAGCAGCGCAACGATGCCTTGCAAATGTCCGGGCACTACGCCACGTGCGCCAAGCTCTTGCGCAGGGACCTCACGAAGAGGCGACTCCAGACGCACGAAAGAACGGATGGGTGGCTGCGGGATGCGGTTCGGCTGTTGTGCGAGAACCGGACCGGCCAGAAGAACGACCGTTGCTGCTGCCAGGAAACGAGCCGGGTGAGCGGGTCGCATCCTCGGAGTAGACACCGAGATGATGCCGCAGTCAAAGCAAAAGCAAGGAGTTTCCGCAGATAGAAGAAGATTGTGGGGCTCCAATGGCACCGCACGGGTTCTCGTGCTCGATTCAGATACGAAGCGGCGCCCGATCGTGCTGCTTCCGAAGTGCCTGTACCGCCGCCCAAGCGCCCGGCTCGCGTGCGGTGAAGCGCGCCAGTTGCGTGGCCGTCACCTGCAAGATGGCTGCGGCTCGCTTCCCATCGCCGAGGGCAATGTTCCATGCGTCGAGTGCCTCGGCGAGCATCGATGGAAAGTCGGCGTGCTCTGTCGCACAGCGAATGCGCCCACCAGCACACCGCGAAAGCCACAACGCACTCGCGCCACGAGACACCGCGTGCGGCTGCTGCGAAGAGGCGGATCGAATCTGGACTGCCAGAGCGATACGCAGTCGATGCACTGCGACCGAGCGATTTTCGGCGAGGCTCCGACGCTCGCTCGCCTGGGCGCGAACCCCAGTTGGTGTGTGGGTCAGGAAGCACGCGGTCTCCACTTTGTTCCTGTGTTGACCGCCCGGCCCGCCAACTCTGCCTGTCCGCGTCTCGCAGAGTGCCAGCAAATCCACAGTGGGCATGCATGCGGGATGATCGATGCCACGCGGTGGTTCCACGGCACTTCACCCTATGCGTCGACGCTCACCGCGGCGACCGCGCGCGAGTGAGGAGAGCGGTTCCGCGACCGTCTCCCAACCGTCGCGTTCGCCCCGCTGGAGCCGCAGCGCTCCAGTTGCCGCGATCATCGCGGCGTTGTCCGTGCAGTAGCGAGGCTCGCTCAGCCGCAGATCGATGCCTCGTATTTCGCATCCGCGCGTCAGTTCGCGCCGCAGCAGCGCATTCGCAGCGACACCGCCGCCAACGAGCAGCGTGCGTGCGGCAACTTCCTCGCTTGCTCTCCACGTGCGGTCGAGCAGCTGGTCAACGACTGCCAGTCGAAATGACGCGGCCAGCGCGTCTGTTTCCTTCGGTGCACGCTGTTGCGCAAGGGCGAGTGCGGTTTTGAGGCCACTGAAGGAGAAGTCATGCCCGCGGAGGCGGGTGCGCGGCAGGGGAATGAGCCCGGCATCGCCCCGCTCCGCAGCCAGATCAAGGCGAGCGCCACCTGGGTAGCCCACGCCGAGGATTGCAGCCGCCTTGTCAAATGCCTCGCCCGCAGCGTCGTCGATGGTCGCACCGAGCAGCACGGGTTCGAGCGGGCTCTGCATCGAGAAGAGGCTCGTATGTCCACCGGAAACCACGAGTCCAAGGGCGGGCCATGCAATCGGTGGGCGATCGAGCAGGCAGGCCACGAGATGAGCGGCAACATGATCCACGCCGACAAATGGGCGCCCGCTGGCCCACGCGATGGCCTTTGCAGCACTCGTGCCGACGAGGAGCGACCCGATCAATCCTGGTCGCGTTCCACTGGCGACACCCGAGATGGAGCCAAGCGTCACGCCCGCTTCGCGGAGCGCAGCGCGAACGACGGGCACGATGCACTCCAGATGCGCGCGGCTGGCAATCTCAGGGACGACGCCGCGGTACTCCTCATGCAGTGCGTCTTGGCTTGCGGTCGCGCAGGAGCAGACTCGAAGGGCATCGCTTCCGATCTCGACGACCGAAGCCGATGTTTCGTCGCAACTGCTCTCGATGCCCAGGACCTTCATGGAAGGAGAGCGTAGCCCTCGCTGCCTAGACTGCGGGGAATGGAAACAGGACTTCGTGGCGGATCGATCCAAGCCGAGCGGGCAGTGCTCGCTGCGGTGGTGCTTGGCGGCTCCGATACACGTGCAGCCAACGATGATCCGCTTGCGGAACTTCGTGCCCTTGCGCAGACAGCGGCTGTCGAGACGGTGGGGCAACTCATTCAAAACCGTGCGGACATGGATCCGCGGACATGCCTCGGCAAGGGGAAGATCGCTGAGTTGAAGGCGATGGTGGACGAACTTGGCGCGGGGGTCGTGATCTTCGATCATGAACTGAGCCCGAGTCAACTCCGAAACATCGAAGAAGCCGTGTGTCAGAAGGTGATCGACCGGAGCGAGCTGATTTTGGACATCTTCGCCAATCGGGCAACGTCCCGTGCAGCACAACTGCAAGTTGAGATCGCACAGCTCGAATACACCGCGCCTCGACTCCGAGCCATGTGGTCGCACCTTGGTCAGGTGACGGGTGGGTCACCCGTGGGCGTTGGAACGCGCGGTCCTGGCGAGCAGCAACTGGAGATTGATCGCCGTCTTGTATCGCGACGGATTGTCGCGTTGAAGCGGGAACTCGCGGAAGTACAGGCGCGCAAGACGCGCGAGGTTCAGGCGCGCCGAGCCGAGCACTTCACCGTTGGCCTGGTGGGCTACACGAACGCAGGGAAGAGCACACTCTTCAATGCACTGACTGCTGGCGGGGCATTTGCCAATGATCAACTCTTTGCCACGCTGCAAACGCGGACGGAGGCATGGAATCTCGGGGGTGGCAACACCGCGCTGTTGTCGGACACGGTCGGATTTATTCAACGACTTCCACACCATCTGGTCGCCAGTTTCCGTGCGACACTCGAGGAGACCGTTCACGCACATCTGCTTCTGGTCGTCGTGGACGCAGCGGACCCACGCGCCCCGCAGCAGTTGGAGACGGTACGGATGGTGCTCAGCGAGATTGGCGCGACCCAGCAGCCGCGGATCGTGGTGCTCAACCAGGTTGATCGATTGTCCAAAGTCCCCAGCGCCGGCACGCTGCCTGCGTGGACAACTGCGGAAGCCTCCGCGATCGCCGTGTCGGCGCGTACGGGATTTGGATTGGAGCGTTTGACCGACCGAGTACGACAAACGCTGCTTGGGAACCTCCATGAAGTCACGATTCGCCTTCCGCTTCGTGAGGGCAGAGCCGTCGACTTCCTGGAGTCACGCACCAAAGTGCTCTCGCGCGAATGGGATGAGGCGCACTGCATTCTCCGAACATGTGTGGCACAGCGACACATCGAGTATCTGCTCGCTGGAGGCGTTCCCTTCACCGTGGATGGCGAACCGCCGCACACCGCACTTGCTCGTCTTTGGCCCCCCGCCAACGACCGGGCAGGCGAACGGGTCCCGCCGCATGAGCGACTGTTCGGTGTCGGTGAATAAAACCGGACTCACTCCACTTCATTGCAGCGGTCGAAGAGCGCGCGGCACTCGCCCCGTACACGGCTCGTGCCGCATGCTCGGAACCACGCGACGGATGATGCGCGAGTCGAGTCAATCGACTGCCATGCGGCGATTCGACTGGTCAGGTCGCGCCCCGGTTTCCAGAATCCATCCGATGCGCGTCCGATGGCGATGCGCTCACCGCGACGGGGGAGACGATCCCAGCGCTCAATCGGGGTTCCCAGCAGCGCCTGCGCGAAGAGCCACTGGAGTCGCTCCTCACCCATCAGCACGATGATGTTTTCACCTCCTGCGAGGAACTGCGCGCGAGCCTTTCGCATCAGCCGGTCCATTCGTTCGATGATCGCAGCGCGGTCATCGGCAATGCCGACATGGAGGCGTATGCATGGTCCCTCATGCGCACAGCGCACGCGGCAGCGACCTTGCATCCGTCCATCCTGCCCGCAGACTGAGTGCTCATCACCGATGCTTGCGCGCGTCAGAAAGTTGGCGAAGTTTGCCGACAGCGCCTTGAGTGACGATGCCGAAAGTCTGCTGCGCCAGACGATTTCCACCTCCAGCCTCCGCTCGATGCGCTCGAGCGCGTGAATCACACGTGGCATTCGCATGGAGCGTGCAACTGAGAGATGTTCGTCTTCGATGCTCTTGACATGGAAGTGAAGCAGCACATCGTTCTTGCGAGCCACAAGATCGCATGCGCGTCCTGTCGGCGTCGGTACTTCGCTGCCCACATCGAAGCCGGCGTTGACGAGTGTCCGTGCGAGTCGAGCCTCTGAGGCGAGGGCTGCCTGCAAGCGCGGATTCCCCGCGGCCCGCTCAATCCGTCGCGCCATGGGTCGGAGTGAGCGAGCTTTCCGCGTGGAGAGCCAACGAAGGGCTCGTGTTGCATGATCAGGAGGAGGGGGGGGCATGGTTATCGAGCCATGGGCAACGGAGTGGCGGTGTGAAACTTGCAAAGAAATTCGATGGTTGCCCAAAGTGACGATGTGTGGTCGCCGATCCACCTGTCGTGCGAAGTGCCACGACAACAACCTCTGAACGCTCTGCAGTGCGTCCGCAGATGCGCGTCCCACGAATCGGCGAATTGCTCGTTGCGCAGGGAATCCTGCGACAAAGTGAGGTGGATGCGGTCTTGGAGAGGCAGCAGATGCAGGATCGTCCTTTCGGTGTGCTCTGCGAAGAAATGTTCGGGATCGATCCGACCATCATTGAAGGCGCGTGGACCGATCAGTACCGAGCGCTTGCCCACACATTCGATGCGGACTTTGCACGCGTGGATGCAAATGCCGCGGCGCTCGTGACGGCACGTCAGGCGTGGCAGTTTCGGTTCTTTCCACTGCGCTTCGAGCATGGCGCGATCGTCGCCGCAACGACACCTGCGCACCTGACTCGCGCGTGCAGATTCGCCAGTAGTGTGCTTGGATTGCCCGCCATCTTTGTTGTGGTGGACTCCCACGAACTCAGCAGCGCACTCGAAACGCACTATCCGATGGATGGACTGGATGTGCGGACGGTGCAGTCGCTGCACGGTGTGAATGGCAACACCCGGACTTGAACCGGGGACACTCGCATTTTCAGTGCGATGCTCTACCAACTGAGCTATGTTGCCTGCGGCACCCGCTCGGAAGCAGGGGCGTCAGACGCGAGGGTACGCGGAGCAAGAGCGCTGTCAAGAATCGATGCGACTGCTTCTGACTCCACGCCGAGCATGGGTGGAGCCTTGCGCTTGAAACTGCGAGCAACTGGCTGCTCACCGTAACCACCAGGAAGTGACAGCGGGAGCCCCAGCGGCATCCTCTCGACGCGTGCAAGAATGTGGGCCAACAGCCAACGGGCGATCGTTTGACCGCCGTGATAGTCGTGGAGCGACGGTTCATTCGTGCTGTCGCGGGGCAGTTCGGTGTTCCCTCGCTGAGCGACAGCGAGCGTTGCAGCGCGCAGTTCCCGGATGAATCGCTCCACGAGAAGGCGAGACTGCTGGGGTGAGAGCCGAAGTTCGGCACCTTCGCAGAGGCTGCGCATGTGACGCGTGATCAATTCGCTCCACGCGGACTGATCTCCTCGGATGCATGCACAGGCGAGCGCAACGTCCCCAATCCAAAGGTCGACTCTTTCACTCCACGCACACTCCGAAGAGACGCGAGTGAGAATCGCCTCAAGATCTATGTTCCACAGTAGCTGGCTAGAACCGCTCGCAAAATAGGCCCGGCGCACTTGAGCCGCACGAACAGAAGGATCTCGCGCGGCCCGCTGCGCCATCAAGCGCTTGGATGGACGCGGCTCCTGACTTGCCTCAGACTTTGGCTTGATCAACGAAGAAAACCGACCAGCATCAGTGTGGTGTGGCATCTTGCTCCTGCACGGGTCGCAGAGGAAACCAGCGCTCCGTTTGCGAGAGTCTACGAATCTCAGCACACGCGTCAACGCGTGTTGGAGTTGTTCACAGTCCGAGAAGGGATCGACGAATATCGGAAGCCACGGGGAAGGATGCGCGGAAAGCACGAAGCCCGGCAATGTCGATGTCAGCCGAGGTCATCGTGTCTGACTCCGCTTTGACCGATGCCAGTTCGTTCCCGACATGATCAAGAATGACGGAACCACCGCTGTAGACGATGGTTGGCTCGCTGCCGGTGCGGTTGGATGCCACGATCGCTGCCTGATTTTCGAGTGCTCGCGCGATCAGCATGGCGCGCTTCTGGTGGAGTCGAGCAGACGGCCAGCACGCAGAGAAGGTGAACACTTCCGCGCCGGACATCAGCGCATGCCGGAAGAGCTCAGGAAATCGGAGGTCGTAGCAGATCATCGGTGCAATGCGTACCCCGGCGCAGTCGATGACGACCGGGCCATTTCCAGGCGAATATGCACGGTGTTCTCCACCAGGCGTAAAGAGAAACACCTTCCTGTAGCAACCGATTTCTTCGCCTGTTGGCGCGAAGACGGTCGCCGTATTCGCTGTTCCACCCTCGACCCTCCGTGCGATGCCTGCTTGGAGGAAAATTCCATGGTCCTTTGCCAGTTGACCCATCCACTCAGTGGAATCCGGCGCCGCCGCGAGCTCGGCACGCATCGTGAAGCCCGTCTCGCAGAGTTCCGGCAGGACCACAAGATCACCCGGCGCGGGGCGCTGCGTGTCGAGGGCCGAACGTATTGCCGAGCGATTCTCGGAGATGCGTTCCCACTTGGGATTGGTCTGCAGCGCGTGAAAACGCATCGTTTATCGGGGAGGGCGACCGACGGGACTTGAACCCGCGACATCCAGGATCACAACCCGGCGCTCTACCGACTGAGCTACGGCCGCCATGGAAAGGGCAGGATGGTAGGAAGTTAGAGTGCACCCTGCAAAGGGAATCGGACCGTCGGTCGTGATAGACTTCCCGACCCTCCTTCGGGAAGTCCTTTATGACCACCATGACCGCCCAATCGTCGATGATGCGCCATTCCTTTGGCCCTGCAAAGATCCTCTCCAATGTTCCGACTGCGGAGCTCATTGAGCATGCGCTTGCGCGCGGTGAGGGCCGTTTGGCGGCAAACGGTGCGCTCGCGTGCGACACGGGCGACCGCACCGGACGTAGCCCCAATGACAAGTTCTTGGAGGATTCGGCTCGAATTCATGGAGACATCGACTGGGGCAAGGTGAATCAGCCGATGAGCCCTGAGCACTTCGATGCGCTGGAGAGGCTTGTGTTGTCGACCCTCAGTCGACGCGAGCAGCTGTACCGCTTTGATGGCTACGCGGGCGCCGATCCGGCGTTTCGCCTCAAGGTTTCGGTTTTTACGGAAGAGGCTTGGCACAGCTTGTTCGCCAAGACCCTGTTCATCAACGCGGAGAGCGCCGATCTCAAGAACTGGCATCAGGACTGGACGATCATCAATGCGGGAAGCCTGCGACTGGACGATCCCGCAAAGTATGGGGCGAAGGGGCCGGTCTGCATTGCGCAGAGTCTTGAGAAGCGGACAGTGCTCATCGTGGGAACTCGGTACGCCGGTGAGATGAAGAAGTCGATCTTTTATGCGATGAATTTCGATCTTCCGGCGATGAAGGTTTTTCCGATGCACTGCTCCTGCAATGTGGACCGGAAGGATCCTGCAAATGTGGCACTTTTCTTCGGGCTCTCGGGAACTGGCAAGACAACGCTTTCAGCCGATCCGAACCGTGACTTGGTGGGCGATGATGAGCATGGATGGAGCGACAAGGGCGTCTTCAACATGGAAGGCGGCTGCTACGCGAAGTGCATCAAGCTTTCTCGCGAGGGGGAACCAGAAATCTGGGATGCGATCCGCTTTGGAAGCGTGCTCGAAAACACCACCATCGATCCCGTGACGCGTATTCCGGACTACGACAGTTCGGCGCGTACCGAGAACACGCGAGTCACCTACCCCGTGTCGTATATCCGCAACGCACGCATTCCGAGCGTTGCAGGTCATCCGAAGAATGTCATCTTCCTGACTGCGGATGCGTTTGGTGTGTTGCCTCCTGTTTCCAAGCTCACGGCAGAGCAGGCGATGTACTACTTCCTCAACGGCTACACGTCGAAACTGGCGGGTACGGAGGCGGGCGTGACAGAACCACAGCCGAACTTCTCCGCATGCTTCGGTGGCCCATTCATGCCGCGACCACCCATGCGTTACGCGGAGATGCTGCGCGATCGAATCGCGAAGCACGGGTCCGACGTCTGGCTGCTGAATACGGGTTGGACGGGAGGTCCGTACGGCGTTGGTTCGCGCTTCAAGTTGGCATACACCCGGGCCTTTGTGAACGCCATTCTCAATGGCTCTTTGAGTCGTGCATCCTTCCGCAAGGATCCGATCTTCGGGTTGGCTGTTCCATCACAGGTGGACGGTGTGCCCGCCGAAGTGCTCGATCCCCGGAACACGTGGGCCGACAAGACCGCCTACGACGCGAAGGCGCGTGATCTCGCCACGCGCTTCCGTGCGAATGATGCGAAGTTTTCGGTGACGCCTGAAGTTCGCGCCGCGGGTCCGATGGTCTCGTGAACGCTGCCATGGCAGTCGCCGCTATGCCGCTGCCGACCGCCCAGGATGTGCTTGATGCGGCGCGCAGCCTTTCGGGAGGCGTGGTGCGCACACCTTGTCTGTACAGCGGTGCATTGTCGCAGGTGCTCGGCGCAGAGGTGTGGTGCAAGCTCGATCTGATGCAGGCGACGGGTTCCTTCAAGGAACGTGGTGCGCGGCACGCGCTCTTGTCGCTGGGTTCGGCGCAGCGAGAGCGTGGGGTGATCTCCGCAAGCGCTGGAAATCATGCGCTTGCGCTCGCCTTCCATGGCAAGGGACTCGGTGTCCCAGTCACAGTCGTCATGCCACGATTTGCACCGCTGGTGAAGCAGGTGCGCTGCAGGCAGTATGGAGCGCGAGTCCTTCTGCATGGCGACAACATTGCCGATGCACGTGAGCATGCCGATGCGATCGCTGCTGCTGACGGGCTGGCATACATCAATGGGTTCAATGATCGGGCAATCATCGCTGGCGCCGGAACATGCGCGCTGGAGGCCATGGAGCAGGTCGGCGATCTCGATGCGATTGTGACTCCAGTCGGTGGCGGGGGACTTGTCGCGGGCATCGTCCTCGCTGCCGCGGCTGTGCGACCAACGCTGCGCATCATCGGTGTGGAGGCCGCCCGCTGCGCAAGCATGACCGCCGCACTTCGGGAAGGGAAGCCAGTCAAAGTCTCCGCCGAGCCGTCGCTCGCGGATGGTCTGGGCGTCCCCGAAGTTGGTGCGGCGGCATTGGAGGTCGTTCGAGGAAGGCTCGAGTCCGTGTGCACGGTGGACGAGGATTCCATCACGCGTGCGATTCTTCGGCTCTTGGAGATTGAACGAGTCGTCGCCGAGGGTGCTGCGGCAACGCCGGTCGCGGCGATGCTCGAGGGCCAACTCGACAGTCTGCGCGGTCGTCGCGTGTGCTTCATGCTGTGCGGCGGCAATATTGACCCCACCGTGCTTGCCCGTGTCATTGAGCATGGACTCGCTCTCGATGGGCGCATGATCCAGTTTTTGGCGGTCATCCGCGATCGACCAGGCGGGCTCGCGGAACTCGCATCGGCCATCGCATCCACGGGGGCGAGCGTGAAGCAAGTCTCGCACGAAAGGGCCTTCGGCGAGGATGATATTTCGCGTGTGCAGGTGCTCTGTCAGATTGAGGTACGCGGGCCTGACCACACGGAAGAGGTGTTCGCCGCGCTGCGGGGGCGGGGCATCGATGTCTTGGCTCGGGGCAGCCTCCGTCAGATTGCGAATCTCAAGTGATGCGCCTCGCGCTCCTGTCTCTCGATTCGACAGTCGGAGACCTCGCCGGGAATTCGGCGAGGATTCGTTCGGCAGCCGAGCCGTTGGCGCGGACAGGCGTTCCACTGATTGTCACACCTGAGCTTTCCCTCTTGGGCTATCCACCACGCGATCTTCTCCTCCGCGCGGGATTGGTCGAACGCTGTATGCAGACTGCGCACGAGCTGGCAGCGGATTTGGCGCGGGGGGGCGCTGGCGAAAGTGCGGTCCTTGTGGGCACTCCGTGGCCTTGTGAATCGGGTGCGGGGATCAGCAACGCGTGTCTGGTCTTGCGTGGCGGGGCGGTCGAGTGCGTGTACCGCAAGCGACTGCTGCCGCAGTACGACGTCTTTGACGAGGCGCGCTACTTCAAGGCAGGGCATCAGCCGCTGTGTATTCATGTGGGCGGTCAACGCGTGGGGCTGCTCTTATGCGAGGATTTGTGGCGAGGCGAAGACGTCGGTGAGGGCACATACCTCGGGGACCCTGTCGCGGACAGTGTTGGTGAAGGTGCGCAATTGCTTGTGGCGATGAGTGCCTCGCCGTTTTGTGCGGGCAAGCACCTGCAGCGGCTGCGCGTGCTTCACTCGGCTGCACAGCGCGCGGGGCGCTCCATTGCGATGGTGAATGCATCGGGCGCGAACGACGACTTCGTCTTTGATGGAGGATCATGCCTGATGCATCCCGACGGCAGCGGTGCGTTCACGCGACCCTTCGGTGATGTGGAGTTGGTGACAGCGCTGGATGTTCATGATCGGGTACCGGATGCCGCTGTAGAAGCGGATGAAATTGCGCAGGCAGTGGTGGAGGGGATCCGCGGTTATGTGCGCAAGACTGGACATCGCAGTGCACTGCTTGGGCTCTCGGGCGGGATCGACAGCGCACTGCTTGCGGCACTCGCGGTGGCCGCGCTTGGGGCGGATGCGGTGCGTGGCGTTTCGATGCCGAGTCAGTACTCCTCGGAGGGATCGCTGAGCGATGCCAAGGACACGGCGAAGCGCCTTGGCATGCGTTCGCCCGACCTTCTGCCGATTCATGATCTGCATGCTCTCGCGCGAAGACATTTTGGCGCGAGTTGTGATCTGGCAGGTTTGACCGACGAGAATCTGCAGAGTCGACTGCGTGGCCTCACGCTCATGACGCTGTCGAATGCGACGGGTGCGCTGGTGCTGTCGACCGGGAACAAAAGTGAGTTGGCGGTCGGCTATTCGACGCTGTATGGCGACATGGTGGGCGGCCTCGCCCCGCTTGGTGATCTGACGAAGCAGCAGGTGTACGCCATCGCTCGTCGGCTCAATGCATGCCCCCAGATCATCGGTCTGGCGAAAGCACCAATCCCGGCTGCAAGTATCGACAAGGCCCCGTCCGCTGAACTCCGTCCCGGGCAGGTCGATCAGGATTCTCTGCCGCCTTACGACATGCTCGATGCGATTGTGGAGGGTTGGGTCGACGAGGAGCGAACCGTTGAGGAGATCGCCACGCGGAATGCCTTCGATCTCTCGGTCGTTCAAAGGTGGACGCGCGCCATCGATGCCGCGCAGTACAAGCGCTTCCAAGCACCTCTGATCTTGAAGGTCAGCGCGCGAGCGTTCGGCCCCGGCCGGCGGATGCCGCTCGCCATGCGCTCGACGCCAGACGTTCGCTCACTCGGTGTCGGAAACTGAATAGGCGCGGCTGTTCGCTCGGTATCTCGATGAATGTGGCGGTTCGGATGCAGTATGCAGTGAGCGCTCCACCGTAGACACAGCCCGTATCGATCGCCACCACTACCGGGCGCCCGGTGGGGCGCGTCAGCATCAGGGGGCGTGTCAATGGTCGATGACCCACGATCAGCAACCCATCCGTCCCGTCGTACTGCCACCACCAGTCGGATTCTCCATCGGCAGATTTGATCGTCATGCGAACGCGCGGTGACGTGCGATTGAAACCTCGCGTTGGATTGATTCCAGCGTGCACCGCTGTCCATGGATAGGGCGATCGCCCCCGCACGAAATTGTTCCGCATCGCCTCGCGCAGAAGCGTTTGCGACTCCTCGAGCAGATCCGCATCGGCAAGCACATCGACCATCTCACCCAGTCGCGGCGGCAAGTCGCGCGTATCGCCCGTGGGCCCCGCCCGTCGGATCGCAGCGAGTGCGCGCGGCTCATGATTGCCGCACACGAGGTCGACGCGCCAACCTGCGCGCCGCCGCGCAATGATCTCTTCCACCACCAAATCCGGTCGAGGTCCTTTGGTGAGCAGGTCGCCGAGCAAGACGACACGAGGCGTCTCATGGCGGCGAGCGAGTCGACGAAACATCGCTCGCAACTCCGCTCCGCATCCATGCACATCTCCCACGACAACCGTGTCGCGCATGGCTCTACCATACCCACGGCATGCCCATTCGCATACTTCCCGCAGAGATTGTTCAGCAAATTGCTGCCGGGGAGGTGGTGGAACGACCGGCAAGTGTCGTGAAGGAGCTGATCGAGAACGCCCTCGATGCAGGGGCCACTCATCTGACGGTTCGAGTTCGAGGGGGAGGGCGGGAATCGATCGAGGTGGTCGACGATGGGTGCGGTATGGACCCGTCCGAACTGCCACTTGCCGTCGCAGCCCACGCCACAAGCAAGATCGCTGCCACGCGTGACTTGGACGCGCTTCGAACGTTTGGGTTCCGAGGAGAAGCCCTTGCAGCCATTGCCGGAGTCTCACATGTCCGCATTCGATCGAGGCGGCGCGAAGCTGCCGATGCTGCGGTGCTTGAGAGCCGCTTTGGCCATCTTGAACCTGTGCGTCCAGCGGCGGGCGCCGCAGGTACGGCGATCGAAGTGCTTGGACTATTCGGAAATGTCCCAGCCCGCCGAAAGTTTCTCAAGAGTGATCCTGCAGAGGCAGCACGTGTCACGGAAGTGGTGACAAATGCGGCGCTCGCGCATCCCTCCGTTGGCTTCACCCTCGAAAGTGCGGGGCGTGAGGTGTTTTCTCTCGAACCGATGGCCGATCTCTTCGCGCGAGCGCTTGCCGTCTTCCCAGATGTGCTCGGGTCAAATCCGATGCCCATCGCGGGGGAGGCTGTGTTCGATGGCATCAACGCCCGAGTGGTCGGACTTGCATGCCGTCCTGAAAAGCTGCGGTCGGTCAGCCGCACACAGCGCATCTTTGTGAATGGCCGTCCGATCACCGACCGCTCGCTCCAGCATGCCGTCCGTGAGGCATACCGCGGACGCGCTGCGCCGAACCTGCAGCCCACATTCGTGCTGTTCATTGAAATCGATCCACACGGCGTGGATGTCAATGTCCATCCGCAAAAGACGGAAGTGCGCTGGCGAAATGCCGGGCAGTTGCACCGAATGGTTCACCACGCCGTTGCAGATGCGCTGGAGGCTCATGTCGGCACGACCCACGGCGGCACTCTGCTCGAAAAGTCCAGAGCTCATGTGGTCTCCGAGCCGACTCAACCCATCGACAGACCAACTGCTCCGTCTGCCGTTGGCAAACCGATGTTCACTGCCAGCACTGCCAGTCGCGAGAAGGCGTGGTCTCCTCGAAGCGCTTCGAGAGCGGCGGATTCGCCACCTTTTGAGCAACTGTTGCAGGCACCAACACGGTGCGTGGATGTGCTGCTCGTGGACGAAACCTGGATTGTGCACGCCAGCGAGGATGGCATCATCATCACCGATCAGCATGCGCTGCATGAGCGTGTGATGTTCGCCGACCTTCGACGGCGGATCGCCGCAGGCCATCTCATGCAGCAGCGCTTCCTGGTTCCTGTCCCAGTTGCAGTTCCGCCTGAGGCGCTCGCCACACTTGAATCACTCACGCCGCTCCTTCAGCGGCTCGGCATAGAGGCGAACCCTGCCGGACCGCGGTCGATCGCCGTTCACGCCTTCCCTGTGTTTCTGCTGGAGCGCCACGTGGATGCGGCCGTCTTCATGGCCCAGATTCTCGCGGACGAATCGCTCGCCCGCGGAGTGGAGTCTGGGCAGATCGGTCATGCCCAGGAAGCGGCGCTTGCAGATGTACTCGACATGATGGCCTGCAAGGCTGCGGTCAAGGCGGGTGATCGACTGAGCCGCGAGGAGGCAGCGCGGTTGATCGCGGATGGCGCGATCACGGATCGTGGGACGCACTGTCCTCATGGTCGACCAACCTCTGTACACATTCCGCTCGCGGATATTGAGCGTCGATTCGGCCGTCGCTGAGTGCCGTTGTTCCGACAGAGTGAATCGAGCGGCGGGACCGCTGAGGCAGTCAGCTGCCGCGCTGCGGTATGCGTGGCGGAAGCGGCGAAGAAAAGATCACCGTTCGAGTCTCGAGCATCTGCTCGATGTATGGCTCGCAGAGACCGCAGCTCTCGGCACAGCCGAAAGCGCGGCGCAATGGCTCGACATCAGCCACACCCTCCTTGTCGGCGAACACACGCATGCGTTCAAAGGTCACATCGACACAGACACAGCGATCGATGCGTATCGAGTGAGAAGTGCAAGAGTCGAGGGAGTCACCCATCGTTTCACCGCGGATCGTAGGCAGCGTTGTTCTGGCTCAGAAAACCATTGCGCGGCCAACCGAGCGGCTGCACGAGCAGCGGTGCACCCGATGCGGTCAACATGTGCTCGCCCTCACATGGCGAACACACGGCTGAGGTGTGTCCATCGAGCCAGGCCACATTGGTGCAGCTCTGATGGCGAAACGCTTGCGCGCCCGCATAGACCACTCCGAGATCCATCTCCACAAGCGCCTCGGGCGCGCGCATGAACTTGTTCGTTCCACCGCTCCAGCCTCCGTCACCGAAGAGAGCGGTCTGCGATGGCCGAACATGTGCGCTCGAGGGCACACCAAGGCGTGCGCTCCCCCAGCCGCTGCGGAACACTCCATCCGCCCCGACCGATGGATACGCGCCTTCGGCTCCGATGAATGACGTGTTGTAATTGAAGCCGGTACATGGAGCGTCTTCCGTGGCAGTCGGGGGTCTGCAGCATGGGCACTGCCGCATGGCAAAGGGGCTATCGGTGAACAAGCTGAGCGGTCCGGGTTGCAGCGCACCTGCACCGTGTGCGTAGTCCCACGCTACGGTGCGCACACCAGATGCCGTTTGCTCGTGGAGGATGGCAGCAGGGAATGTGCCACGGTAGATACCGGAGTAGGCAATCGCGGCCACCGCATACTGACGCATGCGAACTGTGCACTCCACGCCTCGCCCACGTTCACGAACGCTGCCGACCACTGGGAGGAGCAGTGAAGCGAGCAAAGCCAGCGTGGCGATCGTGACAAGCGACTCCACGAGCGTGAATGCGCGCCGGCTCATACGGAACCCCATGCGGCCAGCAGAAGAGACAAGTCGCTTCCACCGACGGTGCCATCGCCATTGAGATCTGCAGATGACGAACCGCTGCCAAATGCGGAGAGCAGGATCGACAAATCGCTGCCACCCACGACCCCGTCGGAGTCGATGTCGGCGGACCGCGCGCGGGGGAGAACGCGCGCGACAGCATCAATCTCGACATTGGGGTGAAAGCCGCTCGGTACCACAATGCGTACGGCCACTGCGCTCGTGATCCCGACGCTCGCAAGATCAATGCCTGCGCCGCCTGCACTGCCCGCGTAGGCATCCAAAATCTGTTCGTAGGAGCTGCCCTGCAGATCCGCCAGCGTGAGCGATGGATCGATGGGGAGGTGGGGATTTGTCACAACGCTGCCGGCGGTTGGTGAGTACGGACCGACATCGGTGAACCCCATCGTGGGGAAGAGACCATCTGCAACAACACCCGACACCGTGATCCACTGCATGCCATCCGAACTGACTTGAATGCTTCCACCATCTGCTGCCAGTCCTGCACACGAACCAGTCGGCCATGCGCCGTCAGTGAAGAATGAGTTTCCAAAGACAATGAGATCGATGCCAAAGGGGTTGTTCGCATCATCGAGGATGGGTGGATGGAATGCCAGCGTGAGACTTCCACCCGCACCAATCGACACAATCTCGGATGTCCCAAACGCAGGAACAAATGGCGTGACAGCTCCCGGCGAAATGTTCTCGCCAGTGAAACGCTCTGGAGCGCCAAGGGCCGCATACGGATTGGTGAAACCATTCGCTGGATTCGTTCCAGGAACATAGGAAATGACGGATGAAGCGAAGTCGCTTGATCGAGCGGGAGAAACATCTACGAATGCACAGATGAGAGCCACTGCTCGGAAGCACGCGATCACTGCGCGGTCCTGCGCAAAAGTCGGCATGGGGTGAATAAAACAACTGGCCTCGCGCCGTGACCCCTGAACAAATCGCGAGGGGGCGGCACAACACTGCAGGCAGGTCTTCCGACTTCGGGCACCCGAGCCTGCCTTCCCGGATTCCGCACATGCGGTCCCAGTGGCTTCTCTGGCTCGGGCATCAGACCTCATCGGTCTCACCCGTCACGGCGGCGCGTCCGCGGCGGAATCTCACCGCCTTCCCTCGCGCGCATGAATCGGGCCAGCCGACGCAAGCGCACGCCTCGGCTCACGAGTGCCGAGGGTCAAGCACGCGGGAGAGAGTACTCGCATTGGTCGCCGCCGTTGTTCGTTGCGGGAACCCGCTCTTTCGGCTATTTTCATGGCTTCCCCAACGCGGGTCGTTCTTGGGCCACTCGCTCGTTTGAACCGTTTCATCACGAGACCCAACGAACTGCCCCCTCAAGGACTTTTCGATCGTGCACGACCTCACCCGCAGTTCCCTCCTGACCGCCTCTCTCCTCGCCCTGCTTCATGTCGGTCTGGTGTCACCCTCATGGGCGGATGATCCAACGCCGCCTGATCCCGCCGGCGAGCCTGCGGAGCCAACGGATGTTCCTGCGGAAGAGCCGATGGCAGAGGAGAGCAGTGGTGGGGAGGCAGCGTCGGGTGAGGCCAACAGCCCAAGTGGAGCCGATGGCGATGATGCCTCTTTGCAAAGCGCCAGCGGTGAGGCCCCGGCGCTTTCTGATCCTGCCGAAGGGGCCACTGCGCAGCAGGCACATGCGCTCGACATGGCACTGCACTATCTCCTCATCGGAAACGCGACGATGGCTACGGGGGCGTTCCAAGAGCTCTTTGAATCGGGCATCACCGACGAGCAGATCAGCCGCCTTGTCGACGAGCGGGGGATGACCGAAAAGGTAGAACGATCCATGACGCGCGGTCGGGCGATGGAAGGGGTGGGTCCGTTGGTGGTGGAGTTTGAGACGCGCCTACGAAACGGCGCGCGCGCGACGAGCCGAAACGCCCTTCGGATCGAGGAATCGGTCGCTGCACTCAACGGATCGATGCGACAACAGATGATGGCCCGCTCGCGGCTTGTTGCTGCGGGGCCATTTGCCGTTCCGGCGCTCTTGAAGGCGCTCGCCAACGGAGGCGATGCCAAGACTTCGAACGCCGCTCGGGCGGTGCTGGTGGATCTGAAACGGCTTGCAGTCGACCCATTGTGTGCCGCGCTGCCGGCCGTTGACCCGTCGACGCAGCGCAAGATCTGCGAGATTCTGGGAGAGATCGGTTATCCAAGCGCTCAGCCCTTCCTGCTCGATCTCGCGAGCAAGGCCGACACGGCAGCTGATGTGCGAGGCGCTGCGCTCCGTGCGTACGCGCGTCTTGGTGGGACGAGTCAAGATGCGGCGAGTCAATACACCGCGCTTGCGCGGCGATTCTTTGATCAGGTTCCAACGCTTATCCCCTATCCGTCAGACTCGGGCAATGTGATTTGGTCCCACGATCCCTCGGGCGGACTTGTCGGCACAAGTGTCCCAACGCCGGTGTACTGCGAGACCATGGCGGTGCTGCTGTCGCGAAATGCCCTCCGGATCGACCCCAATTCGCAGATGGCGTTGGCGGTCTTCATCGCAGCAGACCTCCGGCGATCAGCGCTGATGCGCCTGATGAACATGGATGCAAGTGGTGACGAGGATGTGCGGCGGGCGGAATTGCTGCAGCCTCGGTTCGCTCCAGAACTGCTTGCCACTGCAGCCGGATCGATTGCCGCCCAAATGGCTCTCGGCATGGCGCTCGATGCGAGCGATGTGCTTCTTATTCGCGCGTGTCTGGATGTGCTCTCATTCAACAGCGGCGCTTCCTCGCTCGTCAGCCCTACCAAGGGTCGTTCCCCCGTGGTGGAATGTCTCGCGTTTGCCGATCGGCGTGTGCGTTTCGATGCGGCGCTTGTGCTCGCGCGCTCGCTGCCTCAGGTGCAATTCCCGCAAGACAGTTCTGTTGTTCCAACGCTGACATCAATGCTCCGCTCCGCTGCGATGACGGGTGCCGTGATCGCAACGACCGAAGAAGACCGTCAGTCGCTCGCCGCTCGCCTTGGTGAGATCGGCATGTCGAATGCTGTGACGGGAGGATCGATCGGTGAATTGGAGACGCGCCTCTCACAGGGTCAGTCGGTTGATCTGCTTGTCGTGCAAGGTGCAACTGCTGCCGTCCAAGATGTCGTGCGGTCAGCTCGCTTGGCTCGACCCACAGCCACTGCGCCGGTCGTCGTCATTGCCAATGGACAGGATGCGACTGCGCTTTCCATGCAGTATGAAAGAGATCCTCGGGTCGCCGTATTCCTTGCATCGGCAACCAATGAACAGCTCAACCGCGCCATCGAAGCGGCAGCTGGGGCTGCAGGGGGGTTGGCGCTGTCTGTCGAGGAAACGCAGCAGTACAGCGGGCAAGCACTCGCTGCACTCCGTCTGATTGCGGAATCCTCATCGCCGGTTTTCGATATCCGTGATGCCGAGAGTGCACTCGTCCGGGAACTTGGTCGGGGCGAGTCAAGCAGCGAGGTCGCTGGCATCGCGGCTGTACTCGCGATGATTCCGACCGATTCTGCTCAGCGCGCACTCGCCTCCAGTTCGCTCTCCATCACGGGAGAGATGCAGCCAAGAGTGCTCGACGCGTTGGCGGCAAGTGCAAGAAAATTGGGCAATCAACTCTCGCAAAGCCAGATCGCTGCGTTGAAGGCACTGCTTCGTTCCGATGACTCGGCAGTGGCAGCTGCTGCTGCGCACGCATTCGGTGCGCTTGGGCTTCCTCCTTCGGATGTCGTGCAATTGATCGTTGAGCCGCGCGGGTGAGCGGCTCTCGAATTGTCGGCAACGACACTCCCCTCTGCCTGCCGCGCTACACTCTCGATCTTCTATCGCCACCCTAGCTCAGTGGTAGAGCAATGCTTTCGTAAAGCATAGGTCGTGGGTTCGAATCCCATGGGTGGCTTTCACCGGAGGCGCGACGCAACGCGGTCAAGCACGATCAATGCCTGAGCGCGAGAGCAACGTTTCAAGTGCTTGACAAACCTGCCGAACTTCGCGTTCCTTCATGGATGTGAACATCGGGAGGGTGATCATGCGATCACCGATGGACTCTGCCGCCGGGCAGTCGCCGACGTTCGTGCCAAAGTGCTGGCGAACATGCGGCAGCAGATGCGCGGGCGGATAGTGATTGGCAGCTCCGATGTCATGCCGATGGAGGCCACCGATGACTGCATCTCGATCCTCACGTCCGAAGCGATCCGAGAGCCGAACCCAGAAGAGTGGCCAACACACGCTCGCATCCTCACCAACGGTCGGCAGGATCAAGTCTGGATGGCCACCAAGTGCACGCGTGTAGAGCGCTGCGATCTCTGCTCGCAGGGCGCGGGTGCTCTCCAGTCTGCGCAGCTGACTCGCTGCGAGCGCAGCAAGCGGTTCGGCAAGCCGGGCATCGGAGCCGATGCCAGTAAAACTCATGATCATGCCAAGGTCAGGCGATTGATCCGGGAAGCTGCGCCGATCATCGCGCCCTTGGTTGCGGAGGGATCTGCACGCAGCAGCCAAGCGATCATCGTGCGTCACAATGGCACCCCCTTCGCCCGCGCAAATCGTGCGGTTCGGCCCGAAGCCAAACACGCTGAGGCGCCCAAATCGACCGACATTGTCCGTGCCGATTGTCGATCCGAGCCCCTCGGAACCATGCTCAAGCATCGGCAACTCCATCCGCGAGCAGAGCGCAATCAGTTCAGGCAGCCCGCAAGGATTTCCCAGCACCGGAATGCCGATCACTGCCTTGGTTGCCGATGTCACTGCGCGCTCTGCGCATTGCACATTCATGCAAAGCGTGCGCGGATCACAATCGACAAAGACGGGTACCGCACCAAGAGCAATCACAGCATTGACATTCGATGGATAGGAGAGTGCCGGTACGAGCACCTCATCCCCACGACCGACTCCAAGCGCACGCAGGGAGATTTCGAGTCCGCTCGATGCACTCGAAACACCGATGGCGAATGTGCGCCGCGTGACCTCGCCGAGCACCGCCTCGAACTCGAGCAGTGCTCGCCCCATCGTCAGCCGCGAGCCAGCAAGCGTCGTCAGGACAGCCTGCCGATCCTCGTCGGTCAGATCTGGTTTGCTGAGCGGGATGTCTTGCTTCATGGTGAACACATCTGCTGAAGGGCAGCATCCTGCTTGCCGCTGCTCTTCACAAACAGCCATGCCGCTTGAGCCAACAGGCTCTGATCCAGATCACCGCCACCTGCGGCAACGATGCCCAAGTCGCTTCGGATCTGTGGCGTCAACTCACCGCGGCCGCGCGCAATCGCCAGAAGCGCCAATGCATCGCCTCGGCGACTCAGCTGACCACGTACTTTTTCTGCAACATCGGCGCTTTCGGCTGAACTGGCGTTGCAGAGTGCCAACAAGAGCACCTCTTGTGCCTGTCGCTCATTCTCTGCGCGGCGGATCATTGGCTCAAGCAGCGCAGGGTTGCTCTCTGCCAGACGTGTTGCGGCATCAAGCACAACTGGTGAGAGCGCCATCGCATTGGCCGGTGCCCCAAGAAATGTGTCGATCAAATGCTTCCAGACGCGAGTCGCCTGTGGCATTGGTAGAGACGCGGCCCGCCGAATTGCCCACTCTGCGCTCGTCTTGTTTGCACGATCGATAACCACTTCGAGCGCCGATGCCATCGCATCGGCATCGCCACTGGCACTCGCATCGATCGCATCGGCAATGGCATCGACAAGTGGCTCACCGTTTTTCAGTTTCGCACCAAACCCGGCCTCACAGGCGGCTTCATGTGCGAGCAGCTGTAATCCTGCTCTCAAAAGCAGCGCCTGCGAACGCTCCCGCTGCACGAAGGTGCTCCACATTTGCGCGCCAAGATTCGGCTCGAGGCCAAGCGCGGTGGCATTCACCATCATGAGTGTTGCCGCACGGATGTCTGGCTTTCGCGCGAGTTCCCCAAGACCGCGGACTGAGCTTTTCAGTCGGTAGAGGAGCGCAACGCGCGCCAATTCCTGAAGTGTTGCGTTCCGAATCTCGTCACTTCGCGTGGCCCAGCGCTCGACAAAAGCCTTCCACGCAGATTCATCGCCAGACTCCATGAGGAGCAGTGATGCCAAGCCGGCAATGTCATCCGCAGGATCCGCAGCCGTCGCTCGTACGGCATTTGCAGGAAAGGGTTGCCCCTGCCGGTGGAGTTCTCCGCAGATGACCAGAGCATCCACAGATGGCATGTTTGGGTCATCAAGCAGTGCACGCAGAGTCTTTGGCTTCAGCAGTTCGAAGCCGATTGCAGCGCGAATCGCGGTCGAGCGGTCCTCGGCGTTCGGAAGAGCGCGCACAAGATCGATGTTGAGATCTCTGTCCTTCGATAGTTCAGCCAAGCCAAGGATGCCATCGATTTGCGAGCGCCAGTCCGGCGACTTCAGCAGCGCCTCATAGAAGGGTGCAAGAGCGGGATCCTCCAACGCTCGCAGTGCAACGATCAACGTGTGATGATCTCCTTGCGGCGTGGGAAGCGAGCATCGCTTGAGGGTTGAGATGGCGCCATCGACGTGATCGGTGCGGCCATATTGTGCCGATGCATATGTTGGAGGCCACAGGAGCGCCGTCGCCACCACGGCGCCGGCCAAGAGTTGTGCCGTGCCAAACTGAAAGACCGCAGCCACCATGCGCGGCGAGTGTAACGGTGTGCCTTGGCTTCGCGTTAGCTGCGCGCGGTCAGAATGCTGCGGCGGGTGCGCTCGACGAGCGAGTCTGCCCCGATTCGATGTCCGACAACGTCGACCTGTTCGCGCTGCTCCACCCAAGCGCGGTATCGAGTGGCAGCCGCATGCACCGCAGAGTGGCTTGAGCGGCCCAGAGCGGCGGCGATTTCTGGAAATGAGCAGGTGGTCAGTTCTCGCGCGAGAAGTGCGGCGAGCCCGCGCGCGGTGGCCACGCGCCGATGGCGACCTGCGCCAAGCAGTTCGGTTGTCTCAAGACCGGTTTCCATGCACACCGCCGCAATGATCTCTGCCAACCGCACGGGCCGACCGGCGCGCGAGGGTTCCGCATGACCAAGTGCCCGTGCCACAAGCACATGGCCACTTTCCGCGGTACATCCGAGTGACGCTTGATGGGCGCACACAGTCAGCACAGCTCCCTCCAGTTCACGGATGCTGGTGCCAGATCGGTCTACCAGTGCCTCGAGGGCGGTGGGAATGAGATCGAGTCCTCGCGCGCCAAGCCGCAGCTTGGCAAGCGCGATGCGACCGTTTCGGTCCAGGGGTTCAACCTGCACAACCAGTCCCGCCAGGAAGCGGCTGACAAGAGCGGGACTGCACCGTGCAATGGCCCTCGGGTGTGCATCAGACGCAAGCACGACTCGACCGCCGCTCGCTGCGATCGCATCAAGTGTGTGCAGGCACTCCGACTGCGTCGCATTCTTGTTGCCGAGGAAGTGAATGTCGTCTATCACCAGCAGATCATGTTTGCGCTGACGACGCCGAATGGAGTCGATAGAACCGTCCCGGATGGCTGCAATGAACTCATTGGTGAACTGCTCGCCAGTGATGCAGCGGATGCGTGCGCCGGGCGTGCACTCGTTGAAGCGATGACACAGTGCCTCGCATAAATGCGTTTTTCCCACGCCGCATGCGCCATGCAGAAAGAGCATCTGTGGTGCATCTGCCGCGCGTTCTGCCATCCGCACGGCGCTATCAAACGCCAGACGATTACCGCTGCAGACCAGAAAGTCGTTGAAGCGCTTCCATGCTGATCGCTGATGCGACGCGGAGTGGGGCATCTTTGATCGACTCTCAGGGGAAGGGGGCTGGGCAGACCGTGAGAGCTGACTTGGCAGGCGCAGTGGGATCGACTCCGATGCTGTTCCATCGGCTGCGTCGATGGGTGTCTGTGGATCTACGTGCCCAGCAGCAACCGAGATGTCGATGACTGCTTCGGTACCGAGTACCTCATCCGCGGCAGCGCGAAGATGAACGTGGAAGTGCCGCTCGATCCACTCTGCGGCGAAGCGACTGGATGCTTGCACGCAAAGCCGCCGCTCTGTCGTCGCCAAGGTCGCGTTGTCCACAAGCCA
>VGYQ01000004.1 GCA_016872915.1 Planctomycetota bacterium | reverse complement strand
AGTGGAACGATCAGGTACTGCATGCCGCGCCGCATGGGGAGCAGCATGGCAAGGCGGCGTTTGAGCGCGTGGTGCTGCTTGGCGTCCTCGATCTCACGCCAATAAACAGGCGTGTGGTGGCGTCTCTTGTGCAAGGTGGGGTCGCCGTGGAGGCGTGGATCATTGCCCCTGACTCGCCACCATGGAACGACCGAGGATTGGATGCATTCGGCTGCGTTGCAAGCGATGCGGAGGGTCTTGCGCCCGACATTCCTGAAGCAGCACTCGAGCCAGCGGAGGATGCGCTGGACCAGTGCGAGGCTGCACTCGCGCGCTTCAGTGTGATGTGTACAGAATCAGTGGGTTCAACTGGACGAGAGGATGCGCTGACGGACGCGGCCACACAACCTGTGGTGGTGTCCTGCGATCCTGAACTTACGCCGCTCCTGCAAGCGGTGGCACTCCGTCACGGCCGTGCGATTCACGTGGGATCTGGAACGCCCTACGCACTCACACTCTCTGGCTTGCTCCTTCGCGCTACCGCGCAGTTGCACGCACAGTGCACGCCTGCAGCGTTGGCTCAGTTTCTCGCACAGCCTGCGGTTCTGCGTGTGCTGCGAGCCGAGAAGTTGGTCGATCCCCGCCAGATTCTGGATCGACTGCGCGCCGAGCACTTGCTCCACAGCGTGAGTGATCTTGGCGAGGTGGTGGACCGATTCAACGAGCGGAGTGGTGCAAAGCTCGTTGAAGCACTGCGCGCCATCGGAGGTGGTGTGCTGCCGCAGCCCATTGGCGGTGTCCCGCACACGAAGTCTTCGGTTGCGGACGCCGTGTCCGCGCTGATGGCATGGATGACGCGCCTGCTTCGTGGAAGTCTCGGTGATCCAGTACAGGCGGAGGCGCATGACCAACTGCAGTCCGTGGCTGAGTCGCTCGCCCGCAGTGCGTTCAAGGACAGCTTGCTTCCGATGGGAACGATCCTTGCCGTGCTGCAGCAGGAGATGGAGTCACAAGAGATTCCTGTACCACCCGATGGCACGGAGATCGAGGCGATCGGCTGGTTGGACGCACTCTTCGAGCCTTCGCGTCGGGTGGTGCTGCTTGGATTGCGTGAGGGAACAGTTCCGTCGCAGCCGCAGCCCGACGGATGGTTCACGGATCCGATTCGCTTGGCGATCGGGCTGCCTGGTCGCAGTGCTCGACTGCACCGCGATGCGGCGTTGCTGGCGGCCGTGTCGGCGCGCGCGTTGTCGCTCTCGGTGATCGGCGGCATGGTCGATGCACGCGGCGAGCCAGTCCGCCCAAGTCGGCTGATCTTCCCCCGCGGTGCAGAGGCGCAGGCAAGGCGGATCCTGCGACTCTATGGAAAGGTCGAGGAGAACAGCGTGCGGCTGCAAGGGAGTGACGGCGATTCCGCCGCATTCCATGCCGTACCGAGCGTGAAGGACTTCGGTGAGTGCGAAGTGCCAAGCGCGGTTTCCGTGACGAGCTGTGGGACATATCACGCAGGCAAGTATGCGTTCTGGCTCACGAATGTTCTCAAACTCAACGAGCCGATCGTGTTTTCGGATGTCATGCAGCCACGGCACTTTGGCGTACTGCTGCATCAGGTCCTTCGGCGACTGGCAGGTCCGACGCCAAGGGATGGATCGGAAGCGGCGTGGATGCAGGTCTTGGAGCACGAACTCGACGTCGCGTTGCGTGAGCAGTTCGGGAACAGTCCTGCGCCAGCACTTGCCGTCCAGCGGACGGCAGCGGTCGCGCGAGTGCGAAGCGCGCTGCGCTGGCACTTGGAGCAGGCGGCGGAGGGCTGGGAGATTCGCGCTGCCGAGTGGTCGTTCCCTGACGATGAAGAGTTGCTGGTGGATGGCGTGCCGATGCGGATACGAGGACGGGTGGACCGCATTGATGTGAACGAGAGGCTTGGGGAGTGGCGCGTGATTGATTACAAACTCGGTGATAGCGCATTTGACAAAACCCGCAGGGTGGGGAAGGATGGTCGGAAGGATCCACAGATTCCCCTGTATGTGCATCTCGTGCCACGATCATTCGCGGACCTCGCACCGCTGAAGCTCAGTGGGCATGTGCTCAGCGTTGATGCGAAGGGCAGTGCAGAGTTGATTGACATCGTGGCGGATGGGAGCAACGCGCGTGAGGGAGTCGAAGCCATGAAAGCGATGATCGGCGCGGTGCGCGCGCGTAAATTCGGAGTGCCCGCGGAGTACACGCCCGAACAGATGATCGGTTGGCGGCAGCGCGATTCATTCAGCAGTCTGCTTCGTCGTGTGGCAGGCGGCGGTGCTGCAGATTCTTTCGATCAAAGCGAGGGTTCGACGAATGATGGGGCCACCACGGATGAGGGCGCCGCATGATCGAGCGGTATCTCGCCAATGCGGGAAGTGGAAAGACCCACGCGCTCTCCGGTGCATGGCTACGCGTGGCGCACGAGGGCGTGGTGGCAGGCGATCCAGATCGGATGACGTCGATTCTGGCTACCACCTTCACTCGGGCTGCAGCACGCGACATTCTGACGAAGATCCTCGTGCGGCTCGCGGACGCGGTTTTGTCGACCGAGAAGCGTTGTGAGTTGGCCCAGTCGATCTTTGGTGACCCTTCGCATGGTGAGGTGAAGGCAGAGCAGCTACTCGAGGCAGTGATCGCTCGAATCGACCGAGTGGAAGTTCGGACGCTCGACTCGCTGCTGATGCGCATGGCGCGCGCCTATGCCCTCGAACTTGGGATTGGCACGCAGCTGTCGCTGCTCGATGATGCCGCAACGGGGCAAGTGCTGCGGGAGTCGCTCGCGCGTGTCATCAGCGATCCTGCGAACGAGCCTGCCAAGATGCTGCGTTTGCTTCGGTTCGAGGAGGATCGTGTGGACTCGATCGAGCGGACCTTTACTTCGGCGCGGGCTCTCTTGAGCGCGTGGCAAGACAGCGGTGGGGGCGGTGATCCGAACGCTGCAGTGCCAGAGTGTTGGCTCAGGCCTGACTCCGCGAAGCGCATCGCGTTTGAAGATGCCCGCGAAGCGGTTCGCAGAGCACTCGTGGGCCTGCAGCAGCTTGGGGAGAGTCACAAAAGCATCAAGCAGTATGCATCGACTGGAAAGTTCTGGCTGCTGTCGGAAGCAGTAGGGGGTGGACCACTGCCCGCGCGCGTTTGTTTGGAGTATCTCGAGTCCGGTGCGATCAAGAGCGTTGCGGAGGGGAAAAGCACCTTCCATAGGAAGGAGTTTCCAAGAGGCCTGCACACGGATTTGAGGGTCGTCGCTGATTGGCTGCGCGGCGAAGTCCTGCATGCCAGACTTCGCGGACATCAGGAAGCGGCACGGTTGGCTTCGCTCCTTGTGATGGCTGAACAGGATGCGCTCCGACAGCGCGGGGCTTGCACATTCGAGTCCATCACTCGGTCGATCGCAGGCGGGATGAACGACGAGTGCATGGCCGAGATCCTCATGCGGCTCGATCAGCAGATCCATCATTTGCTGCTCGACGAGTTTCAGGACACGAGTCTTTCGCAGTGGCAGGCGCTCGAGCCCTTGGCGATCAGCCTCGCTGCGGGTGGCGACGAACCTCGGTCGATCCTGGCCGTAGGCGACGTCAAGCAGTCGATCTACGGTTGGCGCGGCGGTGATCCGCGGCTCCTGCGCTGCTTGCCATCGCTGTTGAGTGAGGGAGCGGCTGCCGATGTGCAGGAGCGACTCCTGACGACCAGTTGGCGAAGCGCACCGATCGTTCTCGAAGCGGTCGACGAAGTCTTCAACAATCTGAAGTCACCCACTCATTCGCTTCGGTTCCCACCTGATGAGTGCCTCAGTCAGAACCTGGTCGATGCGCTCGATGCCTGGCTCGAAATCTATCAACCGCATCGGGCGACGCAGAAAAATCGTGAACTCATGGGCACGGTCGCAATCGCGCAGTCCGAGACGCGCGCGGAGCGTCTCGAGGCGTGCGCACGGAAGGCGGTGAACCTCTGGAAGCGCAGCAAGGGATCACTCCGTATTGCGGTGATCCACTCGAAGAACAAAGATGCGAGCGAGGTGGCCGAACGCATCCGCGCGATCGACGGTTCGCCCGGATGCTCTTTGCGGGCAAAGGGGAGTCTGCGCGATAGTGCAGTCGTCTTGGCGTTCCTCGATGCGATCCGAGTCGCCGCGCATCCGATGGATTGCACGGCTTTCTTGAGTGTGCTGATGTCGCCCCTGAAAGATGTGTGGGGTGTGGGCGTCGAAAGCGCGCATCCTTGGCCGGAGAAACGAAAGAAGTCAGCAGATGTATCGGAGGAACTGCTTGGGAAGTTCGCGAAGTCGACCGTCGCCGCCACACTGAACGAGTGGCGCGTGGAGATCGCGCGCCGTGGTCTGATTGCCGCGGGCGATTGTCGGCGTCTCGACCGCGCACTGCATGTCATCGCCCGAGCAGAGCGGGCAGGCATGACGCTTGATGAGATTGTGGAGGCAGTCGAACAGGAAGATTGCCGCGATGTTGAAGGTCAGCCAATTGAATCGATCACCATCCATCAAGCGAAAGGGCTCGAGTGGGACATCGTGATCTTCGGTACGCCCGCACAACAGTCTGGCCACCACTCACAGCCGTTGGCCGTGGAACGGAATATTCCCTACCGCGGTCTAGGGCATGACCGTGTGGCACCTGGCGTACTACCCATCAGTCGCAAGGGTGCAGTTGGTGAAGTGAACGACTCCGCCGAGCGATTCGCATTGCAGGACAGGTTGAGTGCGCTCTATGTCGCATTGACACGCGCCAAGCGGGGGCTCTTCATCATGGTTGATCGAAAGACCCCCAAACCCGGAAAGGTCCCCAAGAGCAATACGTCCCATGGTTCGATCCTGCTTGAGGCACTCGCTCACAGTGAAGTTCTGTCGCGGGCAGGAGACGAGTCGTGGATCGACGCCTCGCGGCCTGCGCTCGAAGCGGGTGTGCGCAGGAGCGCGCCGCCGCTTCCCTCCGCTCCACGGACGCCGCGGCGCGGGCTCGCGGCCGAGATCGCTTCACAGCAAGCCGCGACCGCAAGGCGCGGCGATGCCGCCGATGTTGCCGCATCGGGTCCCGCACAGCGGGCGGCACTTGACCGCGGCACGCTCGCGCATGCCGTGTGCGAGCAACTGGAGTGGAGCGACGGTTGGGAGCCCGATGCGGACACCATCGCACGAGCAATCGAGCCGAGCATCACCTATCCAAACATCGCTTCCATCACAGACTGCGTGCGTGACACGATCAAGCAGCTTCAGGCGCCAGAAATCAGGCAGTCGCTTGCGCGTCCCAAAGGGAACGCCATCGCGCTGCGGGAGCGCAGGTTCTTGTCGCTGCTGTCAGGCGGGCGTATTCAAGAGGGTTCGATCGATCGATTGGTGCTGCACGGCAAGCCTGGAGCCTGGGAGCGCCTGCAAGTGGTGGACTTCAAGACGGATCAGCCGCCGAGCCACGCAACGGGGAGGGAACTTGACGCGTGGATCGAGGAGCGCGTCGAGCATCACAAGCCGCAACTCGATGCGTATCGCCTTGCCATGGCGCGGGAGTACCGAGTGCCGTCTGAGCGGTGCGAGTTGCTGCTGGTTCTGCTTGCGTGCGGGCGGGCTGTCGTGGCGTGACTTCCTATCATGGCGGACAGATGTTCGCCGTCGCCGCATGTCTTGCCCTTGCCACCGCTCAAGCGACGAGTGAAGCGCAGCCAAAGTTGCAGGTGGTCGTTGCAAGCGATGTCACCGCTGATCTCGCCGCAGCGGTCGGTGGCAGCGCGATTGAAGTTGTGCGAGTCGGCGGGCTCGGCGGTGATCCTCACCATGCGGAACCCACCCCAGCAGACGCTGCCAAGGTGGCGGGTGCTGGTCTTGTGATCGTGTTTGGGCTTGGTCTTGATGCGGATCTCAAGAAGATGCACGCCACATCGGGAAGCAGGGCGGGGCTGCTGATCTTGGCGGATGGGCTCGGCCGTGAGGGACAATCGTGTGATCACCCCGACCACTCCCACACACACGGTGATGATGCACCAACGGGGGTGAGTACTGATCCGCACGCGTGGCACGATCCGATCAAGGTGATCACCATGACCGATCGTCTGCAGCAGGCATTTGCGGAACGCCGCCCTTCCGATGCGACGGCGTTCAAGACGCAAGCGGAAGCCCTGCGAGAGAAACTGCGCGAGTTGGATCGCTGGACGAAGGAGCAGGTGGCAAAGGTCCCTGCGGATCGCCGAACGATTGTGACAACGCATGAGGCACTTGGGCACTGGGGCGTGCGGTACGGAGTTCGGGTGATCGGTGTGGAGATGGCGGGGGATGAAGTGGATACGAGCCCCACCCGCATTCTTGAACTTGTCGCCTCCGTGCGCGCCTCTGGTGCGCCAGTGATGTTTGGTGATGTCGCACATCGGTCGCGAACGGCTGAAGTCGTTGCACGCGAGTCGGGCACGCGGTTGGTCGAAACGCTGCGGCTCGATGGACTGTCGCCGTCCACGGAGATGGGTGGCAGTGCTTACCTTGCGACGATGCGCGGGAACACCGAGGCGATCGTCAAGGCGCTTCAGCCGTGAAGGACACGGCACTCTCTTACGGAGGTCGTCATCTGCATGCGCCCGATCCGAGTGCGCCCGCACTCGCGCTCCACAGTGTTGCAGCGGGGCATCCCGGTGCTGCACCGGTCCTGCATGATGTCAACTTTGTATTGCCCGCCGGCAAGCGCTTTGCGCTTGTAGGACCCAATGGTTCAGGCAAGAGCACTCTTCTGAAGACTGTGGCGGGACTTTTGCCGGCACGCGGCGGAGATATCCGTGTCTTTGGGTTGCGCGTCGGTGCGTGTCACCACCGCACGTCCTACGTCCCACAGCGGCAATCCATCAACTGGGATTTTCCCGTGGATGTCGCGCGATTCACGCTGGCCGGGCGCTTTGTGCACACGGGCTGGCTGCGCCGACCGAGCGCGGAGTGCCATGCTGTGGTGGATGGCGTCCTCGCATCGCTTGGGCTCACGGAGATCGCGCGCCGTCCGATCGGCGAGTTGTCGGGCGGTCAACAGCAGCGGCTGCTGCTCGCTCGTGCCGCCGCACAGGAGTCTGATCTTCTATTGCTCGATGAGCCACTGAATGCAGTCGATGCTGCATCACGAGTACTCGTCGGTGCGCTGCTCGATCGGCTTCAGACCGCCGGAAAGTCGATGATCGTCTCCACCCACGATGTCGGAATTCATGATCTGCCTTTCGATGAAGTGCTGTCGATCGAGGACGGCATGGTCCGTGGAGGCGCTCGATGAACTGGCTGCTCGAACCGTGGACGCACGCGTTCATGCGCGACGCACTGGCGGCAGGGCTCGCTGCAGGTGTCGCATGCGGCGTTCTCGGGGTCTTCGTGGTGTTCCGTCGCATGGCATTTGTCGGGGAAGCCATGTCGCACACGACCTTGCCCGGATTGGTGATCGCGCAGGCGAAGGGACTGAGCCTGATGGCTGGGGCGCTCGCGAGCAACGTTGTCACCGCGCTCGGCATCGCGGTCTTGTCTTCGCGCACCTCGCGGCGGCGCGGCATCCGTGACGATGCAGCCATTGGCGTTGTCTTCACAGGCATGTTCGCGCTCGGTGTGGTGCTGACCGCACGCATCGGATCCTGGCGCGACCTCTCCCACTTGCTGCTGGGCAATCTGCTCTCGGTGGCACAGGGCGATCTTCTGTTCATGCTGTGCGCCGCGGTGCTGGTGCTCGCGGTCATCCTTGCGCTGTTTAAGGAGTTGGAACTCGCCTCGTACGACTCGACCTATGCGGATCTGATCGGCATTCGTTCACAGCGACTGCACGCGCTGCTGCTTGTGCTCATCGCGTTCGCCGTCGTGTCGGGTGTGCAGGTCGTGGGGGTGGTTCTCACGAGTGCGCTTCTCATCACGCCAGCGGCCACGGCAGCGCTCCTGACGCGTCGCATGGTGCCCATGCTGTGGCTCTCGGCGACAACGGCGGCGGCGGCCGTGGTGGGCGGATTGCTGCTGTCCTATCACGCATCCCTGCCGAGCGGTGCCACGATCGTGCTGATGGCGGCGCTGTTCTTCATGACCGCGTGGATCTGGCGCCGCACGCAGCGTGGGTGATCGTCGTCAGGTTGATCGAGTCACGGCAGAAATGGGTGCAACCAGGCTGATCGCCGCTGCCTCGTCGAGGAACTCGACGCGCCCTGTCTTGATGTCGTACATGCCGCCCACGAGTGCGACTTCGCCCGTGGCGAGCATCTTTGAGATGGTCGGGCTGTTGTCCTGAATCCATCGCATGGCGTTTCGCACATTGATGGTCGCCACTCGGTCCACGAACGCCTCGTTGGATGCGTCGCGGCGATCCTTGATGGTCGTCTCCATGCGAACAGCCTCGGAGATCGGATCGGTGATGGAAGGGAGATTGGTCAGTCCCGTTGCTTCCACCGGATCGAGACCCTTCGCCACAAAATCACAAGCGGCCTTCACCGCGCCGCAGCGGGTGTGCCCGAGTACAAGGATGAGTCGAGCACCAGCCACCTTGCATGCGAACTCGATGCTTCCAAGCGCCTCCGGGCTTGCGACATTGCCTGCAAGACGAGCGATGAACATGTCGCCGATGCCTGCGTCAAAGATGAGTTCCACAGGCGCCCGGGAATCGATGCAGCCAAGCACGACCGCAAGAGGGTGTTGACCTGCAGCGGTCTGATCCACCTGCCGCATCAGATCGCGATTCAGCCGCCGTCCCGAGACGAAACGTTCGTTGCCCTCCTTGAGCGTCTGCAAGACTTGAAGCGGTGTTGCTGCGGACTGCACCTCGCGCGTGCTGACATCGACATACTGCACCTGATCCTTCAGGTCGTAGCGATTCTTGAAGCCGAGCATGCTGACGATGACACCCTTTCGTGGCGCTGTCTCCTCGGTGAACTCGCGAAGGATGGCAACCATGTCGGAGTCGAGGTAGTCCACGAGTCGCGCGTCGATGATGACCTGCTCTCCGCGCTTGAACGAACTGAGTGTGGTCAGCAGTGCCGCACGGTTGAGGAATGTGGCCTGTCCGACCAGTTCGATTCGGTGAATGATTCCATGGACATGCGCCTCCTTGAGTACTCGGAAACCGTGCTTCATGTTGCCTACGAGCACCATGAACAGACTGACGGCGAGTCCAATGAGTACGCCTTTCAAGAGATCAGTGCCGACAATCGCAAGAATCGTGATGACAAATGGGATGAACTGGGTCTTGCCCTGTTTCCACACGCTACGAAATGTCTGTGGACTCGCCAGCTTCCATCCAGTGGCGACGAGCACCGCGGCGAGGGCGGCCTTCGGGATGGTGTTGATGACTGTCGGGATCAGCAGCACCGTTCCCAAGAGCAGAACGCCGTGAGTGATCGCTGAAAGGCGGGTCTGCGCACCCGCGTTTGCGTTCACAGAACTTCGGACGATGACCGATGTCATCGGAAGACCTCCAACGAGCCCCGAGAGAGTGTTGCCGACGCCTTGCGCAAGCAGTTCACGGTTGGGTGATGCGGAACGCCGCTGCGGATCAAGCTTTTCCGTCGCCTCGAGGTTGAGGAGCGTCTCAAGGGACGCGACGACCGCGAGAGTGATGGCCGCCATGAGCACCGCAGGCTCAAATGCGCGCGAGAAATCGGGGAGCGTGATGAGATCACCCCACTGCACGCCACCCTCCCCAACGACAGGGACGCTGACGAGATGCGAGTCCACGATGGCCCAAGAGGACTGGGCCTTCATGAGAATCAGACTCAGGACCGTACCGAACAGCACAGCAATCAGAGCGCTGGGCATGGTCTTCTTCATCGGCGTTCGATCCCACACGACAGCGAGCGCCAGCGACGAGAGTCCGACGAGTGCTGCGCCGGGGAGCAGATTGGAAAAGGCGCTCAGGAGTGCAGTAAAGGTGTTCTGTCCATCGGGTTCGACAAATGCTTCTGAGCCTTCGGGCTCAATGTCGTATCCGATCAGATGCGGGATCTGCTTGAGGATGATGATGATGCCGATGGCGGCGAGCAGTCCCTTGATCACACTTGATGGGAAATAATTTGCCAGTCCCCCAGCACGCGCGAAGCCGAGGCCAAGTTGAATAACGCCCGCCAACACAACTGCCATGAGGAAGGCCTCGAACGATCCAAGACCCTGAATCTGTGCGAGCACAATGGCGGTGAGCCCAGCGGCGGGGCCTGAGACGCTGACGTGGGAGCCGCTGAGAAGCCCGACAACGATGCCTCCGATGATTCCAGCAACAAGTCCAGCAAACGGCGGCGCACCAGATGCCTGGGCAATGCCAAGGCACAGGGGTAGCGCTACAAAGAAGACGGGAAGGCTTGCAATCAGATCCTTGGATCTGGATGTTCCGTCTTGGGAGAGAGTGGGTATGGGAGCGCCTTTCATTGGGATCGCAAAATACGCGCCAAACTAGCGATTGGTTGTCCGAGATACAAGATCAAACGCATTTGCAAAATCAGATCGATTATCGGTCGAGCTCTTTGAAGCTGGGGGGGAGTTGGAAGCTCCGCGATGGCAGCACAAGAGCCACCCCTAGACTCGACGGGCTTATGGCCCAGTCAGCGAAGGGGACACCCGAGTCAGTCCGCATCATCTTTTCGATGCTTGGAGTATCCAAGTCAATCAACCGCAAGGAGATTCTCAAGGACATCTCGCTGAGCTTCTATCACGGCGCCAAGATTGGCGTTCTCGGGTTGAACGGAAGCGGCAAGTCGACGCTCCTGCGCATCATTGCGGGGGAAGACCGGGAGTTTGATGGGACGATCGAGCGATCGCCTGGATTTGCGGTGGGCTTCCTCGAGCAGGAGCCACTCGCGCATGAAAGGCGGAGCGTTCTCGACGTGGTTCGGGAGGGCGCGCAGGCGACCTTCGATCTGCTTCGCGAGTTCGATGAGATCAATGGCAAGTTCGGCGAAGAGATGAGCGCCGACGATATGGAGCGTCTCATCGAGAAGCAAGGGCGCGTGCAGGAGAGACTCGATGCGGTCGATGCGTGGACCATCGACAACCAGATCGAGATGGCGATGGAGGCGCTGCGTTGTCCGCCGCCCGATCAGACGCTCGATACAGTCTCGGGCGGCGAACGTCGCCGAGTCGCACTGACTCGGCTCTTGATGCAGAAGCCAGACATCCTGCTCCTCGATGAACCGACCAACCACCTGGATGCGGAGAGTGTCGGTTGGCTTGAGCAGTATCTGGCGCGGTATCCGGGGACGGTGATCGCGGTCACGCACGATCGATACTTCCTCGACAATGTCGCGGGCTGGATTCTCGAACTCGACCGCGGCATGGGTATCCCATACCGCGGGAACTACACGCAGTGGCTCGAGCAGAAGCAGAAGCGTCTTGCCGTGGAAGAGCGACAGGCAAGCATGCGGCAGAAGTCGCTTGCGCGCGAGCTTGATTGGATTCGACAAAATCCCAAGGGTCGTCAGGCGAAGAGCAAGGCACGAATCAGCAACTACGAGCGCATGCTCAGTGATGAACAGTCGCGCGCCAAGGCGGCTGAGATCGAGATCTTCATTCCTCCGGGCCCGCGGTTGGGAACTGTCGTCGTCCACGCGAAGGAGGTCTCCAAGTCCTTTGGGGATCGGCTGTTGCTCGATCGCGTGTCCTTCGAGATTCCAGCGGGCGCTGTGGTCGGAGTCATCGGTCCCAACGGAGCCGGAAAGACGACGCTCTTCAAAATGATTCTTGGGACGGAGAAGCCCGATGGCGGCACATTCACCGTGGGTGAAACGGTTCACCTTGGCTACATCGAACAACTCCGCGACAGTCTGCAGTCCAACGACAGCATTTGGCAGGCCATCTCAGGTGGGTCGGAGGAACTGATGCTCGGTCCCGTGAAAGTCAACAGCCGTGCGTATGTGGCGCGCTTTGGATTCAGCGGAACCGAGCAGCAGAAGCAGGTGGGATCGCTGTCCGGAGGTGAACGCAACCGCGTGCATCTCGCGCGCATGCTTCGGCAGAGCAATAACGTGATCCTCTTTGATGAGCCGACCAACGATCTCGATGTGAACACGATGCGTGCGCTTGAGGAGGCGATCGAGAACTACGGTGGTACAGCGGTCATCATCAGCCACGATCGGTGGTTTCTGGACCGAGTCGCCACCCACATCCTCGCCTTTGAAGGAGACAGTCAAGTCTTTTTCTTCGGTGGCAACTATTCGGAGTACGAGGCGGATCGCGTGCGCCGACTCGGTGCGGCAGCAGCTCCAACACGCGTGAAGTATCGGAAACTCACTCGTGCGTGACGAGCCCGTCGCACGGACTGCCGCCATGCGGCCTACGCACTTCACTTCCAGTCAAGACCCTCGGGCAAAGAGCCGAGGTTTTTAAATCCATTCGACGTGACGACAACCATGTCCTCGATTCGGATACCACCAATGCGCGGGTGATAGAGGCCGGGCTCGACCGTCACAACATCGCCTACCACCAGCGAGGGCCCTTGCGCTGCAAGCAGGGGAGGTTCATGAACCTCCAGTCCGATTCCATGTCCTGTGCCGTGCGTCATTCGCGCATTGCTCCAAGTCTCATTCGCCGCTGGCAACCCCATGCGGAATCCAGCTGCGTTCAATTCGCGTGTGGTAGCGGCATGTACCTGCTCTCCGGTGACACCTGACCTCACAGCCGCCAGGGCTGCGCGCTTGGCCGCTGCAACAGCGCCGTGCATTCGACTGACCTCCTCTGATACTGCGCCGTGTACCACCGTTCGCGTGCAGTCACCGTGGTACATCGTCTGTCGGTGCCTTGGGAAGATGTCGACGATCACGGGATCACCTGTGCGAAGCGGCCCATGTCCGTGCGCATGGCAATCGCTTGCTGTGGGGCCGCCAGCAACAATGGACTCGGGATTCTGATAGCCGCGAGCGAGCAGGAAAGCATCAATCACACCACGAACACGCTCGGAGGTGAGTGGTTCTCCAGCATGCATCAGCGTGCCATCTGCACTGGTCTGCGCACGCGCGACCATTTCACAGGCGAGACGGACCGCCGCCTCAGTATCGGATTGGCACTGCGCAAGCCATGCGATCTCTTGCTCATCCTTCGCACGGCGGCGCTGAACGGATGCTTCGAGGTCACAGGACACTTCCAGCCCTGCTTCGACGAGGGCGTGCCAGAAAACGGACGGCGTCGAGCGATCAATCCGGACGCGGCGAACTCCGTGCCGTCGAAGGCATTCCGCCGCAGACTGAGCCGTGGCGGTTTCGCGGTTGCCCGAGAGTCCGCTTGCAGGGGCGAAATCTGCAGGTGCATGGAAGGCATCCGCACGGGCGTTGGTCCGCGCGCGGTCGAGTTCGATGTCTCGGATCAGCAGAACGCGCTGCGTGCCACCCCCGGTGCGGTGGAGCGTGATCAGGGCGGCAGGATCGCCGACACTGAATCGAATCTCGTGATAGAGGGTGGCGCTCTGGGCCGGGATTCCGCCGCACAGTTCGGCGACGGGTTGAAAGCCACTGGCTCCTTCAGTCGGAGGCACGCTCGGTGATCCGTGCCGAGGACTTGGCTTCCTGCGTCGCTGCTGCTTCGCGCGATTCCCGCTCTGCAGCTTCACAGAGACGCATGAGGGTCATGTGGAGACCCTCGTGATCTGGTACCGAATCGATGAGTGACATGGCATGATCCACTTGCCGAACTGCGTCAAGACCACCGTCAATCATGCCGACTGCGGCATCGCCCAACAACTCGAGTGCCCGTAGGAACCACTGCTTGGATGGCTTTTCATGACTCTCTGGGGGGGCGATACGTGTGCGCACCGTGATGAGTCCGATGGCGACGATCGGAACTAGACCCAACTGTGTGGTCGGCTCACGGCAGAGGATCAGCACGGGTACCTCACGCCGCAGTGCCGTCAGCCGGAGCCGCCGCGCATCTGCGCCGACATGTGGTGGCTCGAGCATGTGGAGTCCTCGCGCAACAAGATGATCTTCCGTCAACTCGCCGCGGACCCACGTGACCTTCGCCTTGGTGGCCGCGGCCTGCATGCGCTGGCGACGCGATTCGAGCAGCGGCATGAGAATGCGGTGCATGCGGCCGAAGTCCGAGGCCTGGTGCGAGATCTCAAGCGCACGCTGCGCCACACGTTCCGCCTCGTACCAATTCCCGGCTTGGAGAGCGCTTTGCGCCCTCTCCATCAGTTCGTCGACTCGGGATGCCTTGGCGGGGCTCAGCATGGCCGTTTCACTGTACTCGCAGTGGGGGAGGGCGGTGACGTGCGCGAAAGGAGACGGGTTGGCAAGGAAGACACGCCTCAGGTGCGCGCAGTGCGGGCGGCTCGCTTGTTGTCCTTGCGTGCGGTCTCGAGCGAACGTCCATTGAGCCCGTTGTTCACCGCCTCGATTGACTCGGCGATACGGCGCAGGGCCTTCGATGTCGGATACTCACGCAGCAGTCCCGTGATCTTGCTCGTGCCGTCGCCGCCCTTGGCGCGGTAGATCCGCTTGTAGGCCTCCTTGACCGCTTCGAGTTCACTCTCAGGCATGCCGACGCGGCTCATCATGACGGCGTTGTAGCCGCGGATCACCGCAGGGCTCCCTTCGACAAGCATGAACGGTGGAATGTCCTTCGAAACGCGCGACATCGCGCCCACGAAGCCGCAGAAGCCCACGCGCACAAAGTGATGCAGGCCTGCACCGCCGCCGATGTTGGCGTGATCATCCACGTGCACATGGCCTGCCAGCATGGCATTGTTGGCGAAGATGCAGTGGTTGCCGATGATGGTGTCATGGGCGATGTGGACATTCCCCATCACCAGGTTGTGCGATCCGAGACGTGTCACGCCGCCGCCATTCCCAGTTCCGCGGTGAATGGTGGCGTGCTCGCGGATCGTGTTGAAATCTCCCATTTCGAGCCACGTTGGCTCGCCGTGGAACTTGAGATCCTGCGGATCACCGCCAACGACTGCATAGGGGTGGATCGTGTTGCCACGGCCCATGCGCGTCATTGCGGTGATGTGAACATGACTTCGGAGCACGCAATCTTCGCCGATATGAACGCGCGGGCCGATGGTGCAGTACGCGCCGATGGTGACAGATGCCGCGATTTCAGCGGTCGGATCAATGATTGCCGTGGGGTGGATGCGTTCCATCATTCGAACTCCGGATCGATCATCATGAAGCGGATCTGCGCTTCCGCCGCTAGTTTTCCTTGAACCCATGCGCGGCAGCGTACGGCAGCGCTCCGGGCGCTTGCACGGAGGGTTTCCGCTTCCATCACGAGTTGGTCTCCGGGGGTGACTGCCTTGCGCAGTTTCACCTTGTCGAGCGAGAGCAGCACAGCGACCTTGCCGGTGTGCTCAAGCGTCTGCGAAAGCAGCAGACCGCCGAGTTGGCCCATCGCCTCGACGATGAGCACGCCGGGCATGATCGGTGTGCCTGGGTAGTGCCCTGGGAAAAATGGCTCGTTGATCGAGACATTTTTGATGCCAACGGCACGGCGGTTGCCTTCGATCTCCACCACGCGGTCGATCAGCAGCATCGGATAGCGATGCGGCATGATCCGCGCGATGGCACGCGCATCGAGCACGCGGCCACTCTCCACGAGCCGCAAGCGTGCGGCTGCTTCGACCTGCTGGCGTATGCGTCGCGCGAGCCGCCGATTCAAATCATGTCCAGATCGCTGTGCAACGATCTTGCCTTGGATCGACACGCCTGAGAGCGCAAGATCGCCGATGACATCGAGCACTTTGTGCCGGACGCACTCATCTGCGAACCGAAAAGCATTCTCCATCGGTCCGTCATCGCCGACGACGAGCGCATCACGCGGTGTCAGATGCCGGCACATGCCCGCTGCCCAGAGCGCCTCCGCTTCGGCCCGAAGCGAGAAAGTCCGTGCGGGTGCGATCTGCGATGCGTAGTCGTCGTGCGCGAGATCAAATGAGCAGTTCTGCCGCCCGATGTGGCGCGAGACGCTCGAGTAGTCCAGTTCATACGAAACACGCATGCCAGGCTCATCCGATGGCAGGGCGGCGATCATCGAATCCTCTTCCTCCAGCACGATCGGTTCCGTGATGCGGTGCACATGCCGCGGCGCATCCTGCTCCACCGTCCCGACCGACCGCAGCGGCTCCAGAAACGGCAGCGCAGAGCCATCGCCGCAGGGCAGTTCGGGGCCACGCATTCGAAGCAGCACGTTGTCGATGCCGAGCCCAACGAGGGCACTCAGGCAGTGTTCGACCGTGTCGATGCTCGCATCGCCAACACGAAGCGTGGAACGCCGAGGACGCGATACGGCATGGTCGATGAGCGCGGGTAACAGAACGGGCGGCGCCAGATCAATTCGCTCAAAGGCGATGCCGGATCCGGGCGGCGCAGGCGCGAACTCGATTTCGGCGTCGACACCAAAGAGCAATCCCTTGCCACGGACGATGGTGGGTGCAGCGATGGTTCGTTGGCGTGCTGTACCGGGCGTGACTCCGTGTGTGGACTTTGACGGCAAGCGCCCAACGGCTGTTGTGGGGCTGTCAGTGTTGGCGTCTTGCTCGGGTGGCAACGAAGTCATGGTGCGGAAGACGGTGAACCAGCCTTGGCGGATGAACGCGCTGCCCGCGCCTGCTCGACGAGGCGTTGCAGGTCCTTGGAGAGCGGTGAGAGTTTCTGAAGGGCCAAGACGTGGCGCATCTCCACCTTGATTTCGCGTGCAGGCATGCCGCCCCAGATCTCGCCTGCCGGAACATCATGCATGAGCGCCGTGCGAGCAGCCAACTGTGCACCATTGCCCACATTCCTGTGATCGGCGATGCCACTTGCCGCACCGATGCGAACCCAGTCGCCGATGGTGCAGGATCCCGCGATGCCGCTGAGACCTGCGATCACGGTGGAACGGCCGATCTGCACGTTGTGACCGATTTGGCAGTGGTTGTCGATCTTTGTGCCGTGCCCAATGCGCGTGCTGCCAAACGTGCCCCGATCGATACATGTGCAGCTGCCAATCTCGACGCCATCCTCCAGAACCACGTTGCCCAGATGGGGAATGCGCAAAAGTCCCTTGCCGCTTGGACATGGGCGGTAGCCGAACCCCTCCGTGCCGATCACGGCGCCTGCATGGACAATGGCGTCGCTTCCGATCTCGCATCTTTCGCGGATGACAGCATTGGCATGGATGACGGTTCTCGCACCAATGCGAACTTCGGGATAAATGCGGGCACCGGCGTGGATGACTGCATGGGCGCCGATCGTGCAGCCGCGTGCAATCCATGCAGAGGGACCTACGGAGACACTTGGGTCGAGGCTTGCTGTCTCCACGCATGCCGTGGCGTGAATGCCTATCGGCGGCGCTTCGGGCGGAGGCGCGAACGACTCGAGCAGCGAGATCATGGCAATCTCTGCTTGGGCAACCCGCACGAGTGTTCGCGTGGATGGGTCGTGTCCAGCCACATCGACACCCTCTGAAACAAGTGCGACGCGTGCACGGCAGTCCTGCCAGAGGCGTGCGTAGTTCGCATCGGCGATGTAGGTCGCATCGTCTTCGCGTGCACCGCGGAGATCGCCTACGCCACGCACAACATGGTCGCCGCAACCCTCGAGGGTTCCACCGACCTTGGTGGCGATTTCTTGTGCGGTCAACACCATCGCGTTCAGCCTTTGGTTGCCGATGCAGCGGGAGCTGCTGCGGGAGCTGCTGCGGGAGCAGGTGCCGCGGTCGGATTGGCCGCACGGAAGTCGGCGTTCATGCGCTCGATCAGCAGATCCGTGATGTCGAGCGACGGATTGCTGAACAGCAATCGTCTGCCATTGATCTGCGCCATGGTGCCCTGCACATCCGAAGGTGTGATGGCCGGAATCGTGTCATCGAGCAGAATGAAGTCGATCTTGTGCTCTTTCGAGAGGGTTGCGCACGTGCTGCGGATTGCCGCGTAGGTCTCGCGCAGCGTGTTCGCTTGCTCGGATTGCATCTTGAGTTCAGCGAAGTTCTGAAGTGCAGAGAGGTCGCCCGCCTTCAGGATCACCTTGTCTTGCGCCTCATTGTGTGCGGCCGACCCGACCTGATAGCTGTCGAGATCCTCCTGCAAGCCACGGATGTCATCGTTCATAGAGCCCAACCGCTTCTCAAGCGAGTCCTTCACAGCAAGACTCTTCGACTCGGATGCCTTGATCTGGTCGAGCGACCGGTAGACCTTCTCGAGGTCCACGGATGCGATGACGGCAGGCGCGGTGGGGAATCCCGCAGCAAGCGTGAGGAGTGCGCCGAGTGCGACGCCTGTCATGATCCATGCGGGCTGTTTCATATCAAAGTGCTCCAGATTCGATCGGTGGGGTTTGAGGGTGTACTCATAAGCGGAGTGTGTCGGTTGCGATCAGGGCTTGGGAGAGGGCGAGGGGGTTCCCGGCGTTGCGCGTGCGTTGTTCATGCGGAGGATCAGTTTCTCCGTGAGATCATCAGCCTTCGACGCGTAGAGCACGCGGCGGCGCGCAATCTGGTCGAAGACCTGCTGCGCGAGAGGAGCCTGGCTGCGCCGATCACGCTGAAACTCTGCCGTGCCGTCATAGACAATCACGTATTGGTAGCCCTCGGACTGCGCCAACTTGTCCCCCTCGGAGACGATCAGTCGATACAGCGCCTCCCACCGAAGTGCCTGCTCGCGGTCGACCTCTTGCTGCTTCACTGTCGCCCACTCCTTCAACTGGAGTTGCTCGAGCGCAAGTTCATCGCGCAACTTCTGCCGCTCAGCCGCGTCGGTGATCGCATCGGACTCGCGGGCGCGCGTCTCAAGCTGCTCCTTTCGAGTCTTGAGTTCCTGCTCGAACTTGTTTCCCATTTGGGTGAGTTCGATTTCCATCTCGCCGCGCTGCTGGATCTTGTCCAGAATGCGGCGGATGTCGACATTGGCGACGGCGGACGGGGCGGCAGCTAAACGAGCCGCCGTGTACGCAGAACTGCCTGCAACTACGAGGAGTCCGGCAGCGAGCGCAGCGATCGCAAGTGGGGAGCGATAGGAGGCTGGAATCATCCTGTGAAGTGTACGGGACAGCGCCGCATCGACGCAGCGGACAGTGCTCAGAAGGGCAGTTCGGCTGTGAAACTGAAGACTTCCGTCTGATCGGTGACGTACTTCACGATGGGCACGGCAAAATCGAAGGCGAGTGGGGCTTGCCCGAGCTGCGGGATATAGAGCCGCAAGCCGCCACCGACGGAAACACGGTAGGGGTTCAGCGTCAGACTGTCCGTGGCCGTTCCACTGTCGCAGAACGCAACGGCGGTGACAAACTTGTCGAAGACAGGAACCTCATACTGCGCTCCGGCAAAGAAACGAAAGATGCCACCGATCGGATCGCCGTTGGGTAGCCCCTCCACAGTACCGGTCGTTGTGGTCGGATAGACCGACGTAATGGTCGGCGGATCAGCTCCAATTGCCTCCCGGGCGAGCGGGCTCACGGAGCGGAACACAAAGCCGCGAAGGGAGCGACCTCCAAGGTAAAAGCGCTCGGAGACAGGAGCACTGCTGTTGTAAAGGTAGCCCGTGCTGGTGTTCAGTCTCAGCACGCTCTTTCGACCGAAAAAGTCTTCCGCGAGCGGCAGCCACGTTGTCCAACTCGCAGCGGTCAGTGGAAATTGATAGGGGCCTCCGAATAATCCGAAGTAAGCCACATCCGCCTCGAATCGCGTGCCGCGAGTTGGACGCTGCAGATTGTCGACGTTTGTTCGAGCCATCGACACACCAACGGAATTGATGAAGGCAGGACCGCGCTGTTCATACACCACGACAGGAGTCGAGGGGGCAAAGTTGGACAGTGTCACGGATTGCAGTGTGGTGCGAAGAGATCCGACCCACATTTCGCCAAACCGCCGTGAAAGCGCGAAGGACCCCGCGATGCGGTCTTCGTTGAAGCCGACATAGACACGTTGGCGGTAGAGCAGGTCCGTGCCAAAGCCGATGTCCGAGTCAAGCAGATGCGGTTCGCCAAAACTGATCGAGTAGTTCGAGACATCAATACCTGGAGCAATGGCCAGTGAGAATGATTGCCCGGCACCGCGGAATGCGCGCCCGTTGAGTAGTTCATCGAGCGTTTGCGGCGTGTCTGCGATATCGAAGTTGCGCTGGTTCAACGAAACGGTGCCGAAGAAGCCCGTGTCCGTACCAATCCCAACGCCGAAGTTGACGCTGCCCGTGTTCCGCTCCTTGACCTCCACGAGGACGTCGCGAGTGGTGGGGTCAGGTGCGTCTGCAGCGGGGACCTGAGGTGTCACGGTGGCCGAACTGAAGAGCCCCGTTTCCTCAAGGCGGATCTTGGCACTCTCGACTTCAAGACCATCCAGTGGTCGACCCGGCTGGATGCGCAGCGCGCGCCGGACGACATTGTCCTTGGTGAGGTAGTTCCCTTGGATGCGAACAAGTCCCGCTCGTACGGCCGTTGCCTCGCGTACGGAGACCACCATGTCGACTTCTGGTTCTTCGCCAATGCGAATCCATGTCTGCTCGACGCGAGCATCGACATGTCCCATGACTTCGTAAGCACGTTTCAGTGCTTCGACCGAACTCTCCAACTTGTCTTCCGTGAACGCATCGCCGGGTCGGATCGTCATCAGACCCAGCAACTGCTCCGCTTGAATGACGCGTGGCTTCCCCTCCGGCGTACCGTCCGCGGCTTCAATGGACACGGACCGCAGTCGATACTGGCGTCCCTCGGCGATGAGGAACACCACTTTGGCCTCCTTGCCGTTGTCGGAGATTTCGACTCGCTTATCGACGCGCACATCGATGAAACCACGGTCTTTGTAAAACTTGTCGAGTGCTGCCACATCGTCGATCAATTGGTTCTCGTCGAGGTTGCCCATCGAGAAGATGAAGACCCATGGTTTCGTCTTGATCTGTGCACCCAGTTGATTGGTGTCGAAACGCTGGTTGCCTGAGAACACGATCTCGCGGATTCGAACACGCGGTCCTTCCACGATTCGGAAGATGAGAATGCCAGTTTCCAGAAGACGCGACTCATCGACTTCGACGTCGACGAGATAGTTACCCTTGCTTCGATAGAGATTGCGAATCTTTTCAACGGCGCGCTCCAGCAGAAAGTCATCACGTGGACCGCCTGGATAAAGGGAGATCACGCCGCGCAGTTCTTGGTCCGAGACCACCTTGTTGCCGACGACCTGAATGTCGCGGACGATCGGCTGTTCAACAAGGATGTAGCGAACACGCACCGTGCCATCATCCAGCAGCTCCGCGTCTGCGCTGACGGCATCAAAATGGCCCAGGCGGTAAAGCGTGGCGATGTCGTCCTTGACGGCCGATGCGTCGAAGGGCTGACCAGCCGCCACCCGCATGTTGTTTCGAATCTCCTGCTCGGTGACGCGGTTGAGCCCCTGCAGGACGACTTCCGTGACGGGGCGGTCCGTGAGCGATTCGTCATCGATCGTGAGAGTGGCGCGCGTGCGCGGTTCGGGCGATTCGGCGATGGACGGGAAAGCCGCGATCCACACCGCTGCGCAGACCGCCCAGAGTGCCGTTTGAATCCGAGCATGGCGCCACGCCCTCATGGCAGCAAAGGCTACCCATGACCGATGCTGTCGTCCGCGGATTTGTGCGACATTGGCAGGGATATGTGAACGCGCCGCTCGCCGCCGGACGCTAGGCTTTCTGCCATGACGACCGCCTCACTGCAGCGCACAGCGCTTCATTCGTTCCATCTCGAGCACGGTGGCAAGATGGTTGATTTTGCCGGCTGGGAGATGCCGCTGCTGTACTCGTCGATCATCGAGGAGCATCGACATTGCCGTACCGCGGCGGGGTTCTTCGATGTCTCGCACATGGGCAGGCTGCGCTTCTCGGGTCGGCATGCGCGCAAGTTCCTTGATCACGTCTGTACGCGGCAAGTACTCGGCATGGAAGTGGGACAGTGTCGCTACGGGCTCGTGTGCAACGATCAGGGCGGCTGTCTCGATGATGTGATCATCTCCTGCTTCGATGAGGCGGAATACCTGATGGTGTGCAACGCTTCGAACCGAGCCAAGCTGCTCGCTCACTTCGCGGCCGTGAAGGGTGACATGGCGTTCAAGCTCGAGGACCAGACGGAATCCACCGCGATGGTTGCGCTGCAAGGCCCAAAGGCAATGGATGTCATCAGCACGCTGTCGAGCGAGATTCCGAAGTTGAAGCGCTATCGCTTCGTGCAAAAGAGCTTGATCGTGGTCAAGATGATCGTGAGCCGTACGGGCTACACGGGCGAGGACGGTGTGGAGGTGATTCTTGGGAGCGCCATGGCTCGAATGGCACTTGGCATGTTTCTGAAGGACGCGAAGGAGGGGTCCAGCATCATCAAGCCCGTGGGGCTTGGCGCGCGTGACACGCTGCGCATGGAGGCGGGCATGCCGCTGTACGGACATGAGATCGATGAGCAGACCGACCCGATCTCGGCTGGGCTTGGATTTGCCGTGAAACTTGAGAAGGGGATCGACGACGAGCGTGCGGGAAGCTTCATCGGTCAGGAGGCTCTGCAGCGCATTTCCCGCGATGGACCCAAGCGAAAGCTGGTGGGACTTGGGTTGGAGGGGCGTCGGAGCGCGCGGCAAGGCATGGAAGTGCGACGCGGGGGCACGGTTGTTGGTCGCGTGACCAGTGGCTGCCTTTCGCCGAGTTTGGATCGCCCCATCGCGATGGCCTTTGTCGATGCCGCGCTCGCCGAGGTTGGCAGCGAGGTCGAAGTGGATTTGCGCGGCACAACGGTCGCGGCGCGTGTGGAGCCACTGCCGTTCTACCGAAAGACTTGATGTCCGTGGCAGGGGTCCGCTGCAGACTTAGGGTCTGTGGTGCGGCGGCACGGAGGGCGTGCCGCGGTTGCTTCCGTGGACCGGTTTATTCGACAGCAAGTCGGGGATGGATGGCACCTGTGGTCGCTGCTGGGATCCGGCACTTGAGCCAGACGGCCGCTGAGGACTTCGTGTCGTCGTTTGCGCCGTGTTCTTGAACAGCAGCGACAGCGACTGGTTGCTGCCGAGTTGGCGACCAAGCCGACCAAGGACTTCGACCTCGATCTGACGAACACGTTCCCGCGTCAGTCCGACCCGCTGTCCCACCTCGCTCAGTGTGAGCGGTTCAGTGCCATCGAGGCCGAAGCGCAGCCGAAGCACTTCCGCTTCGCGGCGGTCAATCGCATCGAGCAACGTGACAATAACGCGGAGAATTTCATCATCTTCCGCGGCTTTCGTCGGATTCTTTGTTGTTGTGTCCTCGAAGAGATCGCTCGCCGATGTGACTTCCCCATCGGCGCCCGTCACCGTGACCTGATTGGGGGTGTTGAATGCTCGAAGCGCACGCCGAATGACATGCAGCTTCGTCAGCGGCACTTGCATCTCTTTGGCAAGTTCCGACATGGTGGGCGGATGGCCGAGTTTCTCCTCGAGCGACTTCGACACGGACTTGCACCGACCGATCAGTTCGACCATGTACGCAGGAATGTGAATGGGCTGCGATGCATTGATGAGCGTGCGCTTGATCGCCTGCTTGATCCACCACGATGCATAGGTGGAGAATCGCGCGCCTTGCGCGGGATCGAACCCCTCGACAGCACGAATGAGTCCGACATTTCCCTCCTCGATCAAGTCGGGGAGTGCGATGCCGCGGTTGAGATAGCCCTTCGCGATGGCGATCACGAGTCGAAGGTTCGCGGTGATGAGGCGCTCCTTCGCCTGTGGACAACTGTCGTTGATGATGCTCCAGCCAAGTGTGCGCTCTTCTTGCGCGGTGAGCAGCGCGACGTGACTGATCTCACGCACATACATCTGCATCTCTGTCTGCACTTCTGACTTCGCCACGCACACCTCTTCGCTGCGATGCTCCGATCTTCGCCAACACGCCGCTGGCGACTCTCTCCGTCGGGACTTACTATTTTGCCCATGATTGGTCCGGAAGGCAACCCCTCCGACGATATTCGTGAAATCCTCACGCGGTGGCCATGGCAAGGGGAGGGGCCGCGGGCCCGGCTATTTGTGGGGGCGGATGGCCTGGAACGGCTTCAAGTTCGACTGGAGGCTGGTTTGCTGCAGTTTGAGGGGGTGGGCCGCCCAGATGGCGGGCGCCCGCATGGGTTCGACTCGGTTTGGGACGCGACTCGGTCGAAGGGGGGGCAGGTAGGACCGCATGCGGCCGATGCCATGCGCGAGGAGGCGCAGCTCTTTCATCAGAGGGCGAGTGCCTGGTTCCTGCTCGGAGCCTTCGATCGTGCGTCGGCGGACTGCGCTCGCAACGCTTCGGCGATGCAGTGGCTCGTCGAGAACGCGCTGCCGGAGATCGACCCTGCACCGCTGCAGTCGGTTCGCTTTGCGGCGATCCTCCTGCAAGCCCGTGCGCAAGCAACCGGTTGTGCGCGTCGGGGCGATACGCAAGGAGCACTCGCGGCGATCGATCAAGCGCTCGGGAGCATGCAGCGACTGCAGCAGGAGCACGATGCTCTTCCGACGGAGGTCGCGATGCTCCGCGCGCTGCGTGATGCATTCATTCCAAAACTGCCATCGAGTCAGCGCGCTGATCTTGAGCAGCGCCTACGCGATGCGGTGCGCCGCGAGAACTTCGCGCTCGCATCGATCCTGCGAGATGAGCTGCGGCAGATCAGCGATTGACTGGTCGCACGGCGGCGGGTGACGCGGTCGACTCACCGTCGTGTGCTGCGCCTGGGGTCGAAGCGTGCTGCCTCATGCGCGCGGCACTTGCCATGGCAGCGCTTTCGGTCTCCAGAATGGCCGCACTCATGAGCGGGCCCCCAAGCGCAGGATCCGCCGCGCGCAGTCGAGCGATGGAAGCAAGGACTGGGTCGCCCCCTCGGCCAGATTCCTCGGCAATCCGCAGTTGAACGCTCTGCGCCAGCCACCAGGCGGGTGAGCCATCGGGTGCCATCGCCTCCAGTGCGCGCGCCGCGTTCATGCCACGCGTGCGACGTTCATCGCGAAGATCCTTGAGCCCGAGCCGAACGGCGTCCTGGTGGGCGTGTGAAAGTGCTTCGACCAGCCGACGCTGATCGTCGACCGACTGGGCATTGGCAAGTGCAATGGTCTCGGCGCGCGCGAGAGCGTTCTCCCAGTCTTGCGCGAGCAGAGCGGCATCTGCGGCGAGTCGATCGAACGCAGCCGTCAGCGGTTGAGCTGATCCATCTCCGCCTCGGGTGGCCAAGAGTGCTTCCCACGCCTGCCCCGCGGCGAGCGCGCGCTGAGCATGCTGCACGGAGCGTGGACTTCCTTGCAGATTGGCGTCGCCCGCGAGTTCGACCTGCCTTCTCATGAAGTTGGTGATGGCAGTCAGTGCGGCGGGCGTCTGTGCATCGAGCATGGAGTCGGGCAAAAGGGCGAGTTCAGCCGTCATGATTCGCGCCGGTTCTGCCGAGTGCATCGCGGCGCGCTCGAGACGCAAGCGCAGGATGCGCTGTGCATCAAACTTGCTCCAGGATTCCCACTGCTCAGGAGAAGGAAGAGCATTCGCGCGGGTTGCCTGCACGGCGTCGGCTGCCAGGAAGTCAGCGGCTGTTCGAGCCATCTCGGCGGTCGCACTGACCCGACTGCCGGGATCGAGTCCAGCGCGGCGTGCGGCGGCGTCGAGGTCCGTGAGTCGCTGCGCAGCATCGGCAGCCTGCTGCGCCAAAGAGGGACGTGTCTCGGGCGTCGCAGCCATTGCCTGCTGAAGGAATCGGCGCAGTTGGATCGCCTCCAGTTGTGCCAGCGATGCCGGCCGAGTGGGCAGTTCAGGGAAGCGGTTGATCGCCAAGCCGAGCGCTTCCTCGAGTTGCGCTTCCCGCCCGGCAGGGTCTGCGCGGTCGAGAGAGAGTTCAATGTCGAGTGCCGCCTGCATCGCCGGGAGCGAGACCGGTTCCTGCGCCGCCGCGAGAGCGAGCGCGCGGTACGCATCGGCAGCTTCTGGCCACATCCGCGCAGCCACCACGGCATCGGCAATTGTTTCGAGAGCAGCGACCTGTGCGGTGGCATTTCGTGTCTGGGTGGCGTGAGGCGCGAGGCGGGCGAGTGCTTCGCGGTCTGCAGGATTCGCCAGCAGTGCTTCGCGAGCGAGGGCGACCTCCGCGAGAGGAGGAAGATCGCCGTAGGCAGGTTGTCCGCGTGCAGCACCTGCGATGCGCTCGAGTACTGCGCGTCGAACACCCGCACGCTCCGCAGCCTGCGCGCGATCAAGCGTGTCGGTCCAAGGACGAAGCGTCAGCTCCGTGGTCGGTGACTTGCCAAGTGTTCCTCGCGCACGCACGATCGCATCTGCGACGAGCAGCCGAAGCGGGGTCGAGAGCCCCTGCACGGCATGCAGGGCGATGAGTTGGCGGATTGCCTCCTCGCCGCGGCGTTCGTTCAAAAGGCAGTCGCAACTGAGAATGCGCGCGAGCACAGTCAGCGTTGGATCACGCGCCTGGATAATTCGAGCGGCTGCGTACCGCGCGGCATCGCACTGTGCTGCCACCGCAGCTGCAGCGACTTCTGCCAGATCGCTCTCCGGGCGCAGGCGAGGGGGGAGTTGTGGGCGCAGAAGGGAAAGTTCACGCAGGAGCGCGGCGCCCTTCGCAGGTCGCTCCCGACTCGCCGCCGCTGATTCGCCGCTCCGCTCGATAGCCAGCAACATGGCGCGGACTGCAGCACGGAGAAAAGGCCGGCGTACACGCGCATCGCTGTCGAGTCGCTGCGCGAGTGGCGATGCAGCGGGAACGCTCTCCGGTGAAATGGAGGCGGCGCGTGCGTCGGCGGTATCGAGCAGGATGAGCACGCGGTCGAGCGCAGCGCGTGCCCTCGGTACGAGCGCAGATCCAGATGAGCCTGCGATCGCATCGGCACCACCATCCGCGCCGAAGAATGCCAGCGAAAGTTCATCCTCTGCTGCATCACTGATCCACAGCACCGTGAAGGGATCGCGCGTATCTCGTGCCACCAGTGCTGTGCGCAGCGTTCGGAGCCGATCGAGTGCTTGCAGCCGTTCGGGGAGTGAGAGTGCATCGTCGCGCAGCGAGGCCCGCTCGCGAGCAATCGCCCGGAGAGCCGCTTCCAACGACTGCGGGTCGCGTATGGGCTCGGTTCGATCGAGATCATCCAGTGCACGAAGCAGTGCGAGATCGCCCACGCCCCGGAGGAAGTCCTCCTCCTCCAGTCGCTGCGCTGCACTCTCCGTCAGCGTGGACTGCGAGAAAGCGGCCGCCACGGCGCGGGTTGTTCCCGCGCATGCGATCAGCATGAACGCAGCCAATGCGGCGAGCGCACTCGGCGGTGGTGTGCGGCGTCGGCTCCACGCTGTCATGTGCCACTCCGCGCGAAACCAATGTTGCGGAATCCGGCGCGTACGGCTGCGTTGAACGCGTCCACGGCATCCTGCCAGCCGCACTCCCTCGTGGGGGCGATGAGCACTGGATGCTCCGCCAGAAAGAGCCCGGTGTTGGCTGGCTCGGGCGCAGTCCCTCGCCGAACGCGCGTAAGTGCAGCTGCCAAAGCATCGAAGGATGCAGGGCGTTCACGCAGCCCATCCGCCTGGAGTTCGATCGAGACCGCATCGGCCGCACGCGTACCAACGCGGATGACGAGCGCACGCTGCTGCAGCGCAAGGGGATCTGCGGTCAGACCACGCTGCGGCAGATCCAACGTGTAGACCGCCTCGTTTCGCTCGAAGCGCACCGTACAAACGAAGAAAACCAACAGGAGAAACACCACGTCAATCATCGGCGTCATCGCCAGCCGAATGCGAGTGTCGCTGACGGTGCGGCCCACGTTCACGGTGCTCCGCCTTCCCCCTGCAGCGCGCAGACGCGGATCGTCACCCGCGTCCCGACATTGGCCGCCGCAGCGGTGATCGCATCGATGGCAGGTTCGACGGCGCGGTACGCGAGCGACCGGTCAGCGCGAATGTCGACGGGCACGCTTGGATCACTCCGCAGGCGCTGTGCAATGGCCGATGCGAGGCGGTCGAGCCCCGATCCATCAGCCAAAAAGCGCTCGCCTCCGAGCGTGAACACGACTGCGCCATCTTCCGAAAGCACGTTGACTGCGAGGCGACGCGCAGTGCCGGCGGGAGTCGCCGCGACATCGGTTGGCTTTGGCAGCGGAATGGCGGGAAGTTGCTCGCCGCTCATGCGCGCAACGAGCACGAAGAAGACGATCAGCAGGAACGCCAAATCGATCAGCGGCGTGAGATCCGCATCGATCGCCGAGATGCGCGCGAGCGCTTGTTTCACCGCGCAGCACTCCCGGCTTCGGGCGCGTCCTTCGCGGCGTGCAGGACGCTTTCAAGCGCGCTTGCGAGGGCTGTGTCCACACGATTGCGCAGCAGCGCGTATGCGAGCAGGGCCGGAACCGCGACCACGAGTCCCCAGAAGGTGGTCACGAGCGCGGTGCCAATACCGCCTGCGAGCAGCGCAGGATCCGCCTGCCCGCCCGACGCAGCGACTGCCTGAAACGCAACGATCATGCCGTAGACGGTGCCAAAGAGTCCGACCATCGGGCTGATTTGTGCGAGCACGTGCAGCGGTTCAAGTGTTCGGAATCGACGTGCTGCGCACTCCACGGCAGCACGTTCGGCGGCATCGACAATCTCGCTGCGGCCACGCATCCACGCTTCGGAAGCCGCGCGCGCGATTCGCCCAGTATCACACGGCATCGCGGCAGCCCCATCGAGTGCGGCACGTCCATCCCTTCCACTGCCGATGCCCGCGAGTGCCTGTGGCGGCGCGATCGCCGCTATCCGATGGGCGAGCGAGGCCGAGATGATCATGCCGACACTCACCAGGCTCATGGCGATGAGAATCCAAATGATCGCGCTGCCGATCCACTCCGTCCGTACCGAGCCATCGGGCATGGTGCTTGCGGAGTAAAAGAAGATGCGGGCGGCATCGAGCGAGGCGAGCAGCGGGGGAGCAAGCATGGGGGAAGGATCGGGGGAGAGTGGAGCGAGGAGCACTGCCGAAAGAGGGGCTGGCATCATGGGTTTGTTTCCGTGGGCTGTACGGGCGATGTGGGTGCGTTGGGGTCGCGCGCAATCGCCTCGGCGCGTTCCTGCACCGCGCCGAGTCCGAATGCACGCGCTCCCTGCGCTGCCGCAGCGGCGAGTCGCTGTGCGGCGCGAGGGTCGTGGTCATGGTTGAGAGAAATCTCGGCAGCAGCGAGCAGTGCCGCTGGCGATGCCTCGTGCAGCGGGTGTGCGAGTCCGATTCGCAAAAGTGCGACGCGTGCAGCAGCTCTGTCGCCTGCCTGGGCGCGTTCGACTGCGGCGGCCACACCGCGCGTCCACTCATCGTCGATGGCGGGCGACGCAATCTCGGCCGCGCGCAAGTCCTGCAAGCGTGGAAGAAATCGATAGGAACCTGCCATGCCGTGCTCGCGTGCCACGAGTTCAAGTGCGCCGAGCGGTTCCTGTTGCATCAAGTGAATGCATGCGAAAAGCACGGGGCGCCGACCGGAGCGCGCATCCCGCGGATTCAGGGCATCGAGTTCTGCGAGCAGCACATCCCGATCGCGGGTCGTGTCGCCTGCACCGAGCAGCCCTGCGCTGACGATCACCACCGTATCTGGCTTGAGCGCGAGCGCGGCACGTACCGCTCGTGTTGGGTTACTGCCGCCCGATGGGATGATCTTGTCGTTCAGCCAGGCCTTCAGTTGATCTCGGCCACGCTGCCCGAGCGTCGCCCCTGCGCGACGGAGCGCATCGCCTTCGGGGAGAAACGCATCATCTGCCTGAAACGGAATGACCGCGAACTGCTGCTCATCGCTCAGTCTGCCGATCGACTCGATGACCGCATCGACTGCGGCGGGGTAGCAGCCAATCATCGAACCAGATGCGTCGAGCAAAAAGACCACCCGTCGAACACTGGGCATTCGAATGCCTGCCATGGCGAACATCGTGGATGGAGTCTGCAGTGGGCGCGCCACCATGGGAAGCGTTGTGGTGAGCGTGTCGCGCTGCAACTCCGCGGAGGACTGCATGCGCGCTGCGGTATCGCTGGCGGATTGCACTGCGATCGCTGCGGTTGCCGCCGACTCGCGTGTAGGAAGAACGGCCGCTTGGACTGCGGGCGGTTGCGTGATGGACTTCTCGGCAGGCGGACTTTCAAAGAGGAACACGGCATCATCGCTCAGTGCAGTCTCATTGCGCCCCATGGGCAGCAGTGCAACGCCCGCCGACAGCAACAGGAGAGCCAAAAGCACGTGCGCCGCAGCGGACAAGCCCCACGACACGGCGGTCCTCCCTCGCATCCGTCACTCCTTCTCCACGGCGCGGCCATCGCCACCCGACTTGCGTCCACCACCACTCACGGGATGGCCCTTCCCTTTGGAACCACGCGCACTCCCGCCGAAGAGTGCATCCACACTGAGCGCACCGCCACCAAGCAGCAGCAGGTTCGCACACAAGATGAAGAGCGCAAGGTGTGCTCCCGTATGCACGAGCACTGCGCCATCAAGCGACCAGTAGCCGCTGCGGAGCGCCGGGAGGCAGTCCACCCAGAATGCAGTCGCGCTCAGGAGTGCGATGAACATGGCAGTGATCCGTGTGAACGCACCCAAGCCGATGAGGACACTGCCCACCAACAGGAGAAACGCCGTTACCCAGCCAGCGAGCGCGGGCGCCGGCAGACCAACTCTGTCCGCCGTCAGCGAGATTCCATAGAGCGCCCGTCCTTCACGAATGGGCCCGCCTGCAGCGGTCGCGGTCGCAAGCGCATTGTTGGAGGCATCTTTGCCGCCAGGGAGCGTGGAACGCACCTTCCCGAGGTCCACGCCCGCTGTTGTCACGCCCAGTTCCTGCAGTCGCGCGGACTCTGCGGATGAGAATGGCACGCTGGAAAAAGCGAGTCGCCAACCAAGGGGGAGCAGCACCGCCACAATCAGAAGACGCGTCAGCAGCGGCATCACCCTCGTGGCAGCGGTTTGCGCAAATCCCATGCGTATCATCGTACGGAGCACAAGTACACAGCGGGTGTGGCGGAATTGGCAGACGCGCTGGATTTAGGTTCCAGTGGGGCAACCCGTGCAGGTTCAAGTCCTGTCACCCGCATCGTGCCGCGCTAGCCTTGCCCCGCATGAGCAACTGGAACCCCGACTCGTGGCGCGCGCGTCCCGCGCAGCAACAGGTGCTCTGGCCGGACCGTGCTGAACTGGACCGTGTCCTCGAGGAGATTCGGGGACTGCCACCTCTGGTCACGAGCGGCGAGATCGGAGGACTCAAGTCCCAACTCGCCGAGGCTGCTGATGGAGAACGGTTCCTTCTGCACGGGGGCGACTGTGCAGAAAGTTTTTCCGGCTGCAATTCCTCGCACATCGCAAGTCAACTGAAGATCCTGCTCCAGATGAGCCTGGTGCTGACGCATGCCTCTCGCAAGCGCGTCATTCGCGTTGGGCGTTTCGCCGGGCAATATGCAAAGCCGCGCTCGAGCGATATGGAGACGCGCGGAGGCACACAGTTGCCTTCGTTCCGGGGCGACAACGTCAACCGCCCCGACTTCACCGCGGAAGCGCGTCGCCCCGATCCGCGCCTGCTGCTGCGCGGCTATGCGCGTTCAGCCATGACCCTGAACTTCATCCGTGCGCTCGTGGACGGTGGGTTTGCGGATCTGCACCACCCCGAGCAGTGGAACCTGGATTGGGTCGGTCACTCCCCGCGCGCCGCGGAATACAAGCGGATGGTCAATGCCATCGGTGAAGGATTGCGCTTCATGGAAACGCTCGCGGGCGTTCGCATCCATCAGTTGCAGCGAGTCGACTTTTTTACGAGCCACGAGTGCCTGCTGCTCGAACTGGAGTCCGCGCTCACGCGTGCAGTTCCCCGCCGAGATGGTGTCTGGAATCTGTCGACGCACCTTCCGTGGTTGGGCGCACGCACCTCGCAGGTGGACGGGGCGCATGTCGAGTATCTGCGCGGCATCGCGAATCCGATCGCGGTGAAGGTTGCGCCGGACACGACGCCACAGCAGTTGACGAAGCTCTGCGAGTGGCTCGATCCGCACTTGGAGCCCGGTCGGCTCACGCTCATCCATCGACTCGGTGCGCGACGCGTCGGAGAGTTGTTGCCGCCGCTGCTGCGGGCGGTGACGGCGACGAAGCGCAAGGTGCTGTGGGTGTGCGATCCCATGCACGGCAACACGGAGATTGTTTCGGTGGCAGGTACGGATGGGCAGCAAGTGCCTGTCAAGACTCGCGCGTTCGAACACATTCTCAGCGAACTCGAGGAGTCCTTCGACCTGCATCGACGCGAGGGAACGAACCTCGGTGGCGTTCACTTTGAGATGACGGGCGACAATGTCACCGAGTGCACCGGCGGCGCGCGCGGACTCGGCGGAGGCGATCTTCTTCGTTCCTATCAGACTGCGCTGGATCCGCGGCTGAACTACGAGCAGGCACTCGAAATGGCTTTGCTCGTTGCTCGCCGCATGTGAACGCGCGTGCGCGGACGCGGTTATCCTTCGCCGCCCATGTCAGTCCCCTCCAGACGCGTGCTGATCACCGGTGTCGGACCGGTGTCGGGCTTCGGCATCGGTATCGATGCGCTCTGGGATGGTCTGTGCAGCGGTGCAACGGCGATCCGACCCATCACGGCATGGAACGCATCGGGGTTCAGCAGCACGGTGGCGGCCACGATCGCACCCGAGCAACTCGATATCCGAGCGATCGTTCCCAAGAGTTATCGCAAGGCGACGAAGGTGATGGCACGCGACATCGAAATCGCCGTGGCGGCAGCCGCCAGCGCAGTCCAATCCGCTGGTCTGGTGACTCGCGGCACGGCGGAGGGTGCGACGCCGACCATTCCGCCCGCGCGCGTGGGATGTCAGATCGGCGCCGGTCTGATTCCTGCAGACTCCGACGAGTTGGCCGCTGCCATGCAGTCCTGCCAGACCGCAGACGGGTCGTTCGACTGTGGGGAGTGGGGGCGCACCGGCATGAACAACCTCACGCCCCTCTGGCTGCTGAAGTATCTGCCCAACATGCTCGCATGCCATGTCACGATCATTCATGATTGTCAGGGTCCGTCGAACACGATCACCTGTGCGGAGGCATCGGGTGGGCTCTCGATCGGCGAAAGCATGCGCGTGATTCGCCGGGGCGATGCGGATGCATGTCTTTCGGGCGGCGCCGAGAGCAAGGTGAACTACATGGGCCTGCTGCGGCAGACCTTCGCGCAGCGACTGGCGCGAGTGCCGGCGGGGGGCGATGGTGCTGCAGCGGTTCGTCCCTTCGATCCCTCCGCCGATGGAACCGTACTCGGCGAGGGAGGCGGTCTGCTGATCTTGGAGAATGCGGAGAGCGCGAAGTCGCGAGGCGCGACGGCGTGGGCAGAACTCCGCGGCTTTGCGGCGACGCAGTGTCGCTGTGAAGACACGGTGGGTGTCGATCTTGCCAATGCCGGCGAGGACATCGCAGCTGCAGTCGAGGGTGCGCTGCAGCAGGCAGGCGTCCCTGCGGATCAAGTGGACGCGGTGGTGCCCATGGGCAGCGGTATTGCATGCGTGGATGCGGCGGAAGCGCATGCTGTGCGGCAGATCTTTGGTTCCCGTGCAGGGACGCTTCCCCTCGTGACGGTTGCGCCTCAGGTCGGCATCGTGGGTGCGGGAACGAGCGCACTGGCGGCGTGCGTTGCAGCGCGCTGTCTGCGTGATCAGCGTTTGCCCGCACGACTTTCGACCCGCGGCTCTGCGAAACTTGGCGTGGATGCGGATGCACGCGGCGCCGTCGATGCGACGCTGCGTCATATTGTCGTCACCACCACGGGACTCGGCGGACAGAGTGCGGCCATGGTCCTCGGGAGGACCGCATGAGCGCCGTGCACCGAAGCGATGCGGAGCGGGTGGTCGTCACTGGCATGGGGTGGGTCACGCCGCTCGGGCATGATCTTGAAACGGTGTGGTCCGCACTCATGCGTGGCGCGTGCGGCATGGCGCCCATCACGCGTTTCGATGCGCGCACATTCCCGACAACCTTTGCGGCGGAAGTGAAAGACTTCGATGTTCGGCCGTTCGTTCGCGATATCGCGCTGCATCAGAATGCTGGGATCAACTCGCAGTTTGCGCTTGGCGCGGCAGCGCAGGCGTGGAGGCAGGCACAACTCCACCAGACACCTCCTGCCAACGCGCGTCGCGTGGGCATGTACCTCGGCGCGGGCGAGGGGGTCATCGACACCATGAACTATCTCGCCGCGAACATTCGCTCGTGGGATGGGGCGCAAGGTCGCACGGATGGCGCGGCATGGGCCAAGCTCGGTCACTCGCTGCTGCAGGCCGCGCGCGAGATCGAGCAGGAGCCGAACATGCCGCTTGCGCACATTGCGCGCGAGTTCGATGTGCGCGGGCCGACATCGAACTGTCTGACGGCGTGCGCTGCGAGCACGCAGGCCATTGGTGAGGCCTGCAGCATTCTTCGAGGCGGCGAGGCTGATGTCATGATCGCCGGCGGAGCGCACACCATGATCCATGTGCTCGGTGTGACCGGGTTCAATCGGTTGACCGCTCTCAGCACGAGCACTGCAGACCCGACCAAAGCCAGTCGTCCCTTCGACATGACGCGCGGTGGATTCGTGATGGGCGAAGGTGCCGGCATGCTCATTCTCGAAACGCTCGAGCATGCCAGGCGCCGTGGAGCGAAACCGCTCGCCGAGGTGATTGGATTCGGATCCAGCGCTGATTCCTATCGAATCACAGACATCGAACCGGAAGGGCGAGGTGCGGCAGCCGCCATGCTGCAGGCTCTCGGGCAGGCGGGAATCGATCCGCATGCGCGTGGCAGCGATGGGCGGCCGCTCGTTCACTACATCAGCGCACACGGCACGGGGACCAAGGAAAATGACTCGATCGAGACCCTCGCGGTGAAGCGTGTTTTCGGTGATCTCGCGCGGGAAGTGCCCATGAGTTCGGTCAAGAGCATGTTGGGTCATCTCATCGCGGCGGCCGGTGCCGTCGAGTTCATCACCTGTGTGATGGCGATCGAGCGAGGCATGCTGCCGCCAACGATCAACTACTCGACGCCCGACCCGGAATGCGATCTCGACTACGTGCCCAACACCCCACGCGCCTCGGTGGTGCGCACATGCCTCTCCAATTCATTTGGCTTTGGCGGACAGAACGACACCGTGTGCGTGACGGCCTTTGAGGGCTGACATGCGCGGCTCCATGATTCGGCGCGCGGGTGTTTTCCTGCTTGTGGTGGGCGCGGCACTGCTGCTGTTCGCGGCCGCAGGTCTCATCCTCGCATCGCTGCCTCCGCGTGGTTGGCAAGACCCGCTCCAGATCGCAGCCAATCCCACAAGCGCCGATCGTGCCCAGAGTCTCGAGCAGAATCTTGCGGCCGCCGTCACGCGTATCCGTGAGCCCAACGCACGGTGGGCGATTCGCATTCATGCTCAGGATGTGAACGCATGGCTCGCCGTTCGGTTGCCGCAGTGGCGTTCTCATGATCCCTCCTTTGCTTGGCCGCTCGAGGGGGTCGCTGCCGAACTGCGCTGTGAGAGTGGCTGCTTGACCCTCCTGCTCGAGACGGGCGGGCGCATTTTGAGCTGCGACGTACGGCTGAGTGTGGGGGAGGGTGCCGTTCGGCTGCAGCCTGCCGGCGGAGCCATTGGGCGTCTCCCCATCCCATCTGGCGGTGCAGTGGCATGGCGATTCCTCGAGGGCGAGGCTGTCGCACAGAAGCAACTTCCCACGCTTCATCGGCTTCAGGATGGGCGCACAGTCGAGATCTGTGCAGTCGATGTGGTGGACGGCGCCATCGAGATCGAGTGCATCACACGATCCGCTGCCTCGGCGGCGGACGGTCGCTAGGATGCTCCGTCGCGGCGTTCTCTGCGCGTCTCTTCACTATGCCCCACCTGACCATCAACGGCGTTCCACTCGAGTTCACCAAGGGCCAATCGATCATCGATGTGGCGCTGCAAGGCGGCATCGAGATCCCGCACTACTGCTATCACCCAGGACTTTCGGTTCCCGCGAACTGTCGAATCTGTCTGGCGGAAATCAGTCAGCTCAATCCAAAGTCGGGACAACTCGAGAAGATGCCCAAGTTGATGCCGACGTGCCACACGCCGGCGGCGGAGGGCATGGTTGTCACGACCGAAAGCCCCAAGGCAGTCGCGAATCAGAAGGCGGTGATGGAGTTCCTTCTGATCAATCATCCCGTCGACTGCGCCGTGTGTGATCAGGCGGGCGAATGCCACCTGCAGGACTACTCGTACGAGTACGGGCGCAGTCATTCCCGTTTCCAAGAAGACAAGATCAAGAATCCCAAGAAGGACGTTGGCGAGCATGTGCTGCTCTACAGCGACCGATGCATCATGTGCACACGGTGCGTGCGATTTACCAAGGAGGTCACGCAGACCCATGAGCTGATGGTGGAAGGGCGGGGCGGTACCGAGATGATCGATGTCTTCCCGGGCAAGGGGCTCGACAACGAACTCTCCGGCAATGTCGTGGATCTGTGTCCCGTCGGTGCACTGCTCGACAAGGATTTCCTCTTTCAGCAGCGTGTCTGGTTCCTGAAGAAGACCCCATCGATCGATGGCATCACGGCAAGTGGCGACAACATTTCGGTCGAGCACAATGAGGGAACGGTCTACCGCATCAAGCCGCGGACCAACCTCGAAGTGAATCAGTGGTGGATTACGGATGAAGTGCGCTACGGCTGGAAGTTTGTGCACAGCGAGCAGCGGCTGACGATGCCCCGTGTCAAGGGAACGCCGGCATTCGACCGGGAAGATCCGAGTGCAGCATGGCAGACGTCGCTCGCACGCGCGGTGGAAGTCTTGCAAGCTGGCGCGCGTGGCGGGCGTCTGGCGGCGCTCATCTCGCCCATGCTTTCCTGTGAGGATGCCTACCTGCTTGGTCGATTCATGCTCGGACTCGATCCATCCGCGCTGCTCGGAGTCGGCCCTGTCCCGCGCAGCGGTCAGGATCGGACGCTCGCAGGCGGTTTCACGATTCATGCGGAGAAGGCGCCCAATGCCCGTGGCGTACGGCGCGTCCTGGAGGCTCTGGCGGCATCGCAGCCCGCGCGCAAGATGCCAGCGGGTGTTGCACAGGTCACAGATGCAGAGGGCTTTGTCCCCGCACTGACGACAGCGGGCGCGGGTACGGTGCTGGTGACGGGCAACTATCCAAGTGCTTGGGTCACCGATTCGATGGGCGCAGCGCTCGCGATGCGGCGTGTGGTACTGGTCGACACGCTGCCTACACACATGAGCACGCATGCCGAAGTACTGCTGCCCTCAGCCACTTGGATCGAGAAGGCAGGTTGCTTCGAAAACGCCCGCGGCCGCCTGCAGTCGTTCGAGCGCGCGATCCTGCCGATCGACTTCGCCAAGAGCGAGTCGCAGATTGCACTCGAACTCTCTGTGCTGGCCGGGCAGTCCGCCGACGATGTGTTCGATGCCGCTCGCACGCGCACACAGATGGCGCAGGTGAAGGGACTCGAGGCCTTTGCTTCGCAGGTGTGCCATCCGCCCGCCGCGGTGGGACGCGCAAGCGACATGGTCACTGTTGATCTCTGATACGCGGCGTTCGCGCTGCAGTCCTGAGGCGCCTCGATGATGCAACCTGCGCAGCATGCAGACTTTCATCATCTGAATGGATGGTGGCGTGTGCACCGCGTCTGGTCGCTTGCTTGGCCGACCGTCGTGACCATGACGAGTTACACCGTCATGCAGTTCGTCGACAGTCTCATGGTTTCGCAACTCGGAGAACTTGAACTGGCCGCACAGGGCAACGGCGGTGTGTGGGCATGGACTTCGATGGCTTTCCTCTTTGGTGTGATCACCATGGTCAACACGTTCGTCTCACAATGCGTTGGACGGGGCGAGCTGCATCGAGCCGCTGCCTATGCGTGGTGTGGGGTTTGGTTTGCCGTTTTCAGTTGGAGCATTCTTCTGCTGCCGATGGCGATCTGGGGGCTGCCGATGGCATTCGAGGTGATGGGGCATGAACGTGCGCTCATCGAACTGGAGACCTCGTACGGGAGGGTGCTGCTGTTGGGCGCGGCGATCAACCTCGGGGGAAAGGCGATCACCCACTTCTTCTTTGGTATCGGTCGCCCCAAGGTGATCACCATTTCCGCCATCGCCGGAAACCTCGTGAATGTGATTGGCAACTATGTGCTGATCTACGGCGAGGCCGGACTTCCCGCGCTTGGCTTGCCGGGAGTGCCTGGGGTGGTTCCGATGGGAGTGCAGGGTGCAGCAATCGCCACAGTCATCGGCACGTGTGTGGAGAGTGTGATCCCCGTCTTGGTCTTTCTCGGCCCGCAGATGTCGCGGCAGTACGGCACCCGAGTGGCATGGCGCCTGGATGGAGGCGGCATCCGAGATCTGGTACGCGTCGGCTGGCCAGGGAGCGTTCAGCAGGGAAACGAGATGGTGTGCTGGGCAATCTTCATGACCGTACTTGTCGGTCGCTTCGGCACGGAACACCTCGCGGCGGGCTGGATCGTCTTGCGGTACATGCATCTGTCGTTCATGCCTGCCGTCGGGTTCTCAGTGGCGACGACAACGCTCGTCGGCCAGTTCATTGGTGCGCGTGAACCAGGCCTCGCCGCGAAGGCAGCCCACACTTCCCTCTGGATGGCCGTCGTGTACATGTCGATTTGGGGTGCGCTGATGATGCTGTTTCGCGAGCCCATGGTGCGCATCTTTTTGAGCGCCGGCGGGAGTACAAGCGACGCGGAGCGCATCCTGGCGATCGGATCGTCGGTGATGATCCTTGCGGCGGTCTTTCAGTCGTTTGATGGCATTGGCATCGTCTACTTCGGTGCGCTGAGGGGTGCGGGTGACACGCTTTGGCCGGGGCTCGTCACCGCCGGGCTCAGTTGGACGCTCATCGTGGGCGGTGGTTGGGGTTTCGCGGTGGGATTCCCGCAGTGGGGCTCTTGGGGACCATGGGCGGGTTGCACGCTTTACATCATCGCGCTCGGCGCTGCGCTGGCATGGCGCTTCGAGCGCGGTGCTTGGCGCAGCATTCGACTCCAGATGACTGCGCGCGGCACCGGCGAGGGTGCCGCAACGGAGCGAGTGAGCGCGCTATGATGTGCCGCTCTACGCGTTTGTGAGCCGTTCGAACCCTTCCCACCCAAGAGAAGAGCTTTGACCACCATGACTTCACCCACCACGTTGCCACTTCATGCGGGCGATCCTGCCAAGGCCAAGAGTCACATCGATCGTGCACAGCAGTGCGAGCGATCGGGCGATCGCGACGCGGCGATCGAGGCCTACCGGCAAGCCCTTCTTGAGCATCACGCCGTCGAAACCGTCTTCGCACTTGCACGTCTGCTCGACCGTGTCGGGGAAGATGACGAAGCCATGGAGTTGTATGAGCGCATCTGCTTCGGCAAGAAGCCGCCTGTGAATGCGCTGATCAATCTCGCCGTCCTGTACGAGGACATGAACGAGCTCACGCGCGCAGAGCGGTGCCTGCGCCGCATTGTGGATGAGTACCCCACCCATCCGCGTGCTCGTATGTACTTGAAGGATGTCATGGGCGTGACCGAGATGCGGATCGATGCCGATGCCCAGCAGCAGGAGGTTCGCAAGAATCTGATGCTCGACACGCTGATCAGCGACTTTGAACTGAGCGGTCGTGCACGCAACTGCCTGAAGAGGGTCGATATCCGCACGCTGCGCCAACTGCTGCAAATCACGGAGGCAGAGTTGCTGGCGTTCAAGAACTTCGGCGAGTCAAGCATCAGCGAGATCAAGGCGGTGCTCGCCGCGCGTGGACTGCGGCTTGGTCAAGCGCTCGAGGGCGGTCAGGATCAGGCGTATCGGCAGGAGTACCTCGACTACCTGAAGACGCAGCACGACGAATCGGTGTTGTCGATCTCGGTCTCCACCATGGAACTGAGCGTGCGTGCGAAGAAGGCCATCTCGCTGCTCGAAGCGAAAACCTTGGGCGAACTCGCGTGCCGAACCGAAGCGGAGTTGATGGGACTGAAAAACTTTGGCCTCACCAGTCTTGACGAGATCAAGGCACAACTCGCGGTCCACGGGCTGTCGCTCCGTCCGCTCGAGTGATCCGTGCGGAGGCGCTCTCCTCTGATGCGTTGGCTCCACGCCTGCATCGGCGTGAGTGCACTTCTGACCGCCGCGTGTTCATCGCCAGATCCCGTGCGGCCTGTCGCGCTCGCGCGACAGGCGCCGACGGAGCAGTCCGCAACGGGACAGATCGCGCAGGGTTCTCCTGAACAGCCCGAGCCAACGGCGCAGCCCATGGCAACGGAGCCGCCCGCTGCGCCGAAGCCACTGCCCCCCAAATCCCTTCCTGCGCCGCCCTCTGCAGAGCCCATGGTGGCCATTCGACTCGCGGCACTTCCTCGATCGCAGTCCATTGTCCTGAAGCCATCGGGCAAGGTGCGAATTCTCCAAGACGGCGATTCGACTTCCTCGGCCTGGACGACACAAGGGAATCTATCGATACGCGCCGTCTCGAATGGGTGGAAGGTGTCACGATCGGGTGGCGGTGCACCCGCAAGCGAGCGTGAATTTGCGAGCGGACCGCTGCATCTGGAGCCGCTCAGCAAGGCGGATGAGATTCGCTGGAATGACCGCGACTGGCCTGGTGAGATGCAACTGCACGAGACCGATGATGGCATCGATCTTGTCATGCGTGTTGGTATGGAGTCCTATCTGCCAGGCGTGATTGCGAAGGAACTCTACCCATCGTGGACGCCCGCCGCGTACCGCGCACAGGCGATTGCTGCCCGCAGCTACGCAACGGTGGAGTCCGACCGTTGGGAGGGTCGGCGCCACTACGACATGGTGGCGGGTCAGCTGAGTCAGGCGTGGATCGGCGCGACGGACAATGCCAAGGCGAACGAGGCGGTGCGACAGACGCGCGGTCAGGTGCTTGTCGAGTCTGGAAGTGTGGTGCCCGCGTACTACTCGAGTGCGTGTGGAGGTCGGCCGGCCAATGCATTCGGGACGGTGACCGACAATCCGCACCACGACATCGCGAGCGTTTCCACGGGTGATGGGGCCGCGCGCAAAGATGGGTGTTGCGGCGGCTCTTCGGTTGCATCGTGGAAGGTCGTGATCCCCGTGTCCACAATCGTTTCTCGACTCCGCGCGTGGGGCGCTGCGAATGGACGCGGTGATCTCGCCAAGTTGGATGCACTCGCCCGCGTGGAAGTGGCGGATCGAAACGCGGCAGGTCGACCGCTGGCCATGCGTCTTCGATCGGTGCGAGGTGGGGATCTGGAAATCGAGGCGGAGGACTTTCGGCGTGCCATCAATGCAGCAGGTGATGCGAAGACCAGCATCAAGTCGTGCGACTGTGACGTCGTGATCCAAGGCCGCGATGCGACGATCACTGGCCGTGGCTTCGGGCATGGCGTGGGGATGTGCCAGCATGGCGCGGAGGCAATGGGGCGCGCCGGGCGCGATGAGCGAGCGATTCTTGGGCGCTACTATCCAAAAGCGTCCGTTGTTCGGGCGTGGAAGTGACCTATGTTCACAGGACTCGTTCCAGCTACCGGCACGGTCACGGATCTCACCCGCTCTGAGGCGGGGCTCCGCATCGCTGTGGAGTGTGCGGCCATCGCTGCGCGCGTGAAGATCGGTGATTCCGTGGCTGTGAATGGCATCTGCCTCACAGTCTCGTCGCTCGACGGCGGCATGCTGCATTTCGATGCCATTGCACAGACGATTGGTCGAACGACGCTCGGTGCATGGCAGCGGGGAACGCGAGTGCATCTGGAGCCTGCGCTGCGATTGGGGGATCCGCTCGGCGGGCACTGGGTGCAGGGGCATGTGGAAGGCACTGCGCAAGTGGAATCCGTGGACCGCAGTGATGGGCAGTGGCGTGTGCGAATCGCCGTCGACGGTGCCGCCGAACAACGATGGGACGATGTCATCTGCGCACAAGGTTCGATCGCTGTGGACGGCGTTTCACTCACGATTGCCGCGTGCGGCAGCGGCTTTTTCGAGGTGGCGCTGATCCCGCACACGCTTGAATGCACGGCACTTGGCGCCCTGCGGGCCGGCGACCACGTCAATCTCGAGGCAGATCCGCTCGCTCGGCTGGTGGCGCGTCTCGTGGCGCGCGCCGTCGCACAGCATCTCGCGCGCCAGTGAGCTCAGGGATTCCACGCGCTGCACAGCAGCGTCACATCATCGACGAGCGGGAACAGGTTGCGTTCCTCTTCCAGGCGACCCGTGATCGCATCGACGAATGCCTGTGGGTCATCCAGTGAGGCGAACTCGTTGAAGACCTGGAGATAGCGGCGGTTTGGAAGTCGTGGCGAGGATGCGCTCTGGCCCTGTTCAGGGAACGCCTGCTCAAACCCGTCGGAATACAGCAGCACCTTGTCGCCTGGTTGCAGTTGGATATTGGCCTGAGAAAAGTGTTCGTCTTTGAAGACGCCGAGCAGGCCGCCCTGCGTTTCCACGGGTTCGAAGCTTCCGCCACGGCGCGCAAGCAGCAAGGGCAGATGCCCTGCGGAGGAGACGCTGAGCGCATGCGTACGTGTATCGATCACCGCGTAGATCGCCGTCGCAAAGCGCGTCATCCGTGTCGAGCGCTGAAGCATTTCCTCGTTGATGCGCGCAAGCGACTCGGATGGCGGAAGGACGCGATACGAGTTCTCGCCGATTTCTTTCACCTGCAGGCTCCGCGCAATGACGAGCGTGAGCAGCGCGGCAGGCATGCCATGACCGACTGCGTCCGTGACAAAGAGACCGAGGTGGTCCTCATCGATGCGAATGCTGTTGTAGATATCGCCGGAGACGAATGCGGCGGGGCGCCAGAGCGCGGCACTCGACAGGCCTCCGAGCGACGGAAGGGTGCGCGGGAGAAACTCCTGTTGCACGGATGCCGCGAGTTGGAGTTCTCCGTGAAGCGTCTCCATTTCGCGGCGAAGCCCACCTGAAAAGCGCATGGCGGTCGCCGCATCGAGCTGCAGCAGCCGCACATCGCGTTGACGCGCAACCAATGCGCGAAGCGCCACGGCCAAATGATCCGGTCCATCGTCAGCATCGAGCGCGAAGGAAATGCCCGTGGGAAGCCGATGGGGTGGCGACCCCGCACACAGGGCGATGACCGGCAGCATGGATGCAATGGCTTCTGCGACGGCAGTGGATCGGAGCAGTTCCTCGGTGGGCGCTCCGATCACCACCAGCGCATGCGATTCACGGACTGCCATCGCGATGCGGACAGGATCGGGATCCGAGATCGCCTTCGCCTCCATCCCAAATCGGGTGACCAGTGTGCGTGCGACCTGCGCGTGGGCATCGTTGGTTTGTTGCGTCACCACCGCGATCCGCGGCGGACAGAGGTCAGTCTCGCTGTCGAAGGCAGGTGTGGTCACGGCCGGGCGAATGGTACGAAGTACGATCCAGACCATGGTGACAAGACTGAAAGACGCCGAAGTCGAATCGCGCATGCGATCCATCCCAGCTTGGAAACGAACGGGGGATCTCATTGAACGGGAGTTCACATTTCCAGACTTTGTGGCTGCGATGCGGTTCGTGAATCGTGTGGCGGAGGAGGCGGAGCGCTCGCAGCATCACCCGGACATTCATGTGCTCTACAACCGCGTTCGTCTCGGCTACTCGACGCATGACGCAGGTGGACTGAGCGAACGCGACTTCACGGCGGCGGTTGCGGTCGACCGGATCGCTGCAGGCTGACAAAGCTGGCTTTCAGCCAAGTCCTTCACGAATGAGTGTCGCGCGAAGTTCGCGTTCGGTCTCATCGCCATCGAGTGCTTGTGGGTACAGCACGGAGAGATGCGCAGGCTGAACCTGCAGAAGCAGCCGCTGGATCGTGGCAAGTTCGGTCGGCAGCAGGCCGAGGACGACTCCAAGCCTCACGCGGCACAGGTCCCGGACGGCGGACTCCGCGGAGATCAGTCGCGCGGAGCGCAATGTGGCGAGTGCTCGGTGCACGACGTCTTCCATGCGCACTCGTGCCTTTTCCATCGCCGCAGTGCGGGCCTCGCGTTCGTACTGCACGAGTCGCGGCAGCACGGCACCATGGAACTCGTTGAGCAGCGCATCGTCGGTTGATCCGAGCGTGGTCTGGTTGGAGAACTGATAGAGATCGCCGAGCGAATCGGATCCCTCGCCGTGGTAGCCGCGGACGGCGAGATGCAGCTCGCGCGCGGCGCGCTTGACGCGTTCCAACTCCTTGAGGAGCGTGAGCGCCGGCAGATGAAGCATCGCACTGATGCGGATGCCCGATCCAACGTTGGTGGGACACGCTGTCAGGAATCCCCAGCGTTCATGGAAGGCAAAGAGCAGTGTGCGTGCAAGTTCGCGCTCCACACCTGCCGCGCGTTCGAAGCACTCGCGCGTGCATGCACCTGCACCAATCGCCTGAATGCGCAGGTGATCTTCCTCGTTGATCATCATGCTGACATGCTCATCCGTGGAGAGAGCCAATGCTCGCGGCGCATCCAGCGACGCGAAGTGCTTGGACACCAGGTGCCGCTCGCACAGGAGTTGTCGATCGCGCGGGGTCGCGGTCTGCAAGTCGATCCAGCGCATGTCGAAGCGACTGCCGGCTTGCGGTGCAGACTGCTCGACCGCGCGGCGCACAAGTCGCATGACCTCCTGCCGGATGGGACCGCTGGCGCGCGATGTGAATGGAAACCCTCGTAGATTCCGTGCAAACCGAACGCGGCTGGTAATGACAACATCGCTTTCGGGCCCGAGCTGGGTGAGCGCAGCAGAAAAGGAGTCACTCATCGCGCACCTGCGGCGCTGTATCGAGTGCCTTCAGTTCATCGCGCAACTGGGCCGCACGCTCATACTGCTCTGTGGCAATCGCCTGCTCAAGTTCCGTCATCAGCTTCGAACGCAGTCGCTGCACGCGCTCTGCGTCCTGCGAAGGCGCGGGCGAATGTCCGATGTGCGCGGTCGCGCCCGCCTGCGCCCGTTCGATCACCTGCGCAATCATCGGCATGAAGGAGTCGTAGCACGCAGGGCAGCCCAGCGAGCCAGTCTTTTTGAATTCGCTGAAGGTGCAGCCGCATGCCGTGCAGCGTGCCTGCTGCTGCCCCTTGCCGATCACACCTTCGACCTTCACCATGCCGCCAAGCGCGGGGAGGATGTCGGCAAGCGGCTGCTGCGTCGGTACCGCAAGCCCCTTTTCAATCGCGTGCTCGGCGCACAAATGCAGTTCGGTGGACTTGCCGCCCTGAATGATCACCTCATGCACCACGGCAGGCTTGTTGCAGAGGTCGCACTTCACGTGTTGACTGCCTTGCGAATCGCGGCGAGCTGCGTGAGCAGGGGGTCAAGCTGCGCAAGCGGCAGAATGGTGCTGCGGTCGCTTGGCGAGGATGCCGGTTCGGGATGGCACTCGACAAACACCGCATCCACGCCCGCCGCCACGGCGGCGCGCGCGAGCATGGGCGCGTGCTGCCCATGGCCTCCGCTCGTTTCGCCCTCGCCTGGACGCTGCGTGCTGTGCGTCGCATCGAGGCAGACAGGAACGCCGAGCGCGGCGAGATCCGCAAGCGCCACGAAGTCGTTCACGAGCCGGTGATAGCCGAAGAAAGTGCCGCGGTCGGTGACCAGAACGCGCTGCGAACCAGCTTCCTGCACCTTGCCGATTGCGCCGCGCATCTCGAGCGGGGCCATGAACTGTCCCTTCTTGATGTTGACGGCTCGTCCCGTCGATCCCGCCGCCGCAAGCAGGTCAGTCTGGCGACAAAGGAATGCGGGGATCTGCAGCATGTCCACGGTAGAAGCGGCACGCGCCGCCTGTGACGGCTCATGGATGTCGGTCGTGACCAAAACACCAAACTCCTTGCGGACGCGTGCAAGCATCTCGCACCCGGCATCGATGCCGGGACCGCGCGGGCTCCGCACACTCGACCGATTCGCCTTGTCAAAACTGCCCTTGAAGATCGGCACCATGCCAAGGCGTGCGCAGGACGTACAGAGTGCATCGGCGATGCGGTGATGGATCTCATCCGACTCGAGCAGACACGGCCCTGCGATCACGACCAAGGGGCCCCGCGTGCCGACGGACGCACCCTTCGCAAAGAGGAAGGAAAAGTCAAGCGTCATTTGCATGATTCCATGGTCCAAAAAACTTGGGCGAGACAAGAAATATCGACCACTTCGCTTGAAGTGCTCTGAAATCTATCCGATGCTTTCGACAAATCGGCAATGCTGCTTGATTTGGAAGGAGCAAGAACATGGGCGAAGGCGGAAACAACTGGTTTGCGGAAGAGTCCGGGGAGTTCACGGAGCATGTCGGCACGTGGCTGCGCGAATGGTACGCGCAGCGCAAAGTGCAGGTCATTGCCCCGCTGCAACTCATGATTGATGGCAAGACCTTTGTACTCGACAACCTCTTCCGAATGATGCATCAGGACCCGTCGCGCGACCAGACGTTCGTGCGTTCCTACTTCGACCGAGTCTTCGAAGGAGACAGCATCGGTGCGACACCAATCCCGTTCTCGGTTGCTCGGCATCGCATCATGCCGCGTATTCAGCCCGAGAGCATCTTTGAGGGTGTGAGCCGAGAAACAATCGCCCACATGCCCTGGGTGAATGGAACCGTTGTGGTGTTCGTCCTTGACATGCCGGAAATGACCGTCAGCATTTCGACCGAGCAGATGGTTCGCTGGGGCGTTTCGGTCGACGAACTGGAATCTGTGGCACGCACGAATCTTGCGGCTCACACCCCTGAACTCCACGCACAAGTCATCACCAGCCATGATGGCGGGCGCGCAGCACTTCTGTCATTGAAGGACGGCTACGACGCAGCACGTCTCCTACTCACCAAACTCCATGATCGGCTTGCGCGTGAACTGCGCGGCGACTTCTACGTCGCGACACCGGCACGCGATGTCTTCATCGCACTGTCGTATGGCCCTGGTCCGTTCATCGACCGTGTTCGGACACGTGTGGCCAGAGACTTTTCCCGGCTGCCCTATCCGATCACGAGCGAATTGTTCATCGTGACCCGAGATGGGATCGCGGGGACGGCAGGCGTCGCTGCCTGACCGCGGCCTGCCGCAGGCGTACGCTTGCATGCATGAAGGTCGAACCCATCCTTGCCGAACTCAACCGCCAGCGCAGCGATCTCCCGAAGGATCCGACGGACATCGAGTGGTTTGCACTGCATCACGCCTTCTGCTTCATCTCCTATCGCATGGGGGAATTCCAGAAGTATCTCGATGAGGTGGTGAAGCCGGGCGATCCGAAGCCCGAGTGACGGCGCGCCGCTGCCCGCGGGGGGGGGGCGTGTGCTGCTTATATTCTCACGCGCCATGTCGGACGCGCGCGATTACAAAGCGACCCTCAACCTGCCCAAGACTGCCTTCCCCATGAAGGCGAACCTCGCGCAAGCCGAACCAGCCACACTTTCTCGTTGGGAGCGCAGTGGCGTCTTTGCCGCCGTGCGCGCAGCGCGAGCGGGTGCGAAACCGTTCGTGTTCCATGATGGACCGCCCTATGCGAATGGCGACATCCATGTTGGGCACATGCTCAACAAGGTGCTGAAGGACATGGTGGTGCGCTCCGCGCTGCTCGAGGGCAGCGACTGCCACTTCATCCCCGGCTGGGATTGCCATGGATTGCCGATCGAGCATCGCGTCATGACCGATCTGATCGCAGCTGGGAAGGCTGCAAAGCTGGATGCGTTGCCCGAGGAAACACGCCGCATGGCGATTCGCCGCGAGTGTGCGCAGTACACGGAGAAGGTGATCCGCAAGCAGTCGCAGCAGATGCAGCGACTGCTCACACTTGCCGACTATGGGGCGCCCTACTTCACGATGCAGCCCTCGTACGAGGCGGCGACCCTCGAGGTCTTCGCCGGACTCATCGAGCAGGGGCTCGTTTTCCGTCAGCTGAAGCCGGTGCACTGGTCGATTGCCAACCGGACGGCACTTGCGGAGGCGGAGTTGGAGTATGAGGAGCGCGAAGATCCATCCGTGCATGTCGACTTTGAAGCGGTCGACCCTGCCGCTGTCGGTGCTGCGTTCGGCGTGGAGTGTGATTGCACGCCAAGCTTCATGATCTGGACGACGACGCCATGGACGCTGCCCGCAAACCTCGCGATCGCCGTTCACCCGCGGTATCGATACGCGCTTGTCGAGATGGATGGAGCGCTCACGGTCGTGGCAACCGAGTTGCTGCCGAAGGTGCAGGCTGCGGTCGGTGCGTCGGATGTGCGGCGTCTTGCCGAGGCCGATGGCGCGGCGCTGCTTGGACTTCGATATCGCCATCCCTTCTGTGCGCGCGAGGGTCGCATCGTCGGCGCCGACTATGTGACGCTTGAGGATGGAACGGGGCTCGTGCATACCGCGCCCGGGCACGGCGAGGACGATTACCGCACGGGGCTTCGCGAATCGCTCGACATCTACTGCCCCGTGAGAGACGACGGGACGTATGACGACACGGTCCCGGAATGGTTGCGTGGCAAGTCCGTTTGGGATGCCAACGCGCTCGTCATCGAGTCGCTGGAGCGCAGTGGGCATCTGGTGAAGGCCATCTCATTTCGCCATTCGTATCCGCATGATTGGCGGAGCCATACGCCCGTCATTTTCCGCGCCACAGAGCAGTGGTTCATCGGGGTCGATCGGCCTGCTCGCCGCAGCGGCGAATCGCTGCGGAAGATGGCGATCGCTGCGGTCGAAAAGCGTGTTGACTTCGTGCCCGCATGGGGGCGCAATCGGATGCGGGGGATGTTGGAGAGTCGGCCGGATTGGTGCATCAGCAGGCAGCGTGCGTGGGGCCTTCCCATTCCTGCCTTCCGCTTGCCGAGTGGCGCTGCGTTTCTCACGGCTGCAAGTGTTCGCGCGGTGGCGCGCATCGTGGCGGAGAAGGGAAGCGATGCGTGGTTCACGCTGTCGCCTGCGGACCTTCTGGCGAAGTATGACGCCGCGAACGACCCGGACGCACCCGCGGGACTCGACATCGCGGCACTGCAGAAGATGCATGACATCTTTGATGTGTGGTTCGAGGCGGGCTCTTCGTGGCACTCCGTGCTGCGCACGCGCGGCGTGGGTTTCCCAAGCGCGCTGTATCTCGAAGGCTCCGATCAGCACCGTGGTTGGTTCCAGCTGTCGATGCTCCCGGCTCTCGGCGTCACGGGCGAGCCGCCCTTCAGCGTGCTCGTGACGCACGGCTTTCTCGTCGATCGTGAGGGACGCAAGATGAGCAAGAGTCTCGGCAATGCGCTCGATGTGGAGACGCTGCTGAAGGACTTCGGCGCCGAGGTCGCACGCTGGTGGGTTTCGAGTGCCCCATACGAGAACGACATCCGCATCGACACCGATTACTTCCGCCTCGCGGGAGAGTCGTACCGCAAAGTGCGCAACACACTGCGCTTTCTGCTCTCCAATCTGTTTGATGCACCTGCCTGGTCGGTCGACGAAGCGCAGCGTCTTGCCGCCGCCACACCACGCGAGACGCTCGATAGCTGGATGCTCGGCGAACTCGCGGCGCTCGAGAGCGATGTGCGTGCGGCGTTCCGAGACTTCGACTTCCGCCGCGCACACTTGGCGATCTTCAACTTCTGCAATGAGACGCTCTCGGCGGCGTACTGCGCCGCCGTGAAGGACCGTCTGTACTGTGACCGCGCCGACAGTCCTCGTCGCCGCAGTACGCAGGCGGTGATGCGCATGGCCGTTGAAGTCCTGTGTCGCCTGCTCGCGCCGATCTTGCCGCACACTGCCGAGGAGGCTTGGCGCGCGCTGCACGGCGAGAACGCACCGCTGCTGTTCGCACAAGTGCATCTCGGCCTCGATGCGCCACGAGATCCTCGCTGGCAGTCCGTCATGGATGCGTGCACCGCCGTATCCAAGGCGCTCGAAGCGGCGAAGCAGCGTGGGATTGAAAACCCGCTCGATGCGGCAGCGGTCATTCCGGATCCTCAGGGAACGCTCGCGCCGTTCGCGGCAGAACTCGCGGACGCCTGCGGTGTCTCACGGGTGCGGCTTGATGGCAATCTGGCGGCGGTCGAGATTGAGGACTTGCGCGCGGAGCCACGCTGCGAGCGATCCTGGCGCCGCGACGGCACGGTGCGTCCACGCACCGATGGCGGCATGCTCAGCGATCGGGACGCGCTGGCCGTGGGCGTCTGACGCGCGCTGCAGCGTGCGGGGCGCGCCTGCGAACGCGGGGGGTATTCAACTGACTTTGGAACCTGCCTTGACGGGGCGGTCCACCGTCAACAGCAGTACATCGCGTGCATCGGCGCCAGGCTTTCCATCGCCCGTGGGCGCAGCGCCTTCCTTGAGGTCGCTCGCCGCAAGGATCATGCCTGCGCTCGTCTCGCCGCGCAGCATGCGGGGCTCAAGATTCGCGACGATGATCACCTGTCGTCCGACCAGTGTTGTCGGCTCGTACCACGCCTTGATTCCGGCGCAGACCTGACGCCCCTCCGGCGTGCCGTCATCGAGGCGAAGCTTCAGCAGCTTGTCCGCATTCGGATGTGGTTCCGCGCTCACAATCGTCGCCACACGAAGATCAAGCTTGGCAAAGAGGTCGTAGGCAATGGTCGGCAGAACGGCAGGCTGCGGCGACTCGGTCATGACTGGGTTGCCTTCGTTTCACTCTCTGCCTTCGTGTCCTTTGCCTCCGTTGCACCATCGGCGCCACCCGATGCCGAGGAATCCTTGTCGGGTCGCGGATTCGCAAGCGTGAAGCCTTGGCGCTCGGTGATTGCCTCAAGCGTAAAGAGATCAAGCGGTGATCCATCGGACATTTCCGAAGCAGCAACATTCTTGAAGCGGTCGTTGGTCAGCAGCGGTGCGAGATCGCCGCGGTGCATCGGCGTGACAGAGTCGATTCGGGCTGCCAAGATCGCCAGCTTGTCGGGCGCAGCAACCACCACGGTCCGATCGGCGATCGGCAAGTCCGCGATATTCCTTCCTGCGGGCAGCGACATGGCCTTCAGCACGATTGCCTTCGCAGCTCCCGCATCAGCGCCGAGCGTGGGCAGCGAACCTGGGAACTTGAGCCCGTACTGCAGGAACTGCTTCTCACCCTGACGAAGGTCGGTGAATGGCTCCACTTTGGTTCCGTAGGCCTGCGCGACCGAGGACAGCCCCTGATCGGCAGCCTGCTTCTGAATGTCGGCAATCATCGTCTCCAACTTCTCGAAGCGCTCCATGCGAGCCACATCCTTGGTCAGTGCTTCGCGCGCTGCATCGACCGACGCGGGAGCGGCGGCAGCTTCTGCCGCCGTGACACGGAACGCAACAATGTCCCCCAGTGCGGTCTGCAGGACCGGACCCGCCACAGCCACCTGTGCGACCAGTGTCGGCTTGCCACCGAACTCGCGAAGCGACTGAACGATCTGCATCGCCGCGACAGGCTGAGATCCGAAGCGATTGGTGGTGGCACCGCCCAGAACGGGCAGTGCGGCAACATCACTCACACCGATCCACTCCTCAGTGCGCGACTCGACCGAGGGCTGCGGGATGCTGAACTTCTGTGCGACCTCTGCAGCCAGCACGGAGAGGCTGAGTTGCTTGGTATTCCAGTCCGTGGGCAGCGTGTAGTAGCCATTCACCTGTTCCACGCCGCGCATTGAAAGTTGCAGTCGATCTGAGATGAACTTGGCGATCTCTGCGCGCTTGTCCGCGCTTGCCTTCGTGAGCACCTTGGCGCGAACGGCATCTCGGTTCGACTCGAACGATGTGCCCTCGGAAGTGGCTGCCAGCTGCGGTGCAGCGAACTCCGCCTGATTCTCGATCCAATACTTGCGCAGTTCGATGTTGGACAGGGCAGGGCTCGACTCCACCGCTGCGGTCACCGAAGTTGTCGGTACCACGAGCCATTCCAATCGCACCCGGTCCGCTGTCTTGTAGCCAAACCCGTACTTGCCCGCGCCCGGCGCTTGATCGCCATACTCCTTCAACTGCTCTGCGAGTTGTGCGTCGCTCGGCGTCGGCACATCCACCTTTGCATTGACGCCATCGAGCACCGTCACCTCCCCCGATACGGCATTCAGCAGCGACGCTGCGGTCTGCTCAATGCGCACGACGGACATTCGCGTCGGGCCACTCAGGACGAGATTGATGTACCGCTCCACGCCATTGAGCTTCGCGATCGTTTCGAATACCTCGCGTGGTGACATTCCGCCCTCACGGCAGAGTGCTCCGATCAAGTTTGCCTCGGGCACATTGTTGCCCGCCGCCATCTTGGTGATGCGCGCCTGACCATCCGCTGCGCCGCCGACCAACCCCGCAGCCGCTGCTTCCTTCGACAACAGACACCAATGCGCGGGGTCCTTGTCGAACTGCAACTGACGCACGATGGGATCGCCCAGCATGCCGATCACACGGGTTTCCTGTTGCAAACGGCGCAGATCGGACTCGGAGAACGAGGCGCCATCGCGCGTGGTCGCCCAGGTGGATCGCCCCTCGAGCAGTTGCGTGAGAAACGTGCTGCTCTGGTCGAACACCAGCCATGACACCATCAGGAATGTCATGCCGACCACAAGGATCCAGCGGGTGAGTTTCTCGTTCTTTCGGAAGAACTTCAGCATGCGTTGGCTCCGTGAAAAGTCTGGGAATGAAAATGGGCGCGCGGACTTTGGTCGTCCGAGCGCCCAAGCAAAAGGCGTTGGACGATCAGCGGTAGAACTCGACGATCAGGTTGGTGTTCACATCGAATGGAATCTGCTCGGACGAGGGCATCGCAAGCACCTTCAGCGAGAGTTCTGCAGGATTCACTTCCATCCAACCGGGGACGATGTGGCCAGTCATGGTTTCCATGGTCTCGCGCACAAGCTTGTGGACGCCATCGCGCATCGTGATGACCATGCCAGGCTCGCAGGCGTAGGAGGGGCGGTCCACCTTTGCACCGTTCACCTTCACATGGCCGTGCACCACGAGCTGCCGAGCTGCCCAGATCGTTCGCGCGAATCCGGCGCGGCGCACGACATTGTCGAGCCGGCGTTCGAGGTTCTGCAGCAGCACTTCACCCGTGTTGCCGCGGCTGTGCGATGCCTGATCGAGATAGCGGCGGAACTGCCGCTCGAGCACGCTGTAGTGGTAACGCAGCTTCTGCTTCTCGTCCTTGCGCATGCCGTAGGGCTTGGCGCGACGACCGCGGAAGCCATGCATGCCGGGCGGTGTCAACTGCCGCTTTGCAGTGTGCTTGGGCGTGTCCGCAATCGGAACTCCGACGCGGCGAGAAAGCTTGACCTTTGGACCTGTATAGCGTGCCATGGGGGAACGGAGCATTGAACCTCGTGGAGCATCCCATGTCAAGCCACACGGAACAGGCGCCCAAGGTTTTCGGACCTGCCAGGCGCACGTCCGGCGCCCGACTGCGCCCCCGCACTCAGTAGGCGCGCGAATCGTTCTTGCTGCACCAGTTCAGGAACGCCCGGTTCAGCACCCGCATTCCACCCGGCGTTGGATACTCGCCCGTGAAGTACCAATCCCCCGTGTGATCCGGCATGGAATACCGCAGGCCTTCGATCGTCTGGTACACGACTTCCACGGGACCATTCCACTCTCCGCCGCGCGGGCGAATCAGCCGCGCGACCTCGTTCGAAATCTCATCATGCGTGAAGCGGTCGTAGATGAGCCGCACATGATTGCGCATGCGCTCTGGCGGCAGTGATTCCTGTTCGCGGCACAGCGCCTCCACATCGCGAAGCACCGACTCGTCTCCCCGCTGGCGCAGCAGGCTGATCGCCGCCTCGAATGCGATGAACCGCCCAAGCTGGCTCATGTCGATGCCGTAGCAGTCGGGGTACATGATCGGCGGCGCACTGCTTGCGACCACAATGCGCGCAGGATGCAATCGTGAGAGGATCGTGATGATCGAATCGCGCAGGGTGGTCCCGCGCACGATCGAGTCATCCACCACCACAAGCGTGTCGTCGCTGCGTACGGTGCCATGCGTGATGTCGTACACGTGCGCCACCAGATCGCGCCGCGCAGCGTCATGCGTGATGAACGTGCGGAGCCGCTGATCCTTGTGTGCGACCTTCTCCGCACGGACTCGCACATCCATCAGTCGCATGATCTCCGACTCCGACACAGCTCCTTGCGCCTGCATCCGCATGACGCGCTCGGCACCCCGCATGCGCAGGATGCGCTCCGTTTCCTGCACCAGGCCGAAGTACGCACTTTCACTCGTGTTGGGAATGAAGGAGAACACCGCATGCTCCACATCACCACCGAGCCGATCGAGAATCCGCGGTGCCAGCTGCATGCCAAGACGCTTTCGTTCTTCGTAAATATCGGGGTCATTGCCGCGGCTGAAATAGATTCGCTCGAATGTGCACTGGCGGATCGGGCTCGGTGCCGTGAAACGCTGCGAGCGAATCTCACCGCTGCGCTTCACCGTCAGCACATGCCCCGGTTCGAGCGCCTCGACGCTGGCGACGGGCACATCGAAGACCGAAGCGAGGGCAGGGCGTTCGCTGGCAATAGCGACGACATCGTCGGTGATCAGCATGAACGCAGGTCGGATGCCCGCGGGATCGCGGCAGGCGAAGCAGTCTCCGTTGCCCACGAGCGCACCGAGCGTGTAGCCGCCATCGAACTTCTCCGCCGCGCGGCGCAGGATGCGCCCGTAGTCGAGTTGCGCACTGACTTCTCCGGCCAGTTCACGCCCCTCCAGATTCTTGAACGACCCTGGCCCTGCGGTCGATACGAGCGCATCATGCTCACAGTCAAGGGCGTGGCCGATCTTCTCGAGCACGACGCCCGTATCGCTGCCTCCAACGGGAGCCAGTCCATACTGCACAAGCAGGTCGAACAGTTCGGGTGCGTTGGTGAGGTTGAAGTTGCCTGCGAGTGCCAAGTTGCGACTTGCCACGATGGATCGGCGCAGGAATGGATGGCATGCCTCTGCAGACCGACCACCGAATGTGCCGTAGCGCAGATGTCCGAGCAGCACCTCGCCGAGCATCGGGACACGCCGCTTGAGTTCGGCGACGGGCATCGTGCGAAGAGCCTCGTCGCCGAGTGCGCGCACGGGTGCAAGTGCAGCGTCGAAGAGCCGTTCCACGGGATTGCGCTTGCCTGATCGTTCGCGTTCAAGGAATGGCTCGCCCGGCAGCGCATCGAAACGCACGGCTGCAACGCCCGCGCCATCCTGCCCACGGTTGTGCTGCTTCTCCATCAGCAGATACAGCTTGCGAAGTCCCCACACGGGATCGCCGTACTGCCGCTGGTACCACTCGATTGGCTTGCGCAGGCGGACGAGCGCCAAGCCACATTCATGGGTCAGGGCATCGCTCATGGAGCGCGAGAAGGTTAGCGGAGCGGCGACGATGCGAGCGCGGCTAAATCTGCCGGCACGGTTGCGGCATTCTCCTGCATGCGGCGCACGCGCAGGACGGCCGATGGCTCGAACGGCTTGCTCACCACCATCGTGGCGGCGAGCGCAGGAACCGCCGCGGTCATCGCCTCCACAGCGATCGCAGGACGGTTGCATTCAATCGACAGATGCAGCAGCACCAACTGACGGATCGTGCCGCCCGCCGCCAAGCGCGCCACCGCGGCGGCGGACTCGTCGTTCGACAGATGGCCGCGCCCCCCCATGATGCGTCGCTTCAGAAACCAGGGCCTGCTGGATGCTTGCTGCAGGGCGAGGTCGTAGTTGCTTTCGATCGACAGGAGATCAAGTCCGTTGAAGGCATCGATCAGGCAATCCTCCACCGCGCCAAGATCCGTGGCGTGCCCGATCGACCCCGATTCACAGTCGAAGCGAAATGCAGTAGAACCCACGTCATCATGCGGCACCTCGACCGCCTCCGCCTGCGCCGTTTCGCCGAGCGCGAAACGTCCGCGCACGGCGCGCAGGCAGTGCTTGGGTACCCCAAGTCGCAGCGCCATTTCGGCATGTTCCGCGCGCACGACAACGGGCACCGGTGCACGGTTCAGTTGGCGCGTCCAAGCGGGCGACCAATGATCGCGGTCGAGATGGGTGAGAAAGATCGCGCGAAGGGTGTGAAAACTGCCGACCGCCTGCGCCTGCGACAGCGCAGAACGCACGCCGCGGGGTGTGAGTCCCGCGTCGACCAAGATGAACCGCCCGCTCGTATCGAAGGAGATCGCCGTTGCGTTGCCGCGCGAACTGCTCGCAAGAACGCAGACCTGTGCGCTCATGAAAGGCACCTCGAATACAGAGCACGGGCTGCGGTGCGCGCATTCATCGACAAGTGTGTGCCTTCCATGGCGTCGTCGGTTGGGAAGAAGCGTGGGGGTGGTTCAGTCGGTGCTTGCCGAGGTGCGTCCACGGGTCGTCACGATCCCGCGCTTGGAGGCGGCGATGAACGCAAGGTATTCATCGACCAGCGGATCGCCCGCTCGTGAACGGAGGACCTCGACGGCGGACTTCAGCAACAGCCCGCTGCGGCAGATGGTCTGATGAATCCACCGTACCGTGTCGATCTGAGACGCCGTTGCGCCCTGCCGTCGCATGCCCACCACATTGACTGCCGATGTGACATTCACCGCGGTCGCCATGAAGAAGGGGCAAAGGTCCTGACTAATTCCACACAACCCACCAATCATTGCGCCCCGCCCAACGCGCGTGAACTGATGCACCGTCGTGTTGCCACCAAGAATCACTCGGTCCGCCACTTCAACATGACCCGCCAAGAGCGCGCCATTGGCGAAGATGCAGTGGTCCCCGACGATGCAGTCGTGTCCCGCGTGCGAGTTTGCCATCCAGTAGTTGGAGTTCCCGATCCGCCCTGGAGTTGCCGTCTTGGGCCGATGAATGGTCACCCCTTCGCGAAAGAAATTCTTGTCCCCGATGATCAGCCCGGCGCCAGGCGTCTCGGGATGGAACCCAAGATCCTGTGGCGCACCCCCGATGCACACATTCGGATACAAATCGTTTCCCGAGCCAAGATCGAGCGGTCCCTCGAGCGTCACGCGCGACCGCAGTCGAGTTCCCGCGCCAACGCGCAGCGGACCGAGCACGCCGCGCAGGTGACACCACGGGCCAACGACCACATCCTCGGCCAGTGAGACATCGCCCTCGATGATCGCGCTCGGATGGATGGTCGGCATAAGAAGGAGGAAAGCATAAGCCTGCGCGTAGGATCGCGTGCGTCATGGGAGCAGTTGGAACGCACCACGGCGGCGACGGTCGCGCGCCGCTCGTTCGCGTGCAGGATCTTGGGCGCATCTCCTATTCGGCCGCCTATGAACTGCAGCGCGCGGAGCACGCACGCCTGTTGGCGCAGCGCGCGACCGCGGCAGGCGAGACGCCATATCCCGTGGGCACGATCTTTCTCGTGGAACATGTGCCGCCGGTGATCACGGTCACGCGGCGCGCGGACGCGCCGACACATGTGCTGGTTTCCGATGAACGCCTCGCATCCCTCGGCGTTCAGCGCATCGAAACCGACCGTGGCGGCGATGTCACATGGCACGGTCCAGGGCAGATCGTGGCGTACCTCGTGATCGACTTGAATCTCGTTGGGCTGCGGGTACATGGCTACTTGCGCATGCTCGAGGAGGCAGTGATTCAAACGCTGACGATGTTCGATCTGGTGGGTGCGCGTGAACAAGGTGCCACGGGCGTCTGGATCGGTGGCGCCAAGATCTGCGCTTTCGGCGTGCGACTTTCGCGTTGGATTTCCATGCATGGACTCGCGCTGAATGTGAATCCAGACCTGCGCCAATTCGATCTCATCGTTCCTTGTGGACTGCATGGGCGCACCGTCACCAGCATGCAGCGCGAACTGGGCGACGCGGCTCCCACCATGGATTCGGTGCGCACCGTCCTCGTCCAGCAGCTGCTGCGCGCCATCGATGCCGCCGCGTCCGCGCGAGCAGATTCCCCCCAGTGAACGCCCTGCGCGGGCTGCGCGAGGGAACCGCACTACACTTCAGGACTTCGCTGGCGAACACTCAAGCCCCTGTATGGACATTCGCAACTTTTCCATCATCGCCCATATCGACCACGGCAAGAGCACGCTCGCCGATCGGCTGCTGCAGGCCACGAACGCGGTCTCCGCGCGCGAGGCACGCGCACAGTTTCTCGATTCGATGGATCTTGAGCGCGAGCGGGGCATCACGATCAAGGCAAGTGCTGTCACCGTGCATCACACCTGCGACGGACGCGACTTCGAGCTGAACTTCATCGATACCCCGGGACATGTGGACTTCACATACGAAGTCAGCCGTGCGCTCACGGCGTGCGAAGGAGCGGTGCTCGTGGTCGATTCCACGCAGGGCGTGCAGGCGCAGACGGTCGCGAATGCATATCTCGCGGTCGAAGCGGGACTGGAATTGATCCCCGTCATCAACAAGATCGACTTGCCTGCGGCAGATCCGGATGGCGTGGCGATGGAGGTGGAGCAGGTCCTCGGACTGCCCGCGGAAGACTGCGTCAGCGTCTCGGCCAAGTCAGGCAAGGGCATTCAGGAACTGCTGGATCTGATCTGTCGCAAGTTGCCCGCACCGCGGCCGCCACGCACCGACAAACTTCGTGGGCTGATCTTCGATGCCAAGTACGACGATTACCGAGGCGTGGTCGTGTACGTGCGCATCTTCGATGGCGTCCTGCGCGTCGGCGACAAGATTCGCATGATGGGAACCGGACGCACCTTCGCCGTGAGCGAACTCAATCGTTACACGCCGCACGTCACGCGCGTGAAGGAGCTCGGGTGGGCACAGGTGGGTTCCATCAGCGCAAGCATCAAGAGTCTGAAGGACGTGCGGGTGGGCGACACCGTCACTCTCGAGGGGAACCCAGCCGATGAGGCGCTGCCCGGCTACGAAGAGCCGAAACAGATGGTGTTCTGCGACTTTTACCCGTCCAGCGCCGATGCGGAGGCGGGCACGGGCAAGAAGGCAAGCTTTGAGGCGCTGCGTGAGGCAATCGAGAAACTCAACCTGAATGACGCGAGTTTCACCTTTGAGGTGCAGCACTCGGAGGCGCTCGGCTTCGGATACCGCTGTGGATTCCTTGGGCTGCTGCACATGGACATCGTGCAGGAGCGGCTTGAACGCGAGGGTGGCGTGGAGATCGTGCAGACCGCGCCGACCGTGAAGTATGTCGTGAAGCTGACCGCAGGCGAGGAAGTGGAGATTCACAATCCATCGGAACTCCCGGACCCGTCGCTGATCGCCGAGATCCGCGAGCCGATTGCGAAGCTTGAGATCATGTGCCCCTCCGAGAACATCGGCGATCTGATCAAGCTCTGCGACAGTCGCCGTGGCACGTTCAAGGCACAGCGGTTCCTCGGCGAAGGCAGGCAGATTCTCGACTATGAGTTGCCGATGGCGGAGATCATCTACGACTTCTACGACAAGCTGAAGTCGATCACCCGCGGCTACGGCACCATGGACTATCAGGTTGTCGCCTACCGAGCGGACAATCTCGCGAAGGTCAACATCCTGGTCAACGGAGATCCTGTGGAGGCACTCAGCCTGATCTGCCACCGAACGACCGCGGAGCAGCGCAGTCGCGCAATTCTGGCGAAACTGAAAAAGCAGATCGACCGCCACCAGTTCGAGATCGCCTTGCAGGCCGCCATCGGCGGCAAGATCATCGCGCGTGAATCGATCTCTGCGATGCGCAAGAACGTCACCGCGAAGTGCTACGGCGGCGACATCACCCGCAAGCGCAAGCTGCTTGAAAAGCAGAAGGAAGGCAAGAAGCGCATGAAGCAGATCGGCTCCGTGTCGATCCCGCAGGAAGCGTTCCTGGCCGTGCTCGAGCAGGGGGAGTGAACATTCGACCGTTGATTTCGCGGCAGGGCACCCAAAGGCGTTGCTTTGCATAGCCTTGTGCTCATGCGAACCACAGTTGCCATCGTCGCCGCGTCGGTGCTCTCGAGTGCTCTCACAGCGTTCCTTCTCCGAGTGGATCAGCCCGCAGGTGCGAATGCTGCGCCGGCGATGGGTGATCTTGGTCCTGCCGATGCGCTCGTGCTGAGCGGGAAGGACGGCACGCTTACCGTGAGCAATCGCAGTGGGCGCGTCAGTTGGGCGGAGGATGCAACCGCACGGAGCCATTCCTTCGGCACACTGCATGTCGGACGAATCATGTCGGCGCTGATGCGGAGTGATGCGTTCGAGAAGGAGCGCGACCAGCTGACGGAAGCGAACGAAGCGAAGGGCAAGGAGTTCGAAGCGCGCTACCGCGTGCTCGTCGAGAAGGCCAAGTCAATCGACCAGGACTCGCCTGACTTTCCGGCCGCCCGGGAAGAATTCGAGGCGCTTCAAGCGGAATTCTCCGCGTGGAACGAGAGCGTGCAGGCCGATTTGGACGCACTCAACTCCCGGCAGTATCAGGATGCGTATACGCAGGTCCGCGATGCCGTGGATGTCGTGGCAGACAGGCGCAAGATAGATCTGGTGCTGCGATTCATTCCGCCCACCGACAAGATCCGCCCCGGTGATCAAGACGCGATTGTGCAGCAGATGATGAGCCGAACATTCGTGCGCGTTCCAGAGTCGATCGATATCACGGATGACATCTTGCGCGAGATGAACATCACTGCGCCGAAGGAGGAGTGATGCGCAGAGTGCTCGCACAGTCTTTCGGTGCGCTCGTGGCGGGGGCGGCAGGTGCGCTGGTGGCATGGACGATCGGCGGCACGAGCGTCGATGCCACGCGTCTGTTCCCCGCTGATCTCGGGCCGGCGGATGCGCTCGTGCTGAGCGGCAAGGACGCACCGCTGATTGTCCGCAACAACGAAGGCCGTATCGGTTGGTCGGATGATGCCACCGCGCGCGCCTGGAGTGTCGGGTGCGTTCACATCGATCCCGTCATCAAGGCGATTCTGGCGACGGATCGTTACACGGAGGAGCGAAAGACATTCGAGCAGGAGGCGCAGTCGCAGGGGGAGACATTCGAGCAGCGCGACAAGGCGCTCCGGGCGAAGTATCCCGACATCAAGCAGGATGATCCGAACTTCGATCAGGCGCGCGACGAGTTCGTCGAGCTGCAGCAGGAGTTTGAGAAGTGGCGGATGGCCCTGCAGCAGATTCAGGCGAAGCACATGGCGGAGCAGATTGAAAAGGCGTACCGCGAGATGCTCGTAGCGCTCGAAGTGGTCGCGGATCGGCGACGCGTCGATCTGGTCTTCCGATTCGTCCCTGCCGATCGCCCCTTCGAAGCGGGCGATGTCGGTGCGGTGATGGTCGCAGTGCAAGCGCGTCCGTTCCTGCGGTATCCGCAGGGGATGGATCTCACGGACGACATTTTCAAGGAACTCATGATCCAGCGTCCCGAGCGCTGATCGCGTTCACTTCACTTCACTTCACGGCATCTTTGGAGTTGGTCGGCAAGCGGCGCAGTTCTCCGATGGGTGTGGTCAGCGCCACTGTCTCGCTCGACACGCTTCCATCCGCGCTCGGCCTGGTTGGGCGAGTGACTGGAACACATCGCAGTGGTGCATCGCGCTCTTCGCCGCGAAACAGTTGGATCACCTTGCCGTCGAAGGTCCAGCGACCGCTCAGAACCGAGGGCTGTGCAGCAGAGTTGGGCAGTGGCGCAGCCGTGAGCGCGTAGGACCCGTCCGATCGAAGATCAAGCGTGCCGCCCGGCCCGTTCCACTTGCCGACATGCGCATCCTCAGGCGCAACCGGGGGTGTTGCCGACTGAGCAAGGCCGATCGCATCGCCCATATCCAGCAGCAGAACGCCATCCGTGCGCCGCAAGGCACAGCGCGTTCGTGGCGGGGCGTTCCCAGGTGTCTTGGGGTCGAAGTAGGGCTCGATCCAGAACGTGCGGTAGTTCTGCCGGTGCCAGCGCCCGCGCTTCGTCGGCTCGCGGTAGCGATTGGGTTGATCCCACAACAGGAAAGACCCATCGCTTCGCACTTGGAGCAGTACAGAGCCGTTCGACCACCAGCCCGTGAAATCGATTTGTTCGGTTGGGTCGATGTCGAGCTTCGCACCTTTGGGGATGATGGGTGGTGCAGACTGTTGTGTGGACGCATGCCCACTCACCGCTGCGGCGAGAGCCACGGCCACTGCCAGGAGGATTGCGAAGGGGGTTTGGTTCATGATCGGAGTACGGGCAGCGGGATCGACGGATCGAGATCGCTCGTGGGCTGAGCAATCAGATCGTAACCGTCTGCATCCACCACCGTACACCGAACCAGCTCGCCAGGCGTGAGGGGTGAACGACTCGCCACATGCGTCACGCTGTCGATCTGCGGCGCCTGGTGATACGCGCGCCCCACATACAGATGCATCTTGCCGCGCGTCACTCCTGTCGTCGCGCGACCCTTCACGCGCGCCGCGGAAGCCCCGTCAATCAGCACATCGAACTCCGATCGCTGATCCGCGACGAAGCGTGCGTTCTCAAACGCGATCGACTGCTGCAGTTCCATGATCTCTGCCTCCCGGCGCGCCGCAACTTCCGCGTCCACCCGAAGCGAGGGATCGGCATGCATGGTGCCCGAAGGTGTCCCATCCTCGGGGGAGTAGCGGAACACACCAAGCGCATCGAACTGTGCGCGCTCAATGAACGCGCAGAGGCGTTCATGATCTTCCTCCGTTTCGCCGGGGTGGCCGGTGATGAAGGTGGTACGGATCGCCATGCCAGGGATCCGCTCACGCAGCTCTTCGACCACGCGTTCTTGATGCGCCGCAGTCACATGCCGGCGCATTCGCTCCAGCATTCGGTCCGTTGCGTGCTGCAGGGGCATATCGATGTACTTCACCACACCGGACAGTCGTGCGATCGCTTGCATCATTTCGCTCGTGAAGTTCGACGGATACGCATACATCAGCCGAAGCCAGCCGCTGCCGTGTTCTTGCACCACGCCGTCGAGCCGCTCGAGCAGACCGACGAGCCCCGATGCATCGCCGATGTCCATCCCCCAGCTCGTCGTGTCCTGCCCGATCAGGTTCAGCTCGAACGCGCCATCACGCATCAAGCCGCGCGCTTCCGCCGCGACGGCGTCAGCAGACTTCGAGCGCATCTTGCCGCGGATCGACGGGATCGTGCAGAACGAGCAGCGCTGATTGCATCCCTCGCTCACCCGCAAGTACGCCCAGTGGCGCGGCGTGAGGCGGAAGCGCCCCTCATCGCCCTCGAAGTAGCCGATGCCGAGCCCATCTTTGCCATGCACCGTGAGTCCAACCGTCTCTCGTCCGCGCTCCGCCGCGGCGAGCAAGGCATTTGATGAGATCCAATACCCAGGGCGTTCCGTCGCATCACCAAGACCCGTGCGTTCGGTGCGCGCACCACGTACAGCATCCACAACATGATCGCGGTCAAAAACACCAATCAAAGCATCGATGCCCGGCGCCCACTCCAGCATCTTTGCACGGTGGCGCTGCACGAGACAGCCTGCCACAACAACCCGCTTCAGGTCTCCGCGCTTCTTGCGTTCGATCGCCTCGCGGATCACGCCAAGTGATTCATCCTTGCTCGCTTCGAGAAAGCCACAGGTGTTGACTACCAACGCATCCGGTGCCTGATCCTCGTTCACCAGCTGCAGGCCATCTGCCGCGAGCAGGCCGAGCATCTTCTCGCTGTCGACGAGATTCTTCGGGCAGCCGAGACTGACGAACGCCACGCGTTCGACGGCACTAGTCGTGGGTCCTTTGGCTCGCGACATTCACCCCATCGTAGGCGCACTCGCTGAATCCGCCCCTTGGTACAGCCGCCGGTCCCGGATGAAACGCGCCACTGCGGGGTCGAGCATGTCGCTCGTCGCAGCCAGCGCCTGAACGCCATCGCCAACGCCGCGCCACTGTGCGCGAAGCTCGGTTGCCGACATCGGCACCGCCGGCATCGGCAGCACCGTCCGCCCCCACGCCTCGCCATCGCAGCCAAGCGCAGCGAACTTCTCCGCCAGCGCCTTCGCAAGCGAGGGTGCATCCCAAGGCGGCCGGGGCACGACCGCCACCTGCGCCAGCTCATCCGCGATCCGCCGCCACGACCGCCACCGATCGAACTGCATCGCCTGATCCGCGCCGATCAGCAGCACAAGATCCGCGCGCGTCAGCCGATCCCTTGCTGCCACGAACGCGAGCGTGTCCACCGTGAACGACTCGCCCTCGCGCTCCATCTCGAGCGCATCCACCTCTACACCTGCCACCTGCGAAAACGCAAGGCGCACCATCGCCAGCCGCTCCTCGCGCCCCGCGCCACCATCCGAACCCGCCCCGCGCAGCGGCGCCCGCCCCGCCGGCACCACAAGAATCCGCGCACATCCAAGCAGTCGCGCCGCATCCGCCGCCATCCGCACATGCATGCGGTGCGGCGGATCGAAGGTGCCTCCAAAGAGCAGCGTGCGGCGCGTCGTTGCCGCAGCCGCGAGACCCGCAGTCACGACACCAACACTCGATAGAACACGACCGCACAACGCGCCCCAGCGCGCAAGCCTCACCGCTCGCAGCGGCGACGCCGCCAGCGCGCGCACCAACGCAGGTCCCGCGAGCGATCCATCCACCCCAACCAGATCCGTCATCCACGCAGGCAACGCATCCGCTGCACCATCACTTACGCCGCGGACGACACCAAACCGCCAACCGAGCGCACTGGCCACTTCGCAGAACCCGCCTGACTCCAGATCCACAAGATCGCAGCCCGTGCGCGCATGAAGCGCCGCCTTCTCCACACGACTGCCACACACGCGCTCCACCGACACCACGCACGCACACGCGGCATCACCCGTACCAACTCCGCCGAGCGGTGGCACGAACACCCGTCCATCACTCGACAAAACCTTCGACGCATACCACACCGACTCACGCACAAATGGCGCGCGCAGTCCACCCGCCAAACCAGCAAGAAGCACAACCGCACCGCGCGCAGGCAAGGCAGCACCACGCGCACGCTCGCGCGCCGCCCATCGACTCACCGCATGCGCACCCACGCCAACGCAGCGCACCCTCGCATCGCACCCAGCCCGCCCGAGCGCCGCGCGCACGCGCGATGCCTCGAACGCGGTGGGACAGAGCACTGTCACCACATCTGCCGTGTCTGTTGCCTGATCCGTCATGCGGTTCATCTTGCCTTCAATCCTTGCAACGCTATACTCTTCTCCCGTTGGCCTCATCGTCTAGCCCGGCTAGGACACATCCCTCTCACGGATGGAACAGGGGTTCAAATCCCCTTGGGGTCATTCGATTCGGTAGTTCACCACTGCCACAGGAACGCCCCGCACTGACAGCAAACGTTTCAAGTGAATACTGCGCAAGGTGCGGCGCATTCAGCCTCGGCCCCATCGTCTAGCCTGGTCCAGGACACCTCCCTTTCAAGGAGGACACATGGGTTCAAATCCCATTGGGGTCATTTGCACAGCCGCCTGCGCGTCCGCGGCGCACCTGATCCGCGCCTTCGGCGCGCAGTCCTCGCGCATTCGGCGCGACTGGTCCGCGCGCGCACTCGGCATGCACCCTGCTGGGGCTCAGACAGCTCTCGCCTGCTCCACGGACCTGCGGTCCGCGTTCGCAGGCTCGAGAACTCGCCCAGCAGGGGATGCCTCGTGCGCGCGCGGGCGGTGGCATAATGGCGAAGAACGGGTGGATGGTGTGGAAAGTGGCCAAAAAATTTGCGTGGTTGACTTGATTCTGGCAGGGGCGGTGTTAGGTTTGGGGACTCTTGCCCTTGTTCGTAATTTGTTTGTCAAACTGAGGAGTATCACCCAGTGCAAATCAATCGC